>JBBQAH010000474.1:0-1959 GCA_038316145.1 Burkholderiales bacterium
GACGAGGTGACCAAGGATGCGGTCGCCTCGCAGGCGCTGTCGGCGTTCGCGAGGTCGCATGTGGGCCCGCTTGCGGTCTCGACCACCGGCTGGGGCGTTGATCTTGGGTGCGACGCTCCGGTACTTCGCGTGCGATGGAACCTGCCAGATGTCGAGGCGCGTCGCTCCCTCTGGGCGCGCTCCGTGAGCGGTCACACGCAGGTGGACTACAAGACGCTGGCGCTTCGCTTCCAGGTGGGACCCAAGGCGATCGAACGTGCCACCGCGTCGGCCCTTACTTTGTCGGGTGGGGCGCTGACCACCGAGTCCCTCAACTAGGGCATCCGCCACAACATCGCGGAGCGTCTGGGCGGGCTTGCTACCAGGCTCGATGTGCGCCAGTCGTGGGATGACGTCGTGCTAGGCGACGAGACCAGGGACCAGGTTCGGGCGCTGATCGCGCGCATTCGGCATGCGCATCGCGTGCTCGAAGACTGGCAGTATCGCGGCAAGCTCGCGCTCGGCCATGGTGTGCCTGCGCTGTTCTCTGGCCCGCCGGGCACCGGCAAGACCATGGTGGCCGGTCTGATCGCACGCGAGCTCGGCCTAGATCTGTACCAGGTGGAGCTCAGCCAGGTTGTCTCGAAGTGGATCGGCGAGACCGAGAAGCACCTTGGCCGGCTCTTTGATGCGGCACAGGAGGGCCATGCGCTCCTCCTGTTCGATGAGGCCGACGCGCTGTTTGGCTCGCGTACCACCGATGTGAAGGGTGCGGTCGATCGCTACGCCAACCTCGAGGTCAATTACTTGCTGCAACGCGTGGAGAGCTTCGGTGGCATTACCATCCTGACCACCAACCTCGAGAGCGGCATCGATCGGGCGCTCAAGCGCCGCCTCGCAGCCCACATCGTGTTCGGTGCTCCCGACGAGGACGAGCGTGCAACCTTGTGGACGCGGTTGACGTCGACGACCCACGCGCCACTCGAGCCCAACCTCGACTTCGAGGTGCTGGCGCGAACGTTTCCGAACATGACCGGAGCGAACATCCGAAACGCCGCCCTGTCAGCGGCTTACCTGGCGGCCGACGAAGGCAGCGCGACAATCTCCCAGGATCATCTGGCCCGGGCAGCACGGGTCGAGTACCGCGGGATGGGGCACGTGCTCTCCGACCGCGGAGGCAGTACACCCCGAAAGCCGTACCAGGGGCGCTAGCGTTGGAGGGGCGAGAATGAGGGAGCAATCCGTTCACAAGTCTCACACGACGACTCCGAGCAAGACGGAGTACGTCGAAGAGGCTGCCGACCCGGCCACGGCTGAGGCACGTTCTCTCGCCCTGTACGAAGGCGAGATCGATCACGGGCACTCGCACGACAACGAGTCCGCATTCAAGGTTGGTGGCTCGCGATTCAGTTCGCCGCGCTTTCTCGGTGACGACGTCCTGGAGGACATCCACCTGGGCGCGAAGACGATGCAGAAGGGCGACAAGGGCGTCGCGGTCACGAGGGTGCAGGCTGCCCTGTCTGACCTCGGACACGCAACCTCGATCGACGGCGACTTCGGAGATGGGACCGAACATGCCGTCATTGCGTTCCGGACCGCACGAGGGTGGGACGACCTGGGAATCGTTGACCTGCCGATGATGTGGGCACTTGACGACGCATTCGCTGACCACACCCAAGACGCGGCGATCGCTACCGCGACAACGGCGACGAGGAAGCCTGCACCGAACAAGGAGTTCAAGCGCGGGAAGGCTCCCGCAGAACTGCTTGCGGGAACCCACCTGCCCAACAAGTACGAAAGGAAGGAGATTGACGCAGTGCTCGAGCCGATCTCCGAGATCGATCCCGGTACCGGCCAGGCGCGCGTGTTCGAAGAGAACGTTGGGAGCGGAAGCTATGTCGACCGGCTCCGGGACATCGTCAACACGGTGGTGGACGACCAGTTCGCGTCGCAAGCGGACGGCAAGGCCGCAGACCATGC
>JBBQAH010000451.1:0-4826 GCA_038316145.1 Burkholderiales bacterium
CTTCACTTGGGGCTTTTGTGGTGTAATTGAGCGATGCAAACTTTTACTTTCTGTTTTATTCGAGGTGCCTTTAAAGTCGTAAAAGCTTGCAAAGCCAATAAAAAGTGTTACAGGAGCGGAACGTTTTAATGTGGATGGTTAATTTTGACGTCACAACTAAAAACTGTATTACCAAAATAAGAAATTTCTATAGGGTAATTATTATGAAACATCAAAACATTGTTAATTTTTTAATTGTTTCGAATACAATATAACTAGATTAATAATAAGGAGTCCGTTTTGTAATTATTATTTTATTATATAAAAGCAAATTTGAATTGGAAACGTACCAGTAATTTATTATTTTTGCTAAATGTATTTTTAACTTTAATTTTTTATAATAGATAAATATTAAATTGCACAGGAGCACAGTATATATTAGATAAATCTAAGTTTAGATTTAACAAATATGTACTGTGACGGTAGTAATCAACCACATTAAAATTTAAATCTACATGTTTTTAAATTTTTAAATTTTTGCATTTCCCGAGGAAATACATGTTTATTGACATTGGGACCGGAGTAAAAGGGTGTATTTGACCTTGTTATCTTATTACATTACGAAATTTAATACCGGCAATATTTTTTGATATGTCCCTCACACTCGGCCGTGCATCTGAGAAAAGTAGGGTTAAATTGATCGACAGAGAAGTTTGGGGGAGGGCGAGAAACATGCTCCGTGAGTTAGTCCGTGCCTGACAAAATATATATTGTAAAAACAAGCTGTAATGGTGTTATCATTAAAGGGCTTCATTTCAAAAACGGGTCCGTTAATAGCTGGTTCTGCGGTTGTCCTCAAGGTCGTTGAACATGCAAGCTGAACACAGCCGCGATATGTCATCGTGATGTTGTATGCGTGGTTTGAAGGGATTATTCACAGTTTTTTTTGACAGCGAACACAACAAAAAAACCCTCTGACATTGACACGATGCAGCCATATGTTTTACCTCATCTTGCTCGATCAATCGTTTCTTTTCAAAAACCAAAAATAAAGGACTAATTTTGACTTGCTTTTTAAAAAGTTTATCCAACACCATTTTTAATTTATAGTTACTAAATTATAATTTGCTAATAATATATTATTAATTCATATGATAATGTTAGGTTGTGTGCATTATAATATTTTATTTTATTTAAAAAACATTATTTTGAATTTTTTATATTATATTATCTTAAATTGCATTATATTGCATTACATTTCAATTATTAAGTAGTTTTTTAGTTTTTTTATATTTTTTACTGAATTTTTAGTGGAAAGTTTAAAAAACGTTTTTTAAGTTTTTAAATTTTTGAATGTGTTTTTATGTGTAACTTTTATTTTGCAGTGCTTCGGGATGAATTTCGTCGGCAGCCCAGCTTGAATCTCCAAGTGGCGGCAGGTGAGACGGCTCTGTTGGAGTGCCAACCGCCGCGTGGGTTCCCAGAGCCGAAAGTGTTCTGGAAGCGAGACGGGAAAGAACTGAAAGCCACGGGACGATTCGCCCTGATGGATGAGGGCAACTTGGTTATTACGGAAGTGCGTGCCTCGGACGCGGGCAAATACGTCTGCGTCGCGGAGAATCTCGTGGGAGCTAAAGAGTCTCATCAGGCCGTCCTGTCGGTCCACGTGAAACCGTCCTTCGTGTCTCCACCGCAAGACATCACAGCCATTGCCGAAGACAATGTTAGTGCAGACAATAAACCGCAACGAAAAAGTCAACCGAAAAAAATTATCACTTTTTTATTAATATTTTAAAAAAATATTACTTCATTTTAAATATATTAAGAAAATATTACTTCATTTTTAATATTTAAAAAAATGCTACTTCATTACTAAAATTTTTAATATTTAAAAAAAATGTTACTTCATTTTAAATATTTTAAACAAATACTACTTTATTTTAAATATTTAAAAAAAATGTTACTTCATTACTAAAGTTTTTAGTATTTTAAATTACGAAATGATTTTGAATTCGCTCCCTAAAATAATTCAACTAAAACAAAAATCTGATTGTCAAAAATGCATGTATTATTTGAGTATTTAAGTGCTCGTGGTCGATGTGGATGCAAGTTCGCTGAATATTTAAAGGGTTCTCTTTGACATTTCTAGGTTGTCTTTGAGTGCATAGTCAAGGGAGATCCGGAGCCGAGTGTCACGTGGCGGAAGAAAGATGGCCGATGGCCATTAAAAGACAATCGTGTCAGCCTGCAAGATGATCGATCCCTTCGTATTGAGCGCGTTTCGCCCTCGGACGAGGGAGTTTACGTCTGCGAGGCGGAAAATGTTGTCGGCACTGCATCGACCACCGCTATGTTGACCGTACACAGCCGGTAAAAAATTGCGCTTTCTTTATTGCAATCCATATCCAGACACTCCCTAAACAGAAATTTGAATAAATTAAAAACAATACATTTAAGCACACTTTACGCCATGAAAGATGTAGAAGACTGAGGAATTCGGTCATTTTATTTTCATTGCAATTAATTATTTTCCTTTTAATTTAATTAATTTACATAACCAACACAATTATTTTTAATTTAAAATAAATTAATAAAATATATTATAATAATTATTTAATTATTTTCATTTTATTTATTTTTATTTTTCAAGTTAATGCATTTTATCAATCTCTTTTATTAAATTTAGCCGATCACATTTTTTTTCGAATTGAGTCGATTTCATTTTATATTATTAAACGGTTCGATTAATTGTTGATTTAATTAATTTACATAACCAACACAATTATTTTTAATTTAAAATAAATAAATAAAATACATTATATTATTCTTGTTTTTTTGTTTCTTCAATTTTATGCATTTTATTCATTTCTTTTATTAAATTTAGCCAATCACTTTTTTTTGGAATTAAGTCAATTTCATTTTATATTATTAAACGGTTGGATTAATTGTTGATTTATTTTGGTGCAGACCGAGTTTCCTAATGACACCGCGGGATCAGCGAGTGGCGGTGAACGCGCGCTCCGTGAGCTTCGATTGCCTGACCACTGGGAATCCCCCGCCGGCTGTGTTCTGGACGAAAGAGGGGAGTCAGGTGTTGATGTTCCCCGGCCAGCCGCATGGGCGTTACGCGGTCCAGTCCGACGGGACACTCCTGATTGACGGGGTGAAGAAAGAGGACACCGGCTACTACGTCTGCTCTGCCCTATCCGTGGCGGGCTCATCCATTGCCAAGGCCTACTTGGAGGTGTCCCATGCGGCGGAGGTCCCACCACCTGTCATTAAAATCGGGCCGGCCAATCAAACCCTGGCGCTCAATTCCATCGCCATGCTCCCCTGTCAGGCCACTGACTCGCCACCCTCGACCATTCACTGGGTGCGGGATGGGCTGCTCTTGCTGGCCACGAGCAATCCCCGCTCCATGATACTCGACTCGGGCACCCTGCAGATTTCGGATTTGCAGACTTCCGACTCTGGAATTTACACGTGCATTGCCTCGTCTGAAAGCGGTATGTAGCCTTAGCAGTCCAATCAGACAGTTAATCGCTTGGTCAGCTGCTGCTGGCGTGCCGGTCTCATATTTCACATTTTCGACCATAAGTCGGACGTTCCATATCCATGACGGCCCTTTGATGAATCCATCAGAGTGAAAGATAATTAAAGTAGCATTTTAATGCAGCCGGTTTTCAAAATGTTAACTTATGTTTTAACTTTCTTCATAACCCTAAAGAGGTTGAAGGCCTGGCTAGCTAGTGATCCGTGTAACAAATCGGTATAAATTAATTAAGTTTGAGATTTGATATTGGAATAGCATACATCGTAATTGCCGCAGTAATACACACAGTAATAGTAATCCTATGAAATAGTAGTAATAATATATTAATATAAAAATATAAAAATATATGTACTATATTATATGTAATATAATATATTAAATATATTATATATAATATAATATATTACATATAATACATTACATATAATATATTACATATAATATATTACATATAATATATTACCTACATTATATATAATATAAAATATATTATACATAATATAATATATGTATATATATAGTAATATAATCATATTTAGAAAATACATTTACCAAAAAGGAGTTACTTACGTAGTGAAATGTTTTAGTGAAAGTAATAAACAGCAAGTTTTAGAGAATGAATAAGTCCCTACTAATATGCTCTACTGCATGTTATTTATTCTTGGTCTACAAAATACTGCTATAGCATCATAAAAAAAACAACCAAATTATGTTTTCCGTTTCTTATATACAGTCGAAAATTTTTATATAGTTTTTAATGATGACCCGATTTTTAAGAACGGTAGAATTGTTTTTTCTTTGTTTTTCAAATGAGAATGTGATTGTTTCGTGATAAAATTCCTGGTTGTGGCTGTAATGTTTTGCAAATCAAGAGATGAAGACCTGCGCGCGAAACATGCTATCTTTTTTTCGGACAAAATAACCATCAGCCCATTCGGCAGTAATACAGTTTTTCCTAACCCATTTCAATCCATGAATTGTAGGCGAAACAACCTGGTCCGCCAACCTGATTGTCGAGGCACCCACCAACCCTAAAGTCATCTTCCACCGGATGCCAGACCTCGCGACGTGCCCCAGCCCGCCCTCCAAACCGCAGGTCTTCAACGTGACCGAGACCCACGTGGAGATCAACTGGCGAGCCCCGCTCGAGTACGGCGCCAGCCCGGTCACCGCGTACCGTGTGGAGTACTTTAGCTTCGACATCCCCATGGGCTGGACCGTGGCCTCAGACACCGTGACGGCCACACGGTTCGGGATCGGCCAACTTCGGCCCGACAGCTCATACCTCTTCCTC
>JBBQAH010000328.1:0-1745 GCA_038316145.1 Burkholderiales bacterium
CACGAAGAAGCGGCTCGATGGGACCAAAACCGAGGATCTCCGCAGCCACAGCTTCAAAAAGTCGCGCCCGATCTACTCTGGTCAGTACTATGTTCTCCGACTCGAGAATCTCGCTGAAGATTTCCTCAACGTTCCGACGGACCTCCTCAGTCTTCGTGAGATCGAGCTTAGGATCAAGCTCGGCGATCAGTTTCTGCTGTACGCGGTTCTTCAGATCGATGAAGTCATTATTCGATGTCAGGCCTTGCCCGCCACGTTGACCACCATCCTGCGTACCACCCCCTAGCCTGTTAGTAGTAGGGCGAGGCAGCACATCCGTTGACGCGGTCTGGCCTGCTGTTGTGCCGGTCGTTGGGCTGGCGCCACTGCCGTTGCCATTTCCGCTCCCTGTGCCCGAATTAGATCCTGAACCACCGATTCTCTTTAGAAGTGACATAACTTGTACCTCTGTTAGTTGTTAGTTGTTAGTTGTTAGTTGTTAGTGGCTGCTTTTATCGAAACGCTGCTTTGAGCCGCGATACCAAGCGCGTGTTGCCTTGCGCCGAATCCGCCCGAACGCCGACAGGCGCTTTCGCGGAGGTATCTTCCTCTGTCGCGGTTGTTAGGAGACGCGCAAGCCGGTTGATGTCGCGGGAGAAGGGGTGCTCGCGAGCAGAGATAATAAGTGGAACACCCTGGTTGATAGCTGTCTGCATCGCCAGCGAGTCGTTACTCAGGCCAACCATGACCTTATGGCGTAAGGTTTCCTCGACCGCTTCAACTTTAATGCCCGCTGCATTGCCGGAGCTGTTGAGCACCAGCTTCACCTTCTCAGCCGGATATTCAAGCTTATCAACCACCTCAAGGTAGAGCTTTACATCCTTGATTGCAGTCATTTCGAGCGTCATAACGAGCATGATGTGATCGGAAAGGTCCATCGCCGTTAGCACCGTTTCCGCGAAGGAGGGCCAGGTGTCGACCACTATGTAGTCGTAATTGGCCGCTAGCTCCACCAGGATGCGCCGTATATGCTCGGCTGTGACAAGTTCAGCCATCTCAGGGAGTGGCGGGGCCAAAAGGACCTTCACACCCGAAGAGTGGGTCGCCATTATGTCATTGAGCAGCTCGGCATCGAGGCCGTCAATATGCTCCACGGCATCGACAATGGTCTTACTGGAGAGAAGGTTGAGCATAACGCCGACATCACCAAAGTAGAGCGAGCCGTCGACAAGGGCGACCTTCTTTTGGGTAGAGAGCTTGAGAGCGACGGCGAGGTTGCAGGCAATTGTGGTCCGACCGACTCCACCCTTGGGGCTGACTATGGTGATAATCTTGCCCTGAGTGGCTCCGCCGGATTCGCCTGGTACACCGTGGCTGGCATTGGAGTTGCCGTTGTGTGATACCATCAACCGCTTACTCGACTCGAGCCTATAGACGTGGCGGATTGAGCGTACAAGCTCATCGCCGGAGAAGGGCTTGATCAAGAACTCGCGAGCTCCAGCCAACATAGCCCGGCGCAGGTAATCTTGCTCACCCTGCACTGACATCATGATAATTCCAAGACCGGCAATTTCGTTGCTAAGTATCTCGGCAGTTTTGATGCCGTCCATCTCAGGCATATTGATGTCCATGAGGACTACGTCGGGTGATATCCGGCGGGTCATCTCAATAGCCTCGGCACCGCTAGCGGCAGTACCTATTACCTCGATATCGCGCTCGAAGAGCAACAGCTTGCTAAGGTTGTCGCGGGTGTCAACAATATCATC
>JBBQAH010000357.1:0-3725 GCA_038316145.1 Burkholderiales bacterium
GCTAGAGCACATCGGTCGAAGTGGCCGAGCAGGACTTACGAGGGACGGCGCTGACCGACGAAGATCAGTTCAACGCCATCAACTTGCCGCGCTTCTGCGTCAGGTCGATGAAGCGCTGCAGCGTGCGCAGGGTGTCGCCGCCCGGGCGGATGTACTCGAAGCCCAGCCGCAGGCCGCGCGCCTCGCTGTTGAGCGAGGTGACGTGCTGCAGGCGCAGGTTGACGTCGAGCTTGGTGTCGTCGTCGAGCTCCATGCGAACGCCGCCGATGACGACGCCGGCGTTCATCATGGGCACGTCGTCGGGCAGGAAGAGGGCGCAGCCGCCGATGCTGATGTCGATGACGCGCAGGCTGAACTCGGTGTCGGGCATGTCGGGGTGGCGCAGCTTGGCCGTCGGCGCGCTGCGCATCAGCGGCCGCACCCGGAAGGCGTTGCGGCGCTGGAAGCGGAACATCTCGCGCGGGAACGGGCAGCTCAGGACGCTCGCCTTGTTGCCATGCACGAGCACCAGGTTCTGCACGTCGAACTGGACCTTGACGCTCTCGAGATAGCCCACGACGACGACTTCGCGCGAGTGCAGCACGGATTGCATCGACGGGTCGTTCGGGTCGGCGTTGAAGCCGATCGTGCCGCGCGTGGTGTCGAGCGTCCAGATGGCGCTCGTGAAGACGCGGCCGTCGCTGCCGTTCAGGTTGAGCAGGATCGAGCCGTCGAGCAGCTGTTTGAGCAGCGTGCAGACGTCGCGCGCCGAGGAGACGCGGAACTCGTCGAGCCCGTCGTCGGCAGACATGCCCCTGAGCGGCGCCGGTCTGGTTTCCATCGCGTCTCCTTGCACCGCGTTCGTTTCTGTTCCTGGCCTCGCCGCGCGGTCCGTGCAGCGTCTTCGGCCGGCCGGCGAGGATGTCGTCGAGGTCCTCGAGCCAGGGTTCGGCGAGCTGGCGGATCTCGGCGTCGTTGATCAGGATGCGCTGCATCAGGCGCGACTTCAGCTGCGCCTCGTCGGGCGGCAGCGGCGCCTCGGCGGCGGTGTTCTTCAGCTGCACGATCAGCAGCGCGCACGCGCCTTCAAGCTTGACGACGTGGTCCCAGTTGCCCGCGCGCGCTGCCTCGAGCATGTCCTGGCTGGCCTTCTCGATCGCTTCGTAGTAGTTCAGCAGCACGGAATTCATGCGGGCTCCGGAAGATTGAGTGCGTTGCATGTTCATTGGGCGGCGGCCGCGGTAGCGTTGGCCGGAGCGATCGCGGCCCAGGCAGAGCGCACCGGCTCCAGCAGGGTCTGGCACTCGTCGAGCGCGGCGGGGTCGTTGTTCAGGTTCGCCTGGGTCAGCCGCATGGCGACGTAGGCGTAGAGCGCGAGCAGATCCTGGGCGAGCTTGCCGCCACCGCGCAGGTCGAGCGAGGCCTTCAGGCCTTCGTCGACGATCCGGGCGGCGCGCGTGATCGCCTTGCACTTGGCCTCGATGTCGCGCTGCTGCAGCGCCACGCGGGCCTGCGCGAGGGCGTCGCCGAAGCCGTCGAACAGCATCGTCACGAGCTGGTGCGGCGACGCCGCATCGACCCCGGTCTCGACGCCGACGCGCCGGTAGGCGTGGGCGTTGGCTTGGGAGGCGTGTCGTGACATGGCGGCGGGCGCGAGCATGGTGGGTTGCGATTTCGAGGGGTCTGGCTGGAGTATCGGTATCGCTCCCGGCGACTTGAGCGGGCGAAAGCCCCGAATTCAGCCGATTTCCCAGGCGCCGGCCCGCGCGGCCGGCCGCGCGCCTACTTGGACGAATTGCTGGCGTTGAACGCCGCGATCTGCTGGGTGATGTAGTTGCTCTTGCTGTTGAGCAGGGCCATCGTCGCGTCGAGCGCCGTGTACTGGGCGCGCATCCGCTTCTCGATGCCCTCGAGCCGGACGGCGAGGGCGTCCTGAGCCTTCTGGTTGCGCTGCAGCTGCTGGCCCAGGCCGTCGGTCCGGGTCGTCAGCGCGCCGTCGACGCCGAGCATGGCGTCGGTGATGACGCGAAAGCGCTTGCCGAAGCCGTCCTGCGAAGGATCCAGGAGGTTCGAGTTCGAGAACAGCTTCTTCAGCTCGGCGACGTTGCCGAGCGCGTTGGCGAGTCTGGAGGCGTTGACCGTCATCGAGCCGTCGCTCTGCAACTGGAGGCCGGCATCGGAGAGGTGGCCAAACAGCGCGGACGCGCCCGAGGCTGAGCCGGCGAGGGTCCGCATCTGCCGTTGCAGGCCGGTGGCGGCGCTGTCGCCTTGCAGGATGCCGCCCTTCCTGGCGGTCGCGTCGTACTTGGTGTCGGTCGCGATCAGCTTCACCAGCGCGGTGTAGGCAGCGGCGAAATCCGTGATCGTCTTCTTCAGCGCTTCGGCGTCGGTGACGACGTTGACGGTCACCGGCCCCGTCGTGAGCGTCGACAGGTTGAGGGTCAGGCCGTCGACGATGTTCGACAGGGTGTTGCTCGGCGAGGTGACGGCCAGGCCGTTGATCGTCGCCGCGGCGTCGGCGGCGGTCTGGCTTTGCGTCATCGCCGTGGCGCCGGCCGAGGGGTCGAACGCCAGCGAGGCGATGCCCGAGGTGCGGAACGCATTCGCCGCCCCCGAGGTGTTGGAGCGGATCAGCAGGCGCGAGCCGCTCGCGTCGGTCATGATCAGCGCGGTCACGCCAGCGCCGGCGGCGTTGATCTTGTCGCGGACGTCGGCCAGCGTGTCGGTCGCCGTGATGGCGATGTCGACCGCGGTCGCGCCGGCTTTCGGCGTGAAGCTGGTCTGCCCGGCGCCCCAGGTGCCGAGCTCGATGTGCAGGGTGCCGGCGCCCGGCGTCGTCGTCGCCGGCATGGCGCTGGCGGTGGCGATCGTCTGCACGCTCGCCAGCGACTGGACCTCGACCGTGTACGAGCCGGCGGCCGAGTTGCTGGTCGTCGCCGAGACCGCGGGGCTCGACGAATTGGTGACCGTCTGGCCCCAGGTCGTCGTGCTGGCGAGCTTGGCGGCGAGGTCGCGCAGCGTCGAGACGGCGCTCTTGATCTTGCCGTACTCCGAGACCGTGCTCTGGATCGCGGTCGCCTTGGTCTCGAGGGCGGTTAGCGGCTGCCGCTCGATCGCCATCAGCTGGGTGACGATCGAATTGACGTCCAGCCCGCTGCCGATGCCTGCAGAACTGATCGTCATGGGCAACCCTCGTTCATCTCAAACCGCCGCGGTCGCGCCGACCTATGTGTCAATCTCGGCCGCCGCCGCCCGAACTTGAGCGGCGTCTGCGGCCTGGCGCGGCGCTTGCGCGAGCGTCAGCTCCGCAGGAGCGCCAGTACGGTCTGCGGCAGCTGGTTGGCCTGCGCCACCATCGCCGTGCCGGCCTGCTGCAGGATCTGGGCACGCGACAGGTTGGCCGTTTCGGCGGCGAAGTCGGCGTCCATGATCCGGCCGCGCGCGGCCGACTGGTTCTCGCCCGTGATCTGCAGGTTCGAGATCGCGAAGCTGAAGCGGCTCATCGCCGCGCCGTAGGTGGCACGGTTGGTGGTGATGGCGTCGAGGTTGATGTCGATGGCGGCCAGCGCCGTCGACGCGTTCGTCGCGGTCGTCAGGTCGCCGCCGACCGTCGTCACCGCGGAGGTCGTGACCGTCAGGGTGTCGCCGTTGTTGGCGCCGACCTGGAAGGTCTGCGCGCCGGCGCCGGCGCCGACGATCGCAGCGCCGTTGAACTTGGTCTGCTGCGCGATGCGGGTGATTTCCTG
>JBBQAH010000362.1:0-1709 GCA_038316145.1 Burkholderiales bacterium
ATCAGCAGAAATAATAAAATCATCAAGATAACGTATTACAAAAAAACGTGGATTAATATTTTCGTTCATTGTGCCGACTGTTAGGATTTTACCATCGGGCTGAAGGATAATATCATTTGCAACATCATCACCATTTGACAAAGCAGTAACCACGATTCCATTCAAACCAAAGTCTTCATCAAGATTCCCAAGTGCATTAAATCGCGCGGTAAAAACATCTGCATCAGCGCGTTCTGATGTTTGATACCCGGTAATAAGTACATTTTCATCATTATCGAGTATAATTCTATTTACTCCAACACTGAATTTCGAATCATAAATAATAAATCCTGCATCACCAAAATTATTATCTAAAACTCCAAAAGTGTCAAGCTGCATTAAAAAAATATCCGTTGGTTCATTACTAATTCCTTTATTACCTACACAAATTATCTTGCCGGCGGTGTTTTGTACAATGTCAATTATTCTGCCTTGGTCCTCCAAAACTGAAGTTCTGTAATATCCAATTCCATTAAATGTTGTATCAATTTTTCCATTTGTAAGGTACCTTGAAATTTGCAAATATTCTTCATCATTGTCATTAAAGTAGTAACCACCTATTAGTATCTTTCCATTATTTTGCAAGAACATAGAATTTGGAATATTATATCCGCCGGGAATTGTACTACCATAAAATTTACCATCCTCTGAGAATGTACTATCGAATGTTCCATCAATATTAATTCGACCTATAAATATCTCTGCTGTATTTAGGTTAAAGCTATAATTATTGTATATTCCACAAAAAATTATTTTACCATCTTGTTGCAATTTTGCGTCATACGCAATATAACGCTCTTCATCATTAGCGCTTAGCGACACCCATCCACCATTAAACGAAGTATCCGTGCTGCCATTTACATTGAGTCTTGTTAATTCAAAATTTCCAATAGCATTACAACCTACTAGAACAATCTTTCCATCAGGTTGCAATAAGGCATTTGCCAAATAATTATCAGTTAGATGATTTGATGTTTTAACAAGTCCACCACCAAAAGTATTATCCAAAGTTCCGTCTGCATGCAACCTAACTAATTCATAAGATGAATAATTACCAGCTACAATTATTTTATGGTCTTGTTGATAAAGAACACTATGCCCATAAATTTTACCTCCATTTGGGAGTATTTCTTCAAATCCTCCATTCCCAAATGTTGTATCCATCAAACTATATTGTTGACCTTCAGCACTCATCTGTTGTAAAATTGTAATTACCAAGATTCCTACTTTTATTGTGTTTCTAGAAAATATTAAATTCATGGAATTTTAGATATAAAAATTAAAAACATAAATTTTATTATAGATCAAATCTGCAAATAGTATTTAATAAAAATAAGCAATATTTACAATTTAGCATGTTAAATTGTCTAAACTATAGCATTTTCTAGGTGAAGTGGACGGCTAATTTAGTAAACTGAAAGTCACTGCTTGCAAAGTAGACCGGATTTTCAACTTTTACATGCATGGCGAAAGGATTTCATAAACAGTAGAAATGGTTGACCTCGGTGCCGAATGTGGTGTTGTTCAAAAAAGTGGTGCTTGGTATAGTTACGAAGGCACTAAACTCGGACAAGGTCGAGAAGGTGTTAAAGAATTATTAAAAGATAATCCTGAACTTGCTGCAGAGATAGAGAAAAAAATCAAAGCAAAACTTGGCATTAATGCTGTGC
>JBBQAH010000190.1:0-4955 GCA_038316145.1 Burkholderiales bacterium
GCATTGGCTTGAAAACCCAGCGCGCGCAGCAGGTGGCGTAGCGCCGGGTCGGGCTGGCGTGTCCCGCGCAGGTAAAGAAGGGAGGGCCGGTGCTTTTCCGGCCCGGAATGACACGGAGCGGGGCACGCCAGCCCGGCGCGGCGCGGCCGCACCACACCCACGAACGGCAAGTTTCAGGCCAAAAAACGAACGACAGCTCAGCGCCGAAACCGGTCACGCAGACCGCAGGCTCCGCCCGCCCAGGTCAGTCAAAAGCAGGCAGCACCTCCGCCCGCAGCGCGCCGCGGTGGTGTTCAAAGTCTGGCAGCACCGAGCGCACGACGTCCCAGAACGCCGGGCTGTGGTTCATTTCGCGCAGGTGGGCCAGCTCGTGGGTGACGACGTAGTCGATCACCGGCATCGCAAAGTGCACCAGCCGCCAGTTCAGCCGGACTGCGCCGCTGGCGCTGGCGCTGCCCCAGCGGGTGGCTGCCGAGCTGAGCGACAGGCGTTTGACGCGCACGCCCAGGCGCGGTGCGAAATGGCTGCAGCGCTCCTCGAAGATCCGCCGCGCCTGGCGCTGCAGCCAGCTTTGCACCGCTTCGCGGATCTGCTGCTGGGTGGCGGTCTGCGGCAGTCCCAGGTGCAGTGTCAGCCGGGGCACGCCGGGCAGCGCCTGGCCGTCGGTGTTGAGCTGCGCGCCTGTCACCCGCGCATCCAGCAGCACGATCACCGTCTCGCCGAGGAACGGCAACGTGGTGCCGTCGCGCCAGTCCACCTTGGCGGCCTGCAGGCGCTGGGCGCGTTCGTGCTGTTCGTGCAGCTTGCGCAGGATCCAGCCGGCCTTGGCTTGCAGCGCCTGCTCGACCTCACTGACGGCCACCCAGCGCGGCGCGCTGACGCTCAAGCCCTCCAGGCCGACGACAAAGCCGATGCTGCGGCGCCGGGCGCGGCGAAACTCGTAGCCCACCGGGTGCCCGCCCAGCGTGATCGAACGCTGCGCACGCGGATGCTGGAACCTGGGCGACGCCGCAGCGGGTTGGCGGTCGGGTCGGGGGTCCGGCCACACCGGCGATTGACGCGGCGAGGCGGCGGGCGCCGAGGCTGCCGGAGGCGCCTGCCCATTGCCAGCCGCGGCCACCGGCTCCGGCAGCGGATCGAACAGCGAAAGCTGTTGCAAGTGCTCGTGTCGGCCGGTCGTTGCCATGGGCGCGGATTCTACGAACGATGCACTGCGGTTGGCCGGAGCCGACACTCAGGCCGCTGCCTCAGCCGCTGCCTCTGCCTCTGCCTCTGCCTCTGCCGCTGGCATCGGAACCGGTACCCGGGGGTAGGCATCCGGGTCGAGCCGGCGCATCTCGGCCTCGATCCAGGCCGCCACCTCTACCATCAACTCGTCGTGGCGCCGACCCTTGACCGGGATCGGCCGGCCGATCGACACCTCGATCAGGCCCGGCCGCAACAACCAGCTGCGGCGCGGCCAGCAGCGTGCCGAGGTGACGGCGACCGGCACGATCGGCGTGCCGGTGGTGATGGCCAGCCGCGCGGCGCCGGACTGGTACACGCCCGCCTCGCCGCGGTCGATGCGGGTGCCCTCGGGGAACATGATCACCCAGTTGCCCTGCGACATCAGCCGCTTGCCCTGCGCCAGCACCTTGGCCCAGGCCCGGGCGCGCTGGCTGCGGTCGATGTGGATCATGTCCATCCGGCCAATGGCCCAGCCAAAAAACGGGATCCACAGCAGCTCACGCTTGAAAACATAGGCCAGCGGGTGCGGCATGATGGCCGGGAAAGCAAAGGTCTCCCAGGTGCTCTGGTGTTTGGGCGCCAGCAGCACGGCGGCGTTTGCATCCGCCGCCGTTGGCAGGTGCTCCAGCCCCGTCACCCGGTAGTGCACGCCGCAAATCGCCTTGGCGCCCCAGACCGACAGGCGCAGCCAGCCGACACACAGCCAGTACATCGGTGCGCCCCGGACAAAGGCTGAAAACACCACCGCCACCAGCGCCCAGGGCACCAGCGTGACCAGCAACCACCCGATGTAGGCAGCGGACCGCAGCACCATCAGCGGCGTCGGTGCAGCGGCCTGCCTCATGCCGCAGCGCCCGCAGCCGCATCGGCCGCTGGCGGGCGGCTGGGCGCCGGCTGGACGCCGCGCACCAGCAAGTATTCGGCAAACTCGGCCAGGTCGGCGTGTACCCGGGTGCCGGGCACCTGGTCCAGCATGGACTGCACCAGTTCGGGGCCCAGCACCGCGGCGCGTCCGCTGCGGATCAGGTGCGGCTCACAGCCGGCGGCTTGGGCCGCCTGCAGGTCGCGCAGTGTGTCGCCCACCATCGGCACATACTTCAGGTCGATGCCGTAGCGTTTGCCGATGTCGCGCATCAGCCCGGGCAAGGGCTTGCGGCAGTCGCACAGGTCTGCAGGCGTATGGGGGCAGAAAAACACCGCATCGATGCGCCCGCCCACCGCCATCAGCTCCTTGTTCAGGTGGGCATGCACCGCATTGACCGAGGCCATGTCGATCATGCCGCGGCCGATGCCGGACTGGTTGGTGGCCACCACCACATGCCAGCCGGCGTGGTTCAGCCGCGAGACCGCCTCCAGCGCACCAGGCACGGGGAACCACTCGTCAGGCGCCTTGACGTGGTCGTCCCGAAATTCATTCAGGATGCCGTCTCGGCCCAGGATCACGAGCTTGACAACGGGTTGCATCGGCGCGAGCGTCCGGTGGGGTTACGAGGCCAGGCGGGCCAGATCGGCCACCCGGTTCATCGAAGCATGCAGTGTGCCCAGCAGCGCCAGCCGGTTGGCCCGCAGCGCGGCGTCGTCGGCGTTGACCATCACGCCGTCGAAAAACGCATCCACCGGCGCCCTCAGCCCGGCCAGCAACTGCAGCGAGGCGGTGTAGTCGCCGGCGGCAAACGCGGCGTCGGCCCGCGGTGCGATCAAGCCCAGCGCGCTGTGCAGCGCGGCCTCGGCCGGCTCGACCAGCAGCGCCGGGTTGACGGCCGGGTTGCCGGCGCGGTCGCCTGCGGCGTCGGACTTCTTGAGGATATTGCCGACCCGCTTGTTGGCGGCGGCCAGCGACGCGGCCTCGGGCAGGTCGGCAAAGGCGCGCACTGCGGCCAGCCGCTTCGGTATCTCGGCCCAGCGCTCGGGGTGGCATTCGACCACCGCATCCACCTCTTGCGCCGAGAAGCCCTGCTCGCGCAGCCAGCCCGACAAGCGCTCACGCAAGAAGAACCCGACCTCGGCCTGGGCCTGGCCGTGGCCGGCCGGGAAGGCCTGGAACGCGTGATGGATCAGCGGGTGGATGGCCAGCGGCAGCGCGCCCTCGATCAACATGCGGATCACACCCAGCGCGTGGCGGCGCAGCGCAAACGGGTCTTTGTCGCCGGTGGGCACAGCGCCGATGCCAAACAGGCCGGCCAGGGTTTCCAGCTTGTCGGCCAGCGCCACCACCAGGCCCACGGCATTGCGCGGCAGCGCGTCGCCGGCAAAACGCGGTTTGTAGTGGTCCTCGACCGCCAGCGCGATTACCTCGGGCTCGCCGTCGTGGCGGGCGTAGTAGCCGCCCATCACGCCTTGCAGCTCGGGGAACTCACCCACCATGTCGGTCAGCAGGTCGGCCTTGGCCAGCAGCGCAGCGATGTCGGCCTGCGCCGCCAGTGCCGGGCCGCCCAGCTGCTGGCCGATGGCGTGGGCAATCTTGCGCACCCGCTCGGTGCGTTCGCCCTGGCTGCCCAGCTTGTTGTGGTAGACCACCTTGGCCAAGCCGGCGACCCGGTCGACCAGGCGCTTCTTGCGGTCCTGGTCGAAGAAGAACTTGGCGTCGGCCAGGCGCGGCCGCACCACCCGCTCGTTGCCGCCGACCACCGCGCTGGCGTCGGCCGGGCTGATGTTGCTGACGACCAGAAACTGGTGCGTCAGCCGGCCCTGCGCGTCCAGCAGCGGAAAGTATTTTTGATTCGCCTTCATGGTCAGGATCAGGCACTCGGGCGGCACGGCCAGAAATTCGGGCTCGAATTGGCACAGCAACACGTTGGGCCGCTCGACCAGCGCCGTCACCTCGTCGAGCAGCGCGTCGTCGTCGATCGGCCGCAGCCCCAGGCCGGCGCTGTCCGCGCGGGCCGCCATCGCCGCCAGCTGGCGCACGATCTCGGCGCGCCGGTCGGCAAAACTGGCAATCACCGCGCCTTGTTCGGCCAGTTGGGCGGCGTAGCTGTCGGCGTCACGCAGTTGCACCGGGTTGTGCAGCGCCTCGAAGCGGTGGCCCTCGGTGCTGCGGCCCGATTGCAGGCCCAGCACAGTGACCGGCACCACCGCGTCGCCGTGCAGCGCCACCAGGCCGTGTGCCGGGCGCACAAAGTGCACGGTGGTCCAGCCCGGCCGCACGCCATCACCACCACCACCACCACCACCATCACCACCACCACCGCCACTTTCGAGCTGGTAGCTCATCATCTTGGGGATCGGCAGCTTGACCAGCGCCTCGGCCAGCGCTTTTTGCAGGCCTTCGGCCAGCGTGGCGCCGGGCACGGTGATGTCCAGAAACAGCGCCTCGGCCTTGCCATCGGGCGCGCGCTTGAGTTGCGGCACGGCAGACGCGTCGGCGCCCAATGCGGCCAGTTTCTTGAGCAGCGCCGGCGTGGCGTTGCCGGCGGCGTCCAGCGCCACACTGACCGGCATCAGCTTTTGCAGCAGGCTGCGGTCAACGGCCTTGGCGGCCACGGCGGTGATGAGCGCGGCCAGGCGGCGCGGCGAGGCAAAGGGTGTTGCCACCGCGCCGTCGGTGATCAGGCCCTGGGCCTTGAGCGACGCCGCCAAGCCAGCGGCAAACGCCTCGCCCAGTTTCTTCAGCGCCTTGGGCGGCAGTTCTTCGACAAACAGTTCAACCAGCAGATTTTGCGCAGTAGCAATCATGGGATCAGGCCGCTTTCTTGGCGTTCGCCGCCTGGGCGCTGGTTTGCAGGTCT
>JBBQAH010000006.1:0-38627 GCA_038316145.1 Burkholderiales bacterium
GGGCAGCGTGCTGCTGCCCATCAGGTAGCCGTCGACCTCGCGCGCGGCCTGGCGGCCTTCACGGATGGCCCACACCACCAGGCTCTGGCCACGGCGCATGTCGCCGGCGGCGAACACCTTGGCCACATTGGTGCGGTAGCCGCCTTCGTCGGTGCCGGCCTTGGCATTGCCGCGGTTGTCCTTGACCACGCCGAAGGCTTCCAGCACGCCGGCCACCGGGTTGGTGAAGCCCATCGCCAGCAGCACCAGGTCGGCCTGGTGGTGCTTCTCTGTGCCGGGGATCTCGACCAGCTTGCCGTCCTTCATCTCCACATGCACGGTGGTCAGGCTGCTGACCTTGCCCTTGTCCTTGCCGGTGCCGCCGTTGAATGACTTGGTCGACACGGCGAACTCGCGCACGCAACCTTCTTCATGGCTGGAACTGGTGCGCAGCTTGATCGGCCAGTAGGGCCAGACCAGCGGCTTGTTCTCCTGCTCGGGCGGCTGCGGCATCACCTCGAACTGGGTGACGCTGGCGGCGCCGTGGCGGTTGCTGGTGCCCACGCAATCACTGCCGGTGTCGCCGCCGCCGATCACGATCACATGCTTGCCGGTGGCCATGATCTGGCCCTTGAGCTTGTCACCGGCGACCACCTTGTTCTGCATCGGCAGAAACTCCATCGCGTAGTGCACACCGTCGAGGCCCCGGCCCGGCACCGGCAGGTCGCGGCTCTGCTCCGAACCACCCGTCAGGACAACCGCGTCGAACCGGGCCTTCAGGTCGTCGGCGCTGATGGTGGTCTTGGCGTCGTTCGTCACCTTGCTGTCGGTGGGCCAGGCGCCCACCAGCACGCCGGTCTGGAACTCCACGCCCTCGGCTTGCATCTGCGCCACGCGGCGGTCGATGTGTGTCTTTTCCATCTTGAAGTCGGGGATGCCGTAGCGCAGCAGGCCGCCGATGCGGCTGTTCTTTTCGAACACCGTCACGCTGTGGCCGGCACGCGCCAGCTGCTGCGCGGCGGCCAGGCCGGCCGGGCCGCTGCCGACCACGGCCACGGTCTTGCCAGTCTGCACAGCGGCGGGCTCCGGCAGCACCCAGCCTTCGGCCCAGGCACGGTCGATGATGGCGTGCTCGATGCTCTTGATGCCCACCGGGTCGTCGTTGACGTTGAGCGTGCAGGCCGCCTCGCAGGGCGCCGGGCAGATGCGGCCGGTGAACTCGGGGAAGTTGTTGGTGCTGTGCAGCACGGTGATGGCGTTGGCCCAGTCACCCCGGAACACCAGGTCGTTGAAGTCCGGAATGATGTTGTTGACCGGGCAGCCGCTGTTGCAGAACGGCGTGCCGCAGTCCATGCAGCGCGCGCTCTGCACCTTGGCCTGGTCGTTGTTCAGGCCGATGACGAATTCCCTGTAGTTCTTGACGCGCTGGGGCACGGGCGCGTAGCCCTCTTGCACGCGCTCGAACTCCATGAATCCGGTGACTTTTCCCATGATGCTGTTCCTGATTCTGTTGCGGGCTTCAGCCGACGATCACTTGGCTGGCACAGCCTTGGTGGTCTCGGTCTTGACGGTTTCGGTCTCGGTATCGGTATCGGTATCGGTCCTGGCCTTGGCGATGGCGGCGTCCTTCGCCGCCGCCGCCAGCTTCGCCGCATGGATCTCGCCCAGCGCGCGCTTGTACTCGTTGGGGAAGACCTTGACGAACCTGGCGCGCGCCGTGGCCCAGTCGTCCAGAATCTCGCGGGCGCGCAGGCTGCCCGTCCATCTGTGGTGCTGCTCGACCAGCGCCTTCAGCAGCACGTCATCGGCCTGGCCGTGGTGCCACACCGCGCGGTCGACGCTGGCGGCCTGCTCGCTGGCGCCCAGCACCTTCTCGAGCGAGACCATCGCCGTGTTGCAGCGCTTGGCGAACTGGCCGTCTTCATCGTAGACATAGGCGATGCCGCCGCTCATGCCGGCAGCAAAGTTGCGGCCGGTCTTGCCCAGCACCACCGCCGTGCCGCCAGTCATGTATTCACAGCCGTGGTCGCCGGTGCCTTCCACCACGGCGGTAGCGCCGCTCAGGCGCACCGCAAAGCGCTCACCCGCCACGCCGCGGAAGAAGGCCTCGCCACTGGTGGCGCCATACAGCGCGGTGTTGCCGATGATGATGTTCTTGGTGGCGTCACCGCGAAAGTCGATCGATGGCCGCACCACCAACCGGCCGCCCGACAAGCCCTTGCCGGCGTAGTCGTTGGCGTCGCCGATCAGGTACTGGGTGATGCCCTTGGCCAGAAAGGCGGCAAAGCTCTGGCCGCCGGTGCCCTCCATCTGCATGAAGATGGTGTGGTCGGGCAGGCCCTCGGGGCGCAGCCGGATCAGCTCGCCCGACAACATCGCACCCACGCTGCGGTTAAGGTTGCGGGTGTCCTGCATGAACTGCACTTTTTCGCCGCGCAGGAGGGCGGGCTGGCACTTCTCGATCAGCGTCACGTCGAGTGCCCGCTCCAGGCCGTGGTCCTGGTTCTCGACATGGAAACGCGGCACCTCGGCCGGCGCGTCGGGCTGGTGGAAGACGCGGCTGAAGTCCAGCCCCTTGGCCTTCCAGTGCGCGATGCCCTTTTTGGTGTCGAGCAGGTCGGCGCGGCCGATCAGGTCATTGAAGTTGCGCACGCCCAGCTGCGCCATGATCTGCCGCGCTTCTTCGGCGACGAAGAAGAAGTAATTGACGACGTGCTCCGGCTTGCCGGCAAACTTGGCGCGCAGCAGCGGGTCTTGGGTGGCCACACCCACCGGGCAGGTGTTCAGGTGGCACTTGCGCATCATGATGCAGCCCTCGACCACCAGCGGCGCGGTGGCAAAGCCAAACTCATCCGCGCCCAGCAGGGCGCCGATCACCACGTCGCGGCCGGTCTTCATCTGGCCGTCGGCCTGCACCCGCACCCGGCCGCGCAGGCGGTTCAGCACCAGGGTTTGCTGGGTTTCGGCCAGGCCCAACTCCCACGGGGTGCCGCAATGCTTGATGCTGCTCCAGGGTGACGCGCCGGTGCCGCCGTCGTGCCCGGCGATCACGATGTGGTCGGCCTTGCACTTGGTCACGCCGGCGGCAATCGTGCCCACGCCCACCTCGGACACCAGCTTGACGCTGATGCTGGCGCGCGGGTTGGCGTTTTTCAGGTCGTGGATCAGCTGCGCCAGGTCTTCGATCGAGTAGATGTCGTGGTGCGGCGGCGGGCTGATCAGGCCAACGCCGGGCACGCTGTAGCGCAGCATGCCGATGTACTCGCTGACCTTGCCGCCGGGCAGCTGGCCGCCCTCGCCAGGCTTGGCGCCCTGGGCCATCTTGATCTGGATCTGGTCAGCCGAGACCAGGTACTCGGTGGTGACGCCAAAGCGCCCCGACGCCACCTGCTTGATGCGGCTGCGCAAGCTGTCGCCGTCTTTGAGCGTGTAATCGGCCTCGATCACCTTGCTGCCCAGCAAGTCACTGACCTTGGTGCCGGCGGTGATCTTGATGCCCTTGAGCTCGTTGCGGTAGCGCGCCGGGTCTTCGCCGCCCTCGCCGGTATTGCTCTTGCCGCCAATGCGGTTCATCGCGATGGCCAGCGTGCTGTGGGCCTCGGTGCTGATCGAGCCCAGGCTCATCGCGCCGGTGGCAAAGCGCTTGACGATCTCGCTCGCCGGCTCTACCTGGTCGAGCGGGATCGCCTGGCTGGGGTCGAAGCGGAACTCAAACAACCCGCGCAGCGTGACATGGCGCCGGCTCTGGTCGTTGATGAGCTGGGCGTATTCCTTGTAGGTGTCAAAGCGATTGGCGCGTGCCGCATGCTGCAGCTTGGCGATCGCGTCGGGCGTCCACATGTGCTCTTCGCCACGGTTGCGCCAGGCGTATTCACCGCCGGCATCGAGCATGCTGGCCAGCACCGGGTCGTCGCTGAAGGCGGCGCGGTGGCAACGCAGCGCTTCCTCGGCGACCTCGAACACGCCGATGCCGCCCACCTGGGTGGCGGTGCCACGGAAGTACTTCTGCACGAAGTTCGATTCGAGGCCGATGGCCTCGAACAGCTGCGAGCCGCAGTAGGACATGTAGGTCGACACGCCCATCTTGGACATGATCTTCGACAGCCCCTTGCCGATCGCCTTGCTGTAGTTGGCGATGGCCTTCTCGGGCGACAAGGCGCCCGGCAGATCAGCATGCAGTGCGGCCAGCGTCTCCATCGCCAGGTAGGGGTGCACGGCCTCGGCGCCATAGCCGGCCAGCACCGCGAAATGGTGCACCTCGCGCGCCGATCCGGTCTCTACCACCAGGCCGGTGGTGGTGCGCAGGCCGGCGCGCACCAGATGGTGGTGCACGGCAGACAGCGCCAGCAGCGCCGGGATCGCCAGCTGGTCGCGGTCCATGCCGCGGTCGGTGATGATGATGATGTTGTGGCCGCCCTGCAGTGCGTCCACGGCCTCCGCGCACAGCGAGGCCAGCTTGGCCTCCACGCCTTCGCGGCCCCAGGCCAGCGGGTAGGTGATGGCTAGCTCGTAGCTCTTGAATTTGCCGTTGGTATAGGACTCGATGTGGCGCAGCCGCGCCATGTCGTCGAAGTCGAGCACCGGCTGATTGACCTCCAGGCGCATCGGCGGGTTCACCGCGTTGATGTCGAGCAGGTTGGGCTTGGGGCCGATGAAGCTGTTCAGGCTCATCACGATGGCCTCGCGGATCGGGTCGATCGGCGGGTTGGTGACCTGGGCAAACAGCTGCTTGAAGTAGCTGAACAGCGGCTTGTTCTTGTCCGACAGCACCGCCAGCGGGCTGTCATTGCCCATCGAGCCGATGGCCTCCTCGCCGGCGGTGGCCATCGGTGCCAGCAGGAATTTGATGTCTTCCTGCGTCGTGCCAAAGGCTTGCTGGCGATCAAGCAGGCTCTCGCGGAAGCTTGCCGGCTCGGCCTTGACGGCTATCGAGTCGAGGCGGATGCGCACGTTCTCGATCCACTGCCGGTAGGGCTTGGCGAAGGCAAACTGGTTCTTCAACTCTTCGTCATCGATGATGCGGCCCTGCTCAAGGTCGATCAAGAACATCTTGCCGGGTTGCAGCCGCCACTTCTTGAGGATCTTGCGCTCGGCAAAGGGCAGCACGCCGCTCTCGCTGGCCATCACCACCAGGTCGTCGTCAGTGACGATGTAGCGTGCCGGGCGCAGGCCGTTGCGGTCGAGCGTGGCGCCGATCTGCTTGCCGTCGGTAAAGACCATCGCCGCCGGGCCGTCCCAGGGCTCGAGCATGGCGGCGTGGTACTCATAGAAGGCGCGGCGGCGCCCGTCCATCAACTCGTGGTTCTCCCAGGCCTCGGGGATCATCATCATCGCCGCCTGGGCCAGCGGGTAGCCGCTCATGGTCAGCAACTCCAGCGCGTTGTCGAACGACGCGGTATCGCTCTGGTGCTCGAAGCTGATCGGGTAGAGCTTCTTCAGGTCATCGCCCAGCACCGGGCTCTTCATCACGCCTTCGCGGGCGCGCATCCAGTTGAAGTTGCCCTTGACGGTGTTGATCTCGCCGTTGTGCGCCACCATCCGGTAAGGGTGGGCCAGCGGCCATTCGGGGAAGGTATTGGTCGAGAAACGCTGGTGCACCAGCGCCAGCGCCGAGACCACGCGCGGATCGGCCAGGTCCTTGAAGTACTGGCCCACCTGGTCGGCCAGCAGCAGGCCCTTGTAGATGATGGTGCGGCAGCTCATGCTGGGCACGTAGTACTCACGGCTGTGCGTGAGCTTGAGCGCCTGGATCGCCCGCGAGGCGGTCTTGCGGATGACGTAGAGCTTGCGCTCCAGCGCGTCGGGCACGATCACATCAGCGCCGCGGCCGATGAAGACCTGGCGGATCACCGGCTCTTTGGCACGCACCGCCGGGCTCATCGGCATCTCACGGTCCACCGGCACATCGCGCCAGCCCAGCAGCACCTGGCCCTCGGCCTTGATGGCGCGCGCCATCTCGTTCTCGCAGGCCAGGCGGCTGGCCTGCTCTTTGGGCAAGAAGATCATGCCCACGCCGTACTCACCTGGCGGTGGCAGCTTCACGCCCTGGGCGGCCATCTCGGCACGCAGGTACTCGTCGGGGATCTGGATCAGGATGCCGGCGCCGTCGCCCATCAGTTTGTCGGCGCCCACCGCGCCGCGGTGATCGAGGTTGGCCAGGATCTTCAGGCCCTGCTCAACGATCGAATGCGCGCGCTGGCCCTTGATGTGGGCGACAAAGCCGACGCCACAGGCATCCTTCTCGTTGCCGGGCTGGTACAGGCCTTGTTCGGTCAGCGATCGGATCTCGGCGTCCTGGGCCAGCAGTCGTTCGGCGGCGGCCGCCGCGCTAGCCACCATGGCAGGGGATGATTCGCTCATGGCGCACTCCTTCGCATCTCGGGGGATCGGAATTTACTGCACCGCAGCAAAGCTTTCAAGTCCAACAAAATGGGGTCAGACTTATTTAAGACTGCAACGGGCCAATGCCAAGAAATTAATAGGGACATATCAAACGAGGCAGCCAGCGGCGCCCGCACAAGGCAGGGCTTCGCATGCAAGACGCGTGCCGGCGCAGCTTCAGTCGCGTGGCCTGGCGGGCCGACCGCGGCGTCGCGGCTGCAGCGGGCGCGCCGTCTGTTGCGCCAGCTCGGCCAGAAAGGCCGCATCGCCCCAGGCCCAGCCCTTGCGGCAGGCATCGGCCAGCAAGGCGGCGCGCGGCTCACTCAGGCCCTCGTCCAGCAGCAGCCGGTAGGCCGCTTCGCGCTCGAAGGGCGTATTGCCCAGCGCCCACCAACTGCCGCTCTCGCTGATCAGCGGGTCGCGCGCCAGCCCCAGATGGTGGCGGGCGCTGCTCCAGGGGTAGTCGGCGGCCGCCGCCACCAGAGCGCTGCGTTGCGCATGCGACTCAATGAACAGCAGGGCTTCGGTCATCGCCGCACCTTGCTGCACCACGGCGGCGCGAAAGCGGCCGGCCCACAGGCTGCCGCGCCGCTGGTGCCTGCGGTTGAAGGCCGCACCGTAACGCCGCCCCAGGCCCTGCATCAGTGCGCCCAGGGCGCCAGCGCTGGCTGGCGTCAGCAGCAGGTGCACGTGTTCGGCCAGCAACACATAGCCATGCACGGCCACCTGGTGCTGCAAGGCAGACTCGCGCAGCGCGGCCAGAAACTGCCGCCGGTCCTCGTCGTCGACAAACACCGGCTGGCCGCTGTGGCCATACAGCGCCACCAGATGGGCGGCGCCGGCCAGCGCCAGGCGCGGCAAGCGAGCCATCGATTCAGCGCCCAGCGCCCGCCGCTGGCGCCGGCGCGCCAGCCTCCAGCGCGCCGAAATCATCGCGCCCGCTCAGGCGCTGGTGCTCGCGGGCGGCAAAGCGGTCGGTCATGCCCGCCACATAGTCGGCCACCGCGCGGTGGCGATCAGGCTGCTGGGCGTAGTCCTCGGGCATCTCGTGCGGCGCGTCCACGTAGACCGCAAACAGCTCGTGCACCATGGCCCGCGCCACATCGGTAGTGCGCATCACCTGCGGGTGCCGGTAGAGCGCGGCAATCAGCAAGCGCTTGAGATCGCTGGTCTGGATGTGCATCAGCTTTGAGTGCTGCAGCATCCGCGGCAGCACGCGCGCGGCGTCGGCATCGGCCGGCGAGGCTGCGGCCAACGCCGCAGCGGTGGCGTCGATCACGTCATGCACCTGGGCCGACAACATGCGCCGAATGGTCTCGAACAACAGCCGGCGGCCGGGTTGATTGATCAGCGCCGGAAACTGCGCCAGCGCCTCGTCGCGGTGCTGCCGCACCAGCGGCAGCTCGCACAGCTGATCCAGGCTGAGCAGCCCTGAGCGCACGCCGTCGTCGATGTCATGGGCGTTGTAGGCAATCTGATCGGCCAGGTTGCACAGCTGGGCCTCCAGGCTGGGCTGGCTGCCGTCAAGAAAGCGCCGCGCCACGCCGCCGGGCTCAGCGGCTTCGAGCGCCAGCGCGTCGCGCCGACCGCAGTGTTTGAGGATGCCCTCACGCGTCTCAAAGCTGAGGTTCAGGCCGTCAAAATCGGGGTAGCGGATCTCCAGCTGATCGACCACACGCAGGCTCTGCAGGTTGTGCTCAAAGCCGCCGTGGCCGCGCATGCAGTCGTGCAGTGCATCCTGGCCGGCATGGCCGAAGGGCGTGTGGCCAAGGTCATGGGCCAGCGCGATGGCCTCGGTCAGGTCTTCGTTGAGGCCCAAGCCACGGGCGATAGCGCGCGCCAGCTGCGCCACTTCCAGCGAATGCGTCAACCGGGTGCGAAACAGGTCGCCCTCATGGTTGATGAAGACCTGGGTCTTGTAGACCAGGCGCCGAAACGCCGTGCTGTGCACGATGCGATCACGATCACGCTGGAAGGCATCGCGCAGCCTCACCGCAGGCTCAGCGCGGCGGCGCCCCCGGCTGGCCTCGG
Organism: Burkholderiales bacterium; assembly: GCA_038316145.1. Classification (GTDB taxonomy): domain Bacteria; phylum Pseudomonadota; class Gammaproteobacteria; order Burkholderiales; family Burkholderiaceae_C; genus Pseudaquabacterium. The sequence goes on from JBBQAH010000006.1 coordinate 8,392, forward strand.
CGTGGCTGGCAAACGGCGCCAAGGCTGAGCTGGCCATGGCCTCAGAGACTGAGAGGCAATCGGATGCACCCGCGCCGGGGTGACCAAGGGCTCTGAGCAAGACGCGGCGCGCAGCCCGGACTGACGTCCGGGCAAGCGATGCAACGCCGCGCAGGGCCCTTGGCCACCCCGGCCCTACGGGTAAGCCCCCAAAACAGGCCCACTCGTTGTTGCAAATGCTCGCCGGGGCCCCACCCCGGCTGTGCTTTGCGCCTGGTTTGGACCTGCTTTGGGGGCTTACGCGGGTGCATCCGATTGCCTCTCAGTCTCTCAGCCTGGCGCAGCATGCGCGCGGATCACCTCGGCCACCAGCGCATCGGGCGCGGCCCGTACGCTGGCACGGCCCGGGCCGTCGAGCAGAACAAAGCGGATGTCGCCGCCTTCGGCCTTCTTGTCCAGGCGCATCAGCGACAGCCAGCGCTCGACCGGCAGCGCCGACAAGGTTGGCGCCAGCACCGGCAGGCCGGCGCGCCGGCACAGCTGCTGCAGCCGGGGCAACAGACCCGCATCGACCAGGCCCAACCGGGCCGACAGATCGGCCGCCAGCACCATGCCGCAGGCCACCGCCTCGCCATGCAGCCAGGCGCCATAGCCCAGGCCGGTTTCGATGGCATGGCCAAAGGTGTGGCCGAAGTTGAGGGTCGCGCGCAAGCCGCCCTCGCGCTCATCCTGGCCCACCACCTCGGCCTTGATCTCGCAACTGCGCCGCACCGCGTGAGCCAGCGCGGGCTTGTCGCGGGCCAACAGGGCATCCAGATTTGTCTCGATCCAGTCAAGAAAGGCCGCATCGGCGATAGGCCCGTACTTGATGATTTCGGCCAGCCCGGCCGACAGCTCGCGCGCTGGCAGCGTATCGAGCAGATCCAGGTCACAGATCACCCGCGCCGGTTGGTAGAAAGCGCCGATCATGTTCTTGCCCAGCGGATGGTTGATTGCGGTCTTGCCACCCACCGATGAATCCACCTGCGCCAGCAAGGTGGTAGGCAGTTGCACAAACGGTACGCCGCGCATGTAGCAGGCGGCGGCAAAACCGGCCATGTCGCCCACCACGCCGCCGCCCAGCGCGTAGATCACGGTCTTGCGGTCGCAGCCGGCGCCCAGCAGGCGGTCGTAGATCAGGTTCAGCGTCGCCGCGTCCTTGTGCACCTCGCCGTCGGGCAGCGCCAGCTGCAGAACGCGGCGGTGGCGGCCGGCCAATTCCAATTGCGCCGCCAGACGCTCGGCATAAAGCGGCGCCACCGTGGTATTGCTGACGATCAGCGCATCGGCCGAGGCCGGCAGGCCGACCCAGGACGCTGGCTCATCAAGCAGGCCGCAGCCGATGTGAATGTCATAGCTGCGCTCGCCCAGGACGATGGGCACGCGGCAGGTCGGCAGGGGAGCGGGAGCGGCAGCGGTCATCGGCGGGAGTTTAGGCGGCACCGCGCTGATGCCACCCGGCCATTGGCTGCTGCCGTCAGAGGTTGAGAGGCAATCCCTTGACCACCCCGGCCCTACGGGTAATGGGATTGCCTCTCAACCTCATGAGGAAACGCCGGGCCGCCCCAAGTTTCCTCATCCCCCTTGGGGGGCCTGACGCGAAGCGGCAGGTCTGGGGGCGATCATGAGGAAACGCCGGGCCGCCCCAAGTTTCCTCATCCCCCTCGGGGGGCCTGACGCGAAGCGGCAGGTCTGGGGGCGCTCATGAGGAAACGCCGGGCCGCCCCAAGTTTCCTCATCCCCCTTGGGGGGCCTGACGCGAAGCGGCAGGTCTGGGGGCGCTCTCAGGCCACGCTCAGCCCTTGGCCAGCAGCGGAAAGGCGCCAGGGTTGCGGATGGACTCAACCGCCAGATCGACATCGAGTTGCGGCCAGTACAGATGACCGGGCGCTGGCTGCTGCACGTCCGACAACTGGTCGATGGTTGCTTGCCTGAACCACGGGAAATCGGCAAACGGCAGCAGCAACTCCTCGGTATCCAGCAACAGCCAGAAGCCATGCCGGGAGACGTTTGTCACTTCAACCGCCAAAGTGCTGTTGCCATGCATGCCGAATCTCCATGATGTGCGCCTCAACGACACCCTGCGCCTCGCGCAATTGCCGTGCAGTCAATCCCGTGTGGTTCGCCAGCTCGACCGTTGGCGTCAACCAGAACTTGGCCTCACCGTCTGGATGGGATACATGCACGTGGATACGGGCTTCTTCGCGGGAAATGAAGAACAGCCGAAACGAGCCATCGCGAACAACGGTAGGGGCCCCGCTGTGGACTTTAGCCGACCACAGGTCAGATCAGCACCAGCGCCTCTTTGCCACCCTGCACCGCGTCCGCCACCAGGCGTTTGTCAAAGGTGGCGAGCTTGCCCTGATGGGCGCAGGCCAGCGCGAGCAGGTAGCTGTCGGTCACCTGCCCATGGCTCAGCAGCCGCGATGCATCCACCCGATCAGACGACAACAAACTGATGTCGTCAGGCCAGAAAACATGCCCGGGCAAGGCGCACAAGGCGGCCAAGGTGCCCACTGCGGCGGCAGGCACCCCCGGTGAGTTGGGGTAGCGCGGATGGCCCAGGATGCGCAACAAGCCGTTTTCCGTCGTCGGGCAGCTGGCCCAGGCGGCATGTCCGTCCTGTGCGAACCACCCGTGCGCAGCCTCGTGGTGAACATGCGAAGAATCAACCAGCGCGATCAGCACGTTCACATCCAGCAGGCAGCAAGTCATGGCGCTTCGTCGCGCAACTGGTTCACCAGCTCCAAAGTCACCGGCTTGGCATCCACCCTGACCGGCAGCAATTGCACACCGTTGCGGGTTCGCTGGCCAGCAGCTTCCGGGCGCAGCGCCTGGCGGGCCAACGCGGAAATGACTTCCCCCACACTCTTGTGCTGCCTGTCGGCCAAGCCTCGGGCCGCCGCCAGTACATCGTCATCGATTGAGAGCGTAGTTCTCATGTTGACCCCTAGACGCATCAAACATCATGCATTAAACATCAAACATCAAACATCATACATCTGGGATCGGCTTGCGTGGCGCTGGCGCTTGGATGCGCAGCGCCCACCTGCCCCGTGCGGGGGGCTTGCAACACCCTTGGTTAATCACGCCCTGAACTGCCTGCCACTGGCGGCAGCACCCGTCCCACCGTGGCCGGCACCTGCATCGGATCGACCACCCCGGCCAACTCCAGCTGCATCAACACCATGTTGACCAGTGTGGGCACCGACGGCCGGCCGGTCTCGATGATGAACTGGCTGGTCTCGCGGTAAAGCGGATCGCGCTCGCGGTAGAGCTCACGCAGGCGACGCAGCGGATCACGCACCTGCAGCAACGGGCGATGGCTGTCGTGGCGCAGGCGGCGAAACAGCTCATCGGGCGTGCTACGCAGGTAGATCACCTGGCAATGCGCCTTCAGTGCCTGCCGGTTGGCCTCGCTCAGCACCGCGCCGCCGCCGGTGGCCAGCACCGTGTGCGGCAGTTGGCAAAGCGCTGCGATGGTGGCTTGCTCCAGCTCGCGGAAGAAGGCCTCGCCGCGCTGCTCAAACAGTACCCGCACCGGGCTGCCGACGGCGATCTCGATCTCGTGATCACTGTCGACAAAGCGCCAGCCCAGTTGCCGCGCCAGGTGCCGCCCGACGGTGGATTTGCCGCTGCCGGGCATGCCGACCAGAGCCAGCGCACCCGTCTCGAAACTCACGGGAGTGCGGGGCAGGCGGTGGGTCTGACCCCCGAGTCGACGGTCACCGCGTAAGTCGTTGCCACGCCGCTGGGCGACGTAAAGGTCACGAACACGACCCCTCGTGTTGTCGCGTCAAACGACAGACCGATCACCGCGCTCGTGGCCTCGCTGGTGCTGGGCACCGGCGTGCCGCCACCTATGCGCACCGTCAGTCCGGTGGTCGGGGTGCTTGCTGATACTGTGGTGCCCGCCGCCATCGGATTCAAGCGGCCGATCGTGCCGCCAGGTCCAGGCGTCGGGAAGGTGTTGCGATCAGCCACGATGAACGGTAGAAAGGCGCCGCCTGAGCCGGCGTACCAGACCTCGCCGCCTTGAACCAGATTGAAAGTCGAACTCGTCGTGGACTGCGGACCTGTCTGCAGGGCTACCACGGTGCAACTGTTGTCCAACCCGCCTTTGCTGGCCCATAGCGCACGGGCGCCCGAAGCCGACAGCACGGTCTCGGTGGCGCGTCGGACATACACCTTGCCAGCGCCGCTCCAGGCTGAATCGCAGGTCGTACCGGCCACCGAGGGAATGCTGGGATCAAAAGCCAGCAAGGCATTGGTGGCTGCCGTGACACCGGTACCCGATGCCGAAGGCGCCAGACAGGCCAGGCCGTTGGCGATGTTGGTCGGGATGAACTCGTCAACCGTGGCATCGTAGACCCCGTCGAACAAGCGATCCCTGAACAGGTTGCCCAAGTCCTGGAACGGCTCGCCGGCGTCGTAGACGTTATTGCCGTTCTGGTCGATGAACGACTCCTCGCCCAGCGCATAAGCGGTGATCGTGACGCGGCCGTCGGCCGGACGAGGCGCGGCAGAAACGAAACCCGCGCTGGTGCGCGCGATGCCCGATACCAGTTGGGTCTGCTTGATGGCCTCGACCTGGCCGCCTTCGGCGACGAAGTTGACCGAGGTGCCGGCCGGCACCGGGTTACCGCTGCGATCCGACGCGATGATGTTGTAGGTGTTAACCGTGCCGTCGATGTTCATGCCCTCGATGTTGCGTGTCTGCTGCGACAACGAGAAGTTCAGCTGCGACGGCAGGCCCACCGCGACACTGAGATTGCTGGACACCGTAGCGATGGCGGGGGTATCGGTAAGCTTGGCCGAAACCCGAACCGGCGTCGGAATGGTGCCCGCGTTCACCCGCACACTGACCTTGCCCGACGCATCGGAGACTTGCACCACGTCAGCGGTGCCGCCCTCCATGGTCACGCCGCCACTTCGGGTCAGCAGCGACAACGTGACGCTGCGGTTGGGCAGGATGTTGCCGGCGCCATCGCGGACTTCAAAGCTCAGCGTCGAGCTCTCGGTGAAGCCCGAGCCCTTGATGTAGATGATCTCTGGCGAGGCTGCGACAAAGGCCAGGCTCGAAGCCGTCGGCGACGAAATCGGCAGCGTCAGCGATACGGTACTGCTTGCGCCGACGATAGCCGCCTGCAGCTTGTCCTCGACCTGCAATGCGCCGCAGCCGTTGTCCTTGTATTGCAGGCTCACGGTATTGGTGGTGGCTGAGAAAACCGATGGCGACAGCGTCGCCTTGCCCAAGGTGACGCAGGCCGAACTGACGCTGACGTTGACCGGCGTGCCCGCCGTGGCGCCACTGATGCCCACCGTCAAGGTTGTCTGACCATAGGCGCCCAGCGTGGCCGCCGCCGAGGTGAACGAGTCCAGGCTCACGTTGGTGGCCTGGATCTGGAAACCCTTGGTGCTCTGCAGCGTGGTGCCCGCGAAGCTGACCGAGGCCACCACTTCGTCGGCACCAGCGAGGCTGGTACTCGTTGGTGACAGGATGACGGATGCTTTGCCGTCAGCACCGGTCAGCGCCGTGCCCACGTTGGTCCTGGCGAGCCCACGCACTACCGAAAAAGTCACCACCTGGCCGGCGACCGCGCCGCCCTTGCCATCGCTGAGCGTGGCGGTCACGGTGGCAGGCGAGGCAGCGCTGATCGACGTGGACGACAGCGAAGTCTGCAGGAACGGCTGTGCCGTCGAAGAGGTCGCAGAGCTGACCTGCACCACGGTTTGCGCAGTGACCGTCACACCACCGACGGTGGCCGAGGTCACGATCTGATCTGCGCCATTGCTGGTGCTGGTCTTGGGCGAAACAACCACTCGGGCAAGACCCGTGGCATCAGTCGCGGCGGTCGATGCGTCGAAGGCGGTGAGGCCGAAAGACGACAGCGCGCTCACCACGGTACCTGCGCCCACGGCCACGCCGTTGGCATCCTTGACCAGCACCGACAGCGTGGCAGGGGTGGTGGCCGTGACAATCGAACTGCTCACGCTGAGGCTCATCGTCGGCGCGTCGGCCAGCAGTTGCAGCACCAGCTGGCTGCTGACGCTGCTGCCAGCCACCGTGGCACTGGCGGTCAGCGTCTCGGCCGCCGTCACGCCGGCGTTGGCCGGGCGCACCGTGATCGTGGCGGTGCCGAAGCCGTCGGTCGCCGCAGAAGGCGCAGAGAGGCTCAGGTTGTTGCCAACCGTGCTGAACAGCACGGCCTGGTTGGCCAGCAGGTTGCCGGCCGCATCCTTGAGCACCGCACGCACGGTGGCGGCGCCGGTCGAAGCGCGCAGCGTCGTCGAACTGGTGGTCAAGCCGATGGTCGGCACGCTGCCGGCCACCGTGAAGCTGCTGCTGCCTTGCACCGTGGTCGTGCCGAGATTGGCCACGGCCACCACCTCGTCGGCGCCCGACACACCACCGACGTCCGCCGACAGCACGGCCGTGGCATTGCCGCTGGCATTGGTGGCCACCGAGCTCACGCTCAGCGCCGCCAGGTTGCCACGCGATGTCTTGAGGTCGACCACCTTGCCGGCCATCGGATTACCCGTGGCATCGCGCAAGGTAACGGTGACCGTGGCCGGACTGGCTGCGGTCACCGTGGCCGACGACAGCGACACTGCCACCGTCGCACTGGCCGTGGTGCCGCCGGAACCGGAACCCGAACCGCCCGAGCCTGACCCGGTGCCCGGCAGCACCGACGTACCGGCATCGCCAGACCCACCACCACCGCAAGCCACCAGCAGCAGCACGGCCACCATGGCCAGACCGTTCTTGATCTTCGCAAAACTCATGTCAAAACTCCCCATGGGGCCGGGCGCTTGTCGCCACATGCCACCGTTGTCAGCGCGCTGCGGCGCGCTCGGTCACGATCTTGGGCGTGATGAAGATCAGCAGTTCGGTCTTGCTCGCCACCTTGGTGGTGTTGCGGAACAGCGCACCCACCCCCGGTAAATCACCGAGCAACGGCACCTTGTTGACGTCGGTGCTTTCGTTCTGCGTGAAGATGCCGCCGATCACCACCGTGCCGCCGTTTTCCACCAGCACCTCGGTCTCCACATGCTTGGTGTCGATGGCAAAACCCTGCGGCGTGGACTGGCCTACGCTGTCCTTGTTGATCGACAGCGTCATGATCACGCTGCCCTCGGGCGTGATCTGAGGCTTCACCTCAAGCTTGAGGTTGGCCTTGCGGAACTGGATCGAGGTGGCGCCGCTGCTGGTGGCCACCTGGTAGGGCAGTTCGGTGCCCTGCTCGATGATGGCCTTGTTCTGGTCGGCCGTGATCACGCGCGGGCTGCTGATGATCTTGCCCTTGCCGTCGGCCTCCAGCGCCGACAGTTCCAGGTTCAGGAAGCGGTTGGCCGCCGGGCTGAACAACGACAGCGCAAAACTGGGCAGGCTGGTGGCGCCCGAGAACACCGAGTTGATGGTGTTGGCCGGCAGGTTGACGAACTGCGTGTTGCTGTACGAGGTGATGGTGCCCGGCTGGTTGGTCTGGTTGCCCACCGCGCCGTAGTTGCCGCCGATGGTGACGTAGTTGCCGCCGCCGATCTTGTAGCCCGGGATGCCGCCGTTGAGGCCGCGCACATCAGAGGCGCCAAGCTTGATGCCCAGCGTGCGACCAAACTTGTCATCGGCCTCGACGATGCGGGCTTCGATCAGCACCTGGCGCACCGGGATATCGATCTTGCTGATCAGCACCTGCACCTCTTCGAGCTTGCTCGGGATGTCGGTGACAAACAGCTGGTTGGTGCGGGTCTCGAAGATCACGCTGCCACGCGTCGACAGGATACGCTGGGTCTGGCCGCCGCCGCCGCCTGCGCCACCGCCAGCACCACCGCCCGCACTGCTGCCGCCGCCGCTGCTCTGGCCGCTCAGCCCCTTGGCCACTTCTTCAGCCTTGGTGTAGTTCATCTGGAACGACTGGGTCCGCACCGGCTCAAGCTCGGCGATCTTTTTCTTCGACTCCAGATCCAGCGTTTCCTTGGCAGCCAGCTCGTCCTTGGGTGCGATCCACAGCACATTGCCGTTCTTGCGCACGCCCAGGCCCTTGCTTTGCATGATGATGTCGAGCGCCTGGTCCCAGGGCACATCCTTCAGCCGCAGCGTGACATTGCCGGTCACGGTGTCGCTCGTCACGACGTTGAAGTTGGTGAAATCGGCGATCACCTGCAGCAGCGCACGCACCTCGATGTTCTGGAAGTTCAGGCTCAGCTTCTCGCCGGCAAAGCCCGCGCCCTGGACCAGCTTGTTCGGATCAACCTTGAGCGGCCGCACCTCCAGCACAAACTGGTTGTCGGTCTGGTAGGCGCTGTGCTCCCAGTTGCCGCGCGGCTCGACCACCATGCGCACGCGGTCACCGGTTTGCACCGTGGCAATACTCTGGATCGGCGTGCCGAAGTCGGCCACGTCGAGCCGGCGGCGCAAGGTCTCGGGCAGGCTGGAACGCAAGAACTCGACCACCAGGCTCTGGCCTTGCTGGCGAATATCCACCCCTACCTGGGTGCTGGCCAGCGCCACCACGATGCGGCCGGCGCCGTCGCTGCCACGGCGGAAATCGATGTCGCGCAGCGGCAGCTGGTCGCGGTTCTGCGGCTGCGCAAAGTGCAGTGCCTCGCCCGTGGTGGCGGCCAGCGCCGGCGCGGCCGCGTTCTCCAGCACCACCACCAGCACCTTGCCTTGCAACTCAGCGCGGTAGGTGGCCGACTGGCGCAGGTTGAGCACCAGCCGCGTGCGCTCGCCGGCCTGGGCAATGGCCACGCTGCGCAGGTTGCCCTGGTTGATGTCGATCACCGATTTGCCGGTGGCATTGCCCACCGCCGGCAGGTCAAGCGCCACACGCGGTGGCGTCTGTATGGTGAAGCCCTGCGGCAAGACCGTCAGTGGCTCCGACATCTCGATGCGCACCACCTCGGCGCCCGCCTGCTGGCTGCTGGTGATGGCCTTGATGGTGTTCTGCGCCAGCGCGAACATCGGCGCGGCGCTTGCCAGCAGGAAGATGGCAAGCCGATTGCGCCACTTGGGCATGATGTTGTACTCCTGCGGATGTGTCATCGCGCCTTCTCCTGGCCGCGTTCCTGCAATTGCAGCGTGGCATTGCGCTCGGTCCATTCACCGGCGGCGTCCTGCACGATCTCGCGCAACGACACCTCGGTCTCGGTGACTTTCAGCACCCGGCCAAAGTTCTGCCCCAGGTAATCACCGGTCTTCACCTGGTAGAGCAGGTTGTCCACCCGCAGCAGGGCAAACGGCCGCCCGGCCTTGCTGACGCTGCCAACCATACCCATCGCATCAAGCGGGAACGACTCCAGCGGCTCTTTGCGGCGATTCATCTCGGCGGCCAGCAGCGAGTTGGGCTGCCGTGCCTCTTGCTTGAGCGCCACACTGAGCTTTTGCAGGCTGAAGGGATCCACCTGCTGGGCGTTGCCATAGGGCACGGGGTCAAACTTCTTGGGCGCGGCCAGCGGCGGCACACTGGGCCGCGCCTCGCGGCGCTGCTGATCCATCCAGGCCGTCAGCTCTTGGGTGTCGCTGTCGCAACCGGCCAGCAGCGCCAACAACATGGCCAAGCTGGCGGCTTGCCGGCTGCGCTGGCTGCCTTGGCTGCTGCGGGCACGCAGGCGGGGCGTCAGAGTGGCGCTCATTTGCGTGGCGCCTTGTTCTTGGCTTCTATCTCGCGCAACTTGCGCACCTCGGCCAGCTCGGCGCCATCCAGGTAGCGGTAGGTGCGGGCCACGGCGTCCATCGTCAGCGTATTGGTATTGGCGTCCTTGACCGGCGTGATCGCCAGGTTGTGCAAGGTGACGATGCGCGACAGATTGGCCACATCGGCGGTGAAGGCGCCAATGTCATGGAAGCGACCGGTCACCTTCAAGGTGATCGGCAGCACTGCGTAATAGTCTTTGATCTCCACCTGGCCAGGGCGGAACAGCTCAAACTGCAGGCCGCGGCCAATGCCCGCCTGGTTGATGTCGGACAGCAGCGCATCCATCTCGGCCTTGCCGGGCAGCTGGCGCTCAAGCTGGATCACATACTCCTGCACCTGCTGCTTTTGCTTGCGCAACTCAGAGAGGTTGACGGCCTGACCGAGCTTGGCGCGGAAGTCGTCCTTCAGGCCAGGCTCCAGGCGGTGCGCGGCGTCAAGTTCATCATTTGCGCCAGAGACCACGCCCACCCAGCCCAGCGCCAGCGTCAGCAGGCCCGCGCCCAGCCAGGCCATCAGCTTGGGCAGCAACGGCCATTGGCCGGGCTCCTTGGGGTTGAGACCCGCAAACTGGGCCTGCGCCTGGGCCAGCGTGCCGCCCAGTTCCAGGCTCATCGGGCGTGTGGTGTCGCCGCTCATCGCCGGGCTCCGTTCATGCCATGGTCTGCGCTCATGCCGATTTCCCTGCCACCGCGCCACTGGCCGGCTGGCCCGGCGCCGATGCGGGCGGGCTGGGCGGTTTGATCGACATGCGCAGCGAAAACTCGAACAAGCGGCGCCGCTCGCGGGTACCCGGCGTGGCCGGTGGCGTCACGGCGCGGATTTCGACCAATTCCATGCGCTCCAGCCAGGGTGAGTCATTCTGCGCATTGCGCAGAAATTCTGAGACCCGCTCATTGGTCTGGGCCACGCCGCTGACCAGCACCGCGTTGTCGGTCTGCTTGATACTGGCCAGGTGGATGCCTTCGGGCGTCAGCCGCACCAGCTCATCGAGCAGGTGCACGGGGATGTTGCGGTTGAGTTGCAGGTCCTCCACCGCGCCCTGGCGTGCCTTCAGACCCTCAATCTCGGCGCGCAGCGTGGCGATGTCCTTGATCTGGCCTTCGAGCTTGCCAATCTCCTCGCGCAGAAAGTTGTTGCGCGATTGCTGCACCTGGGTCATCTGCTGCAGCGCGGTGAACCAGAGCCCGGCCAGCAGCGCGCCAAAGCCGGCGGCCAGGGCAAGGCCGACAAAGAAGGCCTGGCGGCGCTGGCGGCGCCGTTCCTCGCGGTGCGGCAGGAGGTTGATCAGAATCATGTCAGTGCTGCAAGGCGTGCGATGGGCCGACAAGCCGGCCAGACCGCCAGAGGGCCAGGGTGCCAGACGGCAGGTCGCGGCCGGTGCTTGAACCGGCGCTCATTGCAGGAACCTGCGCATGGCCAGGCCGCAGGCGGTCAGGTAGGAGGGCGATTCTTTGCGCACCTTGGCCTCTTTGACGCCGCCACCGATCTTCATGCCCTCGAAGGGGTTGACCACCATCGAGGCAAAACCGGTGAGGTCGGTGACACGGTCCTTCAGCCCCGGCAGGGTGGCCGTGCCGCCGGCCAGCATCACGTAATGCACCTTGTGGTGCGGCGTGCTGGTGAAAAAATACTGCAGCGCGCGGCCGATTTCTTGCGACAGGCTGTCAACAAAAGGCGTCAACACCTGGCTGTCGTAGTCGTCGGGCAGGTCGGCGGCCAGCTTTTTCTGCTCGGCCTCTTCGAAGGAGAAACCGTACTGACGTGAGATCAGCGTGGTCAGCTGCGAGCCGCCAAAGGCCTGGTCGCGGTCATAGAGCATCTCGCCCTCGCGCAGCACCTTCAGGCTGGTGGTGTCGGCGCCAATCTCGAACAAGGCCACCAGCGCGTCGCGGCCCTGGTTGGGCAAGGTATCGACGATGCGGCTCATCGCCAGCAGCGAGGCATGGCTCTCGATGTCGAGCACCACGGGTTTGAGGCCAGCGGCTTCGGCCAGGCCTTGGCGGTCCTGCACGCGCTCTTTGCGCGATGCGGCGATCAGCACCTCGACATCACCGCCCGAGGTGGGGCTGGGGCCGATGACGCAGAAATCCAGGCTCACTTCGTCCAGCGAGAACGGGATGTACTGGTTGGCTTCGGTCTCGACCTGCAACTCAAGCTCTTCGTCGCGCAGGCCGGCGGGCAGGTTGATGCGCTTGGTGATCACCGCTGATTGCGGCATGGCCATCACCACCTGACGGGTCTTGGTGCCGCTCTTGGCCACCAGCTTGCGCACCGCGACAACCACCTCGTCGAACTTCTCGATCTGGCCATCGGTGATCCAGCCCTTCTCAAAAGGCTCGGTGGCCAGGCGCTCCAGCACGTACTCGCCTGAGGATGACAGGCTCAGTTCGACCAGCTTGGCGCTGGACGAACTGATGTCCAGCCCGATCATCGGCACATGCTTGCGACCCAGCAGCAGGTCCAGAAGGCTCACGGAAGGCGTCTCCCAACAGGCAAAGAGGGTGGGCAATACTTAAGAAGTTACTTCAATGCTAGCAGTAAAGTCTTTGTAGCCCAAAGGAAAATAGGCTTTCAACACCCCCCTGGCGTTGTGATCAACCGACGCATTTTGCGGTACTCGGGCCAGGCCCAAGACGCACCCGATGGCCGCCTTGCGCTGCCGCAAGACGGCCTCGTGCCCACTGGCGCGGCCACCAGTCGGCCGGGGCGCTTTCTATACACTCCTGCAGACCATGAGCGAGTCTGATCGAGCCCCCACCACCTCCACCCAGGCCGGCGGCCCAATGCGCCCCTTGCTGCGCGGCCTGGGCTGGCTGCTGGCGGCCGGCCTGGCGGCAGCGCTGGCGCTGGTGATGCTGTTGGCGGTGGCGCTGGCCGTGGCCCATCCCAATCTGCCCGAGATCAGCGGCCTGGCCGATTACCGGCCCAAGCTGCCGCTGCGTGTGCTGTCGGCCGACGGCGTGTTGCTGGGTGAGTTTGGCGAGGAGCGCCGCATCTTCACGCCGATCGAGCAGATCCCGCGCATCATGCAAGACGCCGTGCTGGCGATCGAGGACTCGCGCTTCTACCGCCATGACGGCGTTGACTACCTGGGCGTGCTGCGCGCCGCGTTGGCGCAGTTCAACAAGGCCAAGAGCCAGGGCGCGTCCACCATCACCATGCAGGTGGCGCGCAACTTCTACCTGTCGACCGAAAAAACCTTCACGCGCAAGATTTACGAAATCCTGCTGGCGCTGAAGATCGAGCGCAAGCTGAGCAAGCCGCAGATCCTTGAGCTCTACATGAATCAGATCTTTCTGGGGCAGCGGGCCTATGGCTTTGCGGCGGCCAGCGAGATCTACTTCGGCAAGCCGCTGGCCAAGGTGACGGTGGCCGAGGCCGCCATGCTGGCCGGCCTGCCGCAGGCGCCCAGCGCCTACAACCCGGTCAGCAACCCGCAGCGCGCGGCGCGGCGCCAGCAGTACATCATCGACCGCATGGAGGTCAACGGCTTCATCACCGAGGACCAGGCCATCGCCGCGCGTGCCGAGGTACTGAAGCTGCGCACGCCGGTTGAGTCTGCCGTGCACGCCGAATACGTGGCCGAGGCGGTGCGGCAACTGGTGTCGAGCCAGTACGGCGCCGAGACCACCACGCGCGGCCTCAACGTGCACGTAACCGTGAACGCCGCCGACCAGGCCGTGGCCTACCGCGCGCTGCGCCGCGGCCTGCTTGACTATGAGCAGCGCCAGCACTACCGCGGGCCAGAAGACTATGTGCTGCTGCCCGCCGACCCCAAGGACCTGGACACGCGCATCGCCGAGGCGCTGGCCGACCATCCTGACAACGACGAGCTGAAAGCCGCCGTGGTGCTGGAGGCCTCGGCGCGCAAGGTGGTGGCGGTGCTGCAGTCGGGCGAGAGCATCACCATCACCGGCGATGGCCTGAAGCCGGTTGAATCCGGCCTGGCCGCCCAGGCCGAGCCCAAGAAGCAGATTCGACGCGGCGCCGTGGTGCGCGCGGTGCGCAGCGCCAAGGGCGAGTGGACGCTGACCCAGCAGCCTGAAGTGGAAGGCGCCTTTGTCGCCATCGAACCCCGCACCGGCGCCATCCGCGCCCTGGTGGGGGGCTTCGACTTCGGCAAGAGCAAGTTCAACCATGTCACCCAGGCCTGGCGCCAGCCCGGCTCGGCCTTCAAGCCCTTCATCTACTCGGCGGCACTTGAAAAGGGCTTCACCGCGCAGACGGTGGTCAACGACGCACCGCTGTTCTTCAACGCCGCGACCACCGGCAGCCAGCCCTGGGAGCCCAAGAACTACGACGGCAAGTTTGACGGCCCGATGCCCTTGAAGACCGCGCTGGCCAAATCCAAGAACATGGTGTCGATCCGGGTGCTGCAGTCCACCGGTCTGCAGTTTGCCCAGCAGTGGATTGGCCGCTACGGCTTCGAGGCTGACAAACACCCGGCCTACCTGACGATGGCGCTGGGTGCGGGCTCGGTCACGCCCTTGCAGATGGCCAGCGCTTACAGCGTCTTCGCCAACGGCGGCTATCGCGTCGACCCGATGCTGATCACCCGCATCACCGACGACAAAGGCCGCGTGCTGCAGCACAGCGCGCCGCCGCTGATCGATGAATCGATGCGCGTGGTGTCGGCTCGCAATGCCTTCGTGATGAGCCAGTTGCTGGGCGAAGTGGCGCGTTCGGGCACCGCGGCGCGGGTCTACAGCAGCTTCAAGCGCATGGACCTGGCCGGCAAGACCGGCACCACCAACGACTCGATGGATGCCTGGTTCGCCGGCTTCCAGCCCCAGTTGGCGGCGGTGGTGTGGATCGGTTACGACAACCCGCGCAAGCTGGGCGACCGCGAGACCGGCGGCGGGCTGGCCTTGCCGGTGTGGCTGGAGTTCATGGCGCATGCGCTGCGCAAGCTGCCCGAAACCCCCATGACCGTGCCCGAACGCCTGGTGATGCAGAACGGCGACTGGATGTTCAGCGAGTTTGCCGCCGGCCAGGGCATCAGCAGCGTGGGGCTGGACGACAAGCTGCCCCAGCCCTCGTCCGAGACCGAGCGCAAGAGCATCCTCGACTTGTTCCGTTGATGCTGGCCGGCGCTCAGTGCGCCAAGCACAGCAAACCCACGAAAGACGCTCAAGGCGCCTTGAACTTCAGCGCCTGCCCGGCCTGGGCGCTGACGTGCTCCGACAGCGCGGCAAAGAACTCGCTGCCATTGCGGCTGTCAAGCCAGCGGCCCTCGACGAAACGGTAGTGATGGCCGCCGGCACGCGCCGCCAGCCACAGTTCCTGCAGCGGCGGCTGGGTGTTGAGGATGATCTTGCTGTTGTCGGGCAGCGTCAGCTCCAGCAGGCCGCCGGTGCGTTGGCTGTCGATGTCGACGATGTCGGCATCCAGCCAGCGGTCGACGGTGGCTTCCACCACGGCCAGCAGCTCGGACGTCAGGCGGTGGTATTCGCTGTTACTCAGCGGTGTTGCGTCGGGCGGCGGGGTGTCGGGAGCCGAGGTCATGGTCGATAGAATCCGGTCGATGTTTCAATCCAGGCCCAAGTACAGCTTGAGCGAAATTCAGCAGAGGTTACCCCTCACCAAATGAATTTTTTCCCCTGAATACGAAGGTTTCAGACCGGAGTTTTTTGATGAGCGATGTTTCGAGTTTAGCGAGCCGCGCCGCCTGTGCTGCCAAGGCCAGGCTGACCCTGCTGGCAGCACTGCTGGCCGGCGCCGCCCTGCTGGCCGGCTGCGGCCAGAAGGGCCCGCTGACCCTGCCCAAGCCACCCGCCAGCGCTGCGTCCGCCGCGGCTCCGAAATGAACCCAGAATCCCTGCCCGGCGCGCCCTTCCTGGTGCGCCGGGGTGCCAACCTCTGGCTCGACGGCGTCAAGCTCACCGACCTGGCGGCCGAACATGGCACGCCGTTGTATGTCTACTCACGCGGCGCGATGGTGGCCGCCGCCCAGGCCTACCTCAAGGCTCTGGCCGGCCGCCCGCACCTGCTGTGCTATGCGATGAAGGCCAATTCCAACCTGGCCGTGATCAAGGCCTTCGCCGCGCTGGGCCTGGGCTTCGACATCGTCTCGGGTGGCGAGCTGGCGCGGGTGATCGCCGCCGGCGCCGATCCGGCCAAGGTGGTGTTCTCGGGCGTCGGCAAGACCCGCGCCGAGATGCAGGCCGCCCTGCTGGCCGGCGTCAAATGCTTCAACGTCGAGAGCGAGAGCGAGCTCAACAGCCTGTCCGAAGTGGCCACGGCGCTGGGCCGCACGGCTGCGGTGAGCTTGCGCGTCAACCCCGACGTTGACGCGCAGACCCACCCCTACATCTCGACCGGCCTGAAGGGCAACAAGTTTGGTGTCGCCCACGACCAGGCACGCGCGGTCTACCGCCGCGCCGCCACGCTGCCGGGCATCCGGGTGGTCGGCATCGACTGCCACATCGGCTCGCAGATCACCAGCGTGGCGCCCTACCTCGATGCGCTGGACCGGCTGCTTGATCTGATCGAGCAGGTTGAGGCCGACGGTGTCGAAATCCACCACATCGACCTCGGCGGTGGCCTGGGCATCACCTACACCGACGAGCAGCCACCGGCGGCCGATGTGCTGGTCAGCGCGCTGCTGGCGCGCATCGACGCGCGCGGCCATGGCCAGCGCGAAGTGCTGATGGAGCCGGGGCGATCGCTGGTCGGCAACGCGGGCGTGCTGCTGACCGAGGTGCTGGTGCTCAAGCCTGGCGCTGAGAAGAACTTCTGCATCGTCGATGCGGCGATGAACGACCTGGCCCGCCCGGCGATGTACCAGGCCTGGATGGCCATCACGCCCTGCCAGCAACGCGCCGGCGAGGCGCCGCTCTGGGACGTGGTCGGCCCGGTTTGCGAGTCGGGCGACTGGCTGGGCCGCGACCGTGCGCTGGCGGTGCAGCCGGGCGATCTGCTGGCGGTGTTGTCGGCCGGCGCCTATGGCATGACCATGGCCAGCAACTACAACACGCGGCCACGCGCCGCCGAGGTGATGGTCGACGCCGGCACGGCGCGGCTGATCCGCCGCCGCGAGACGGTGACTGACCTGTTCCGCGACGAACTGCTGCCCGCCTGACGCGGCGCCACGACGATGTGAAGCCCGGCGGCCAGGCCGCCGGCGGACCTCAGATTCGGCCTTCAGTCACCGCATGGCAGGCGATGCGAATGCCCTCAAACTCAACCAGCGCCGGCCGCTCGCTGCTGCAGCGCGCATTGGCATGCGGACAGCGCGGATGGAAAGCGCAGCCGGTCGGCGGGTTCAGCGGGTTCGGCACTTCGCCCTGCACCGGCGTGCGCTGGCGGCCAGTCATCGCGATGTCGGGGATCGCGTCGAGCAGCATGCGGGTGTAAGGGTGGCGCGGCGTTGCGAACAGCGTGCGGCGCTCGGCATGCTCGACCAACCGGCCCAGGTACATCACGCCCACCGCGTCGGCCACATGGCGCACCACCGCCAGGTTATGCGAGATGAACAAATAGGTCAGGCCGCGCTCGCGCTGCAAGTCCTTCATGATGTTGAGCACCTGAGCCTGCACCGAGACATCCAGCGCCGAGGTGGGCTCGTCGCAGATCAGAAAATCAGGCTCGGTGGCCAACGCACGGGCGATCGAGATGCGCTGGCGCTGGCCGCCCGAGAACTGGTGCGGAAACTTCTCCATGTCGGCCGCCGCCATGCCCACCGAGGCCAGCAGTTCGGCCACCTTGGCCTCGAGCGCATCCTCAGTCATCGCCAGGCCATGCTCGCGCAGCGGCTCGCCCACGATATCGCGTACCTTCCAGCGCGGGTTCAGGCTGGCATAGGGATCCTGAAAGATCATCTGCATGCGCTTGCGCAGCGGCCGCGCGTCGGCCGAGGCCAGTGTGGCCGTGACGTCCTGGCCGTCAAAGGACACGCTGCCGCGGGTGGGCCGGTACAAGCCCACCAGCAGCCGCGCCACCGTGCTCTTGCCGCAACCTGATTCGCCCACCAGCGCCAAGGTGGTGCCACGCGGGATGGCGAAGTCAACGCCGTCGACCGCCCGCACAAAGCGGCGCGGCAGGCGCTCGATGACACGGTTCAGCCAGGGCGCCGAGACATCGAAGGTCTTGGCGAGGTTTTTTACCTCGACCAGCGCGCTCATGAATGCACTCCCTGAGCCGGGTCGACATGCAGCCAGCAGGCCGCGCGCGTGGCGCCGGCGGTCAGCAGATCGGGCCGCTCGACGCGGCAGCGGTCAAAGGCCTGCGGGCAGCGCGGATTGAAGGCGCAGCCCGCGGGAATGGCGTTGAGCCGGGGCATCGCGCCGTCGATCTGCATCAAGCGCTCGCGCTCGCTCGTCATCGACGGGATCGAGCCCATCAGCCCCATGGTGTACGGGTGCGCCGGGTGGTGGATGACCTCGGCTACCGGCCCGATCTCGACCACCCGGCCGGCGTACATCACCGCCACGCGGTCACAGGCCTCGGCGATGACACCCATGTCGTGGGTGATCAGCATCACCGCAGCGCCGCGGTGGGTGGGGTCAGCGGCTTCGCTGACCTCGCCTCTGGTCAGCTTCTTCAGCAGCGCGATGATCTGCGCCTGGATCGACACATCCAATGCGGTGGTGGGCTCGTCGGCGACGATCAGCTCGGGCTGCGCCGCCAGCGCCAGCGCAATCACCACCCGCTGGCGCATGCCGCCGGAGAACTGGTGCGGGTACTGGTCGATGCGCTGCTCGGGCGCCGGGATGCCGGTATCGGTGAGCAGCTGGATGGCGCGCTGGCGTGCTTCGGCCGCGTCCACCTGCAAATGCACCTGGATCGTCTCCATGATCTGCCGGCCCACGGTGTAGAGCGGGTTCAGCGAGGTCAGCGGGTCTTGAAAGATGGCGCCGATGCGCCGGCCACGGATCTTGCGCATGGCCTCGTGCGGCAGGTTGTCGATGCGCTGGCCGGCCAGCCGGATCTCGCCGCCCGCCACCCGCCCCGGCGGCTCAAGCAGGCCGATGATGGCCGCGCCGGTGAGCGACTTGCCCGCGCCAGATTCGCCGACCACGCCCAGGATCTCACCGGGCGCGATGTCGAAGGACACGTCGTCCAGCGCCAGCATCGTGCCGCGGCGGGTAGGAAACTCCACCCGCAGGTTTTTGACACTTAACAAGGCTTCAGTCAACACGGCTTCAGTCATGGCGATCTCAACGCAGGCGCGGGTTCAAGGCGTCGCGCAGCCAGTCGCCCAGCAGGTTCACGCTCAGCGCAATCATCACCAGCACCAGGCCAGGGAAGATGGTGATCCACCACTCGCCCGAGAACAAAAAGTCCTGGCCGACGCGGATCAAGGTGCCCAGCGAGGGTGAGGTCGGTGGCACGCCCACCCCCAGAAACGACAGCGTGGCCTCGGTGATGATGGCGGTGGCGATGTGGATGGTGGCCAGCACCAGCACCGGCCCCAGCACATTGGGCAGCACATGGCGGCGCATGATGCGCAGCCGCGAGACGCCGATCACCTGTGCTGCCTGCACATACTCCTTGTTGCGCTCAACCAGGGTGGAGCCGCGCACCGTGCGCGCGTACTGCACCCAGCCGGTAAGCGAGATCGCCAGGATCAGCACGGTGAAGGCCAGGGTTTCGTGGGCATTGGGAAACATCGCCCGGCCCACGCCGTCGATCAACAGCGCAACCAAAATCGCCGGGAACGACAGCATCACGTCACAGACGCGCATGATGAAGCTGTCGACGCGGCCGCCGACAAAACCCGCCAGCAAGCCCAGCGCGACGCCAAACACCACGCTCAGCAGCACCGAGGCCAGACCCACCAGCAGCGAGATGCGCGCGCCATACATCAGCGCCGACAAGATGTCGCGGCCCTGGTCATCGGTGCCCAGCAGAAACTTGGCCTGGCCTTGGTCCACCCAGGCCGGCGGCAGGCGCGAGTCGATCAGGTCGAGCGAGGCCAGATCCAGCGGATTGTGCGGTGCCAGCCAGGGCGCGAAGACTGCGGCCACCACGCAGACCAGCGCCACCAGCGCGGCGGCAATCGCCATTGGCGATTGCTTGAAGCTGTGCCAGACATCGCCGTCAAAAAAGCGGGCCCAGGCGCTGGCGCCGGGCGGCAGTGGCGCGGTCAGCGCGGATGAAACAGGGGGTGGGGACGTATGACTCAAGGGCTGATCCGGTGGCAATCTGGAAACTCAGGCCGGCGCGGCCGGCAAGATGGGGCGGCGGTGGTGGCGGTGGCAGTGATGGCGGTGGCAGTGATGGGCCGGCAACTCAGTGACCTGCGGCGCTGCGCTCGATGCGCAGCCGCGGGTCAACCGCGAAATACAGCAGGTCGACCACCAGGTTGATGACCACAAAGACCAGCGCAATCAGGCACAAATAGGCCGCCATCACCGGGATGTCGGCAAACTGCACCGCCTGGATGAACAAGAATCCCATGCCAGGCCACTGGAACACGGTCTCGGTGACGATGGCAAAGGCGATGATGCCGCCCAGTTGCAGGCCGGCAATGGTGATCACCGGCACCAGCGTGTTCTTCAGCGCGTGGCCAAAGTAGACCAGCCTATCGGGCAGGCCGCGCGCGCGGGCGAACTTGATGTAGTCGGTGCGCAGCACCTCCAGCATCTCGCTGCGCACCAGGCGCAGCACCAGCGCCATCGGAAACAGCGCCAGCGTGACGGCCGGCAACACCAGATGCTTGATGCCGTCGACGGTGAGCAGGCCCGAGGTAAAGGGGCCGATCGCCACCACCTCGCCGCGGCCAAAGCTGGGCAGCCACTTCAACAGCACGGCAAACACCAGGATCAGCAGGATGCCGATCAAAAAGTTGGGCAGCGACACGCCCAGCAGCGAGCCGGTCATCACCACTTGCGAGCTGAAGCTGCCGCGCTTGAGTGCAGCGTAGACGCCCAGCGGCACGCCCAGCAGCAAGCCGAGCGCGGCTGCCACGGCCGCCAGCTCCAGCGTGGCCGGGAAGCGCTCGGCGATCAGCGCCGACACCTTGCGGCCCTGGCGCAGGCTCATGCCAAATTCGCCCTGCACCGCATTGGCGATGAAATGGCCAAACTGCACGATGAAGGGCTTGTCCAGGCCCAGGTCCGCGCGCAACTGCGCTCGCTGCTCGGCCGTGGCATCCTGGCCCATCAGGTTGGTCACCGGGTCGCCGACAAACTGGAACAGCATGAAGGCAATGAAGGCGACCGTGAGCATCACGATCATGGCCTGGAACAAGCGGCGGAGGATGAAGGCGAGCATGAGGGCCTGCTGAGGGGCGCCGGCGGTCAGGTGCATCCGCAGCGCAAAACGTTGTCGTGCTGGAACAGCTGCGCAGGGCAATCAGCTGCCGCCGCCAGATCCTGCGCATCATGCGCAAGCGCTGCGGCCGCTGCCACGGGGGAAGCCCCGATGCGCGGCAGCTGTGTTTCAGTCACAAAAAAAGCCGCCCGAAGGCGGCTTCTGTGGCTCGGGCGGGTTGCTGGCAACCTGCCCGGGCGCTTCTCAAAATCAGAAGTTGTGCTTGATGCCGAAGTCGTAGCCGGTCTTCTCGGTCGCCACAGCGGTGTTGCGGACGTAGTCCGTGTACAGCGTGGTGCGCTTGCTCAGCGCGTAGTGGTAGCCCACCGCGAAGCCCTTGGCTGCGTCGGTCTGAACACCAGCAGCGGTCTTGGCAGTCAGCTTGCCGAAGCTGGCACGCAACTCGCCCTGACCCATCGGAGCGGTCAGGGTGCCCATCCACGACTTGTGCTTGGCGTTGGCGGCGGTGTTACCGGTGCCGAACAGCGCGCCGAGCTTGACCATGCCCAGGTTGAACGAACCATTGATGGTCGTCCACTTGGCAGCGGCGGCACCGACTTGGCCGGTCTTCTCGTAACCCATACCCAGGGCCACCGGACCTGCAGCGTAGCCCAGCGAGAAGTTCACCGGCTTCTTCTGGAAGTTATTGATGGCGTCGGTCGCTTCGGCGATCTGCGCGGCAGCGCGGAAGCCGGCGGCAGCGAAGTTGTAGGTCACCGAGCTGTCATTGCGGACGCGGGCGATGCCGCCGCCGGTCAGGGCCTGGTTCAAGCCAGCGCCTGGGGTGGCCGACACCACGGTATCCCAGCCCCACGGGTCAGCGATCAGCTGCGAACCCAGGAAGGCGGTGGTGTACTCGCGACCGAGCACGACCTGGCCGAAGTTACCCTTCAGGCCAACGATCGAACGGCCAGCCCAGAAACGGTTCGCGTTCTTGGCGACGTTCGCGGCGGCGCATGCAGCGGCAGAGAGTGTGCAACCAGCATCACCGGCCGGGAAGTTTTGCGAAGCGCCGGTGTCAGCGTCAAAGCGGTGCTCCAGGTTGAACAGCGCCGACAGGCCGCCGCCCAGATCTTCCGAGCCACGCACGCCGAAGCGGCTGCCCGAACCATTGCTGAGGTTCTTGGTGGCTGAGCCAACGCCCTTGTTGACCGACAGGTCAAGGCGGCCGTACAGGGTCACGCTGGATTGTGCGGAGGCCACGCTGGTGAAGGCACCAAGAACGGCCAGAGCGAGTAGAGATTTTTTCATTGCAGTGAGCTCCTAAGTTGAACTAGAGGTCCCGATCCCGTAGAGAACCCTCTCACCGGGAGCGGTGGGGGCCGGTCAGGCCAACCTCCTCATCGGAAGTTGTGTGTATTGCACCAGAGGCCCGGCATCAGCGCAAAGGTTCAGCCCCAAAAAGGGCTTAGGCTGTTGTCTGTCAACAACGCACGGCCTCTACCCGCCCCGCGCTATGCTCCGCGCATGATCACGCAAGATGACTTGATAAACAGCGCCGACCTGGCCTTGCGCACCCTCAGCCGCAGTGCTCACGCCGCCCGGCCGATGCCCCGACCTGCGCTCGCGCCGCCCGGCGACGAGCACACCGCCACGCTGACCGCCGAAGAGCGCCGGCTGGCCGGTGCGCTGATGCGCGTCAACCATGTTGGCGAGGTCTGCGCCCAGGCGCTGTATGCGGCCCAGGCGCTGACCGCACGAACGCCCGCGCTGCGCTCGCAGATGGCCGCCGCCGGCCGCGAAGAAACCGACCACCTGGCCTGGATCGAGCGCCGGCTCGACGAGCTTGGCGACCGCACCAGCCTGCTCAACCCGCTGTGGTACGCCGGGGCTTTTGCCATCGGCCTGGCCGCCGGGCGCGCCGGTGATCGAATCAGCCTGGGTTTCGTGGTCGAGACCGAGCGCCAGGTCGAGGCCCATCTGGCCGGCCACTTGGATCGGCTACCGGCGGCCGACCTGGCCTCACGCGCCGTGGTGGCGCAGATGAAAGTCGACGAGGCCCGCCATGCCGATGCCGCGCTGCAGGCCGGCGGTGCCGCCATGCCAGCGCCGGTGCGCTGGCTGATGAAGGCCGCAGCGCGGGTGATGACGCGCACGGCGCAGGTCATTTAACTCTGACCTTGCGCGCCGGCGCCAGCCGGCAGCGACCGGGCCAACATCAATCGGCGATGACTTCGTGGCTGGTGGTGATGACGGCGGACTTTGCCAGCATGATGGTGGCCGAGCAGTACTTCTCGTGCGACAGCGCGATGGCGCGGGCCACGGCCGCCTCAGACAAATTGCGACCGCGCACGGTGAAGTGCAGGTTGATGCGGGTGAACACCTTGGGGTCGCTGTCGGCGCGCTCGGCCAGCAGCTTGACCTCGCAGCCGGTCACCTCTTGACGGCCGCGCTTGAGGATCAGCACCACGTCATAGGCGCTGCAGCCGCCGGCGCCGGCCAGCAGCGTCTCCATCGGCCGCGGCGCCAGGTTGCGACCGCCGCCGTCGGGCGCGCCATCCATCGTCAACAAATGCCCGCTGCCGGTCTCGGCGACAAAGCCCATGCCGCTGCCGGGCAACCAGTGGATCGTGCATTCCATCGTCTGTTTCTCCTGGCGTTGCCGCCTCGTTGTGCACGCCGGCACCCGGTGATGCACCGTTGTCGTGCACTGCGCCCCACCGCCTGGAGCGAACACCCTAGAGTCGGCCGGCCAATCATATTGCAGCGCAGCATTTGCGCCGCTAGACTGGCCTCATGGCGGGTTGATTCAGCGATCTGGATCGCCGGCAGTGCAAGTTGTCTCCTCCACCGCCTCCAAGGGTGGATTCAGCCCGGGGTGCAAACCCCGGGCTTTTTTTCTGCCCTGCCTGTGCTAGGGCCGCCAGCTATCATCATCGGTCGCCCACCCGCTAGCGACAATCCTGCCATGGCCCGCGCCAAGACCCTTGCCAAGCCGGCCAGCCCCGATTACCTGAAGAAGATCCTCACCGCGCGGGTCTATGACGTCGCCATCGAGTCGGGGCTGGATGCTGCGCACAACCTGTCGAGGCGCATCGGCAATACCGTCTGGCTCAAGCGCGAGGACCAGCAGCCGGTGTTCAGCTTCAAGCTGCGCGGCGCCTACAACAAGATGGCGCATTTGTCGCCGCAGGAGCTGGCCAAGGGCGTGATCTGCGCCTCGGCCGGCAACCATGCCCAGGGCGTGGCCTTGTCGGCAAAGAAGCTGGGCTGCCGCGCGGTGATCGTGATGCCGGTGACCACGCCGAAGCTGAAGATCGACGCGGTGCTGGCGCTGGGCGGCAAGGTGGTGCTGCACGGCGAGAGCTTTTCCGACGCCTACAGCCATGCCCTCGTGCTGCAGGCCGAGCAGGGCTTGAGTTTCGTGCACCCCTTCGACGACCCCGACGTGATCGCCGGCCAGGGCACGATCGCGATGGAGATATTGCGCCAGCACGAGGGGCCGATCGACGCCATCTTTGTCGCCATCGGCGGCGGCGGGCTGATCTCGGGCGTGGCCAGCTACATCAAGGCGGTGCGGCCCGAGATCAAGGTGATCGGCGTGCAGACACGCGACTCCGACGCCATGCTGCGCTCGGTGCGGGCCGGCAAGCGCGTGACGCTGGCCGATGTGGGCTTGTTCTCCGACGGCACGGCGGTCAAGCAGGTGGGCGAGGAAACCTTTCGCATCACCCGCGCGCTGGTCGACGACTTTGTGCTGGTCGATACCGACGAGGTCTGCGCCGCCATCAAGGACGTGTTCCAGGACACCCGCAGCATCCTTGAGCCCGCCGGCGCGCTGGGCGTGGCCGCCATCAAGCAGTACGCCGAGACGCACAAGCTCAAGGGCCAGACCCTGGTGGCCATCACCTGCGGCGCCAACATGAACTTTGATCGCCTGCGCTTTGTCGCCGAACGGGCCGAGTTTGGCGAGCAGCGCGAGGCCTTGTTCGCGGTGACGATCCCCGAGCAGCGCGGCTCGTTCAAGCGCTTTTGCGAGCTGCTGGGTGAGCGCGCGGTGACCGAGTTCAATTACCGCATCTCGGGTGCCGACGAGGCCCATGTGTTTGTCGGCCTGGCCATCGCCAAGCGCGCCGAGGCCGACAAGATCGCCAGGCTGTTCATCAAGCACGGCTTTGCCACCGTCAACCTCACCGACGACGATCTCGCCAAGGAGCACTTGCGCCACTTGGTGGGCGGCCGCTCACCGCTGGCCGCCGACGAGCGCTTGTTCCGCTTCGTCTTCCCTGAGCGGCCGGGCGCGTTGATGCGCTTTTTGTCCAGCCTGCAGCCCGACTGGAACATCAGCCTGTTCCACTACCGCAACCAGGGCGCCGACTACGGCCGCATCCTGGTCGGCTTGCAGGTGCCGGGCAAAACCGCCGCCGACCGCCTGGCTTTCAAGCAGTTTCTCGAGACCCTGGCCTACCCTTGCGTGGAAGAATCGAGCAACCCTGTGTATCAGTTGTTCCTGCGCTGAGCCGAGCTGCCTACACTGGCCGCATGAGTTTGCTGCCGCGCCCACTGCTCACCGTTCTTCCACCCGCTCTGCGGGCTGCGGTGCTGTCATGTCGCTGATCGCCTCCACCGCCAATCCGCTGCTTGAGCAGGCGCTGCGCGTCAAACTGCACCAGCATGCGCAACTGCAGGGCGGCCTGGGTGAACTGGAGGCGGTGGCCGTGCGCCTGGGTCTGCTGCAGCATTCGCTCAAGCCGCGTTTTCGCGCGCCGCAGCTGGTGCTCTTTGCTGCGGATCACGGCCTGGCGGTCGACAGCATTCAGCCGGCGCCCGACCGCCAGACCGACGCAATGGTGCGCCAAGTGCTGGCCGGCCAGCAGCCGGTGACGGTGTTTGCGCGCCTTCAGGGGCTGGCCTTGTCGGTGGTTGACTGCGGCGTGGCCAGCTCGCTGGCGCCGCATGAGCGGCTGATCCCGCGCAAGATCGCCCATGGCACACGCAATGCCCGCGTCGGTCAGGCCATGAGTCTGGAGCAGGCCCATGCCGCGATCCGCGCCGGCATGGAGATCGGCGACAGCCTGCCAGGCAATCTGATGGCCTGCGCCGGCCTGGGCGTGGGCAGCCACGAGAGCGCCGCCCTGGTGCTGGGCCGGCTGACCAACACGCCGGTGCGCGATCTGATGTCCAGCGGCCCACACATGAATGCTGAGCGGCTGGCCCAGTTGATGATCGTGGTGCAAGGCGCACAGGGCCGGCACCGCGAGGTGAGCGACGCGGTAGAGGTACTGGCAGCGTTTGGCGGCTTCGAGATCGCGATGATGGCCGGCGCCATGCTGGTAGCCGCCAGCAAACGCCACCTGATCATGGTCGACGGCATCGCCGCCTGTGCAGCGCTGATGGTGGCCTCGCGCATTGCCGAGTCGGTGGTCGACTACTGCGTGTTCTGCCGCAGCCAGCAACACCAGGGGCTGGACCGGGCGCTGACGTTGTTCCAGGCCAGCGCACTGCTTGAACTGGGCCTGGATACGCTGGACGGCACCGGCGCCTGCCTGTCCTGGCCGCTGGTGGCCAGCGCGGCGGCGCTGCTGGCAGAACTGATCGACGACGACGCGTCACACCTCGCAGGCATCGATACCCCGGTGATCCAGAGCCTCTACGACCCCAGCCGGACCAGCATCCCCGGCTTGGGCCGGGCTGAGGGCTGAGGACTGAGCAGAGCCGCCGTGTGGCTGCGGCCCGTAAAAAGGGCACCCGAGGGTGCCCTTGTCGCTGGCGCCGCTGGGCGCCGGTGCCAGATCTCAGGACGAGAAGCTTGAGCCGCAGCCGCAGGTGCTGGTGGCATTCGGGTTCTTGATCACGAACTGCGCGCCCTGCAGATCTTCCTTGTAGTCGATCTCGGCGCCCATCAGGTACTGCAGGCTCATCGCGTCGATCAACAGCGTGACGCCGTTTTTCTTCATCTCGGTGTCGTCGTCGTTGACCACCTCGTCGAAGGTAAAACCGTACTGGAAGCCCGAGCAACCGCCGCCTTGTACAAAGACGCGCAGCTTGAGCTCGGGGTTGCCCTCTTCGGCCACCAGGTCAGCCACCTTCGAGGCGGCGCTGTCGGTGAAGATCAGAGGCACAGGCGGCATGGCGCCAATTTCGGGGGCTTGGGTTTGGGCAACGGCGTTCATCAGCACTCCTGCAACAAGTTCGGGACCCGCGTGGAACGGGTCGCTCTGGGACTAAATCCTACTACGGTCCTGGGGAATTGAGGGCGATGGCCAAAAAACCAAGCCCGCGTGTAGTGGTATCGCTTGGCCAGCGGCGCGCTTTTGCATTGAAAAAGGCCGCACGAGGCGGCCTTGGTCTGGCGATTGCGCGGTCGTTCAGCGCTTGCTGAACTGCTTGCGGCGACGCGCGCCGTGCAGGCCAACCTTCTTGCGCTCAACTTCGCGGGCGTCGCGCGTGACAAAGCCGGCGTGGCTGAGGTCAGGCTTGAGCGTTGCGTCGTAGTCGATCAGAGCGCGGGTGATGCCGTGGCGCACCGCGCCGGCCTGGCCAGACTCGCCGCCACCGCGCACGTTGACCTTGATGTCGAACGCCGTTTCGTTGTTCGTCAGCAACAGCGGCTGCTTGACGATCATGATCGAGGTCTGACGGCCGAAATAGTCGGTCACGGTCTTGCCGTTGACAACGATCAGGCCTTCGCCACGCTTGATGAACACGCGCGCCACCGAAGATTTGCGGCGGCCGGTGCCGTAGTTCCAATTACCGATCATCACCGCTCCTTAGGTTGCCAGCGCTGGGATTTCCAGCACTTTGGGCTGCTGGGCGGTGTGCGGGTGTGAACCACCGGCATACACCTTCAGCTTTTTGATCATCGCGTAGCCAAGCGGGCCTTTGGGCAGCATGCCCTTGACCGCCTTCTCAAGCGCGCGTCCCGGATGCTTGGCTTGCATGTCCTTGAAGTTCGTGGCGTGGATACCGCCGGGGAAGCCCGAATGGCGGTAGTACATCTTGTCTTCGGCTTTGGCGCCGGTGACACGAAGCTTGTCGGCATGGACGACGATGATGAAATCACCGGTATCGACGTGAGGCGTGTAAATGGCCTTGTGCTTGCCGCGCAAACGGAGTGCCACTTCGCTGGCAACACGTCCGAGCACCTTATCGGTGGCATCAAGCACAAACCACTCGTGCGTCACCTCGGCCGGTTTGGCGCTGAAGGTCTTCATGAGAGTCTTTCGGGTTGGCCGGCGCCCACCATGGGCCCCGTACCGTCAACGGCACTTCGGTGCGCGGTGTACCCACCTCGGAATCGCTTATCAGGGCGACCTCTCGGCTGTACGTACGATCAAGCTGTACTTTCGTACCTTCGTACTTTCCGCATGCTTGCGCACGGTGGGCCGGTCTTGCGCATTCGGCATTCACACTCGAATCCGCGCCGCTCCAGCCCATGCACCACCCCACCGTCAATGGGGGCAGCCGAGCATTATAAGCAGACTTCGGGCATCGCCCATCTCATGGCGTAGATCCGGCTGGGTGGGCAGCTCTACCCAGATCGCCGCATTGCACGGTCAGCTAACTCAAGTATAAGGGTAATCACTTACTTTTGGAGCCTGACATGACCGACCCCACTGTGTCTTTCGGCCCCGCCGCCGACGGCCCGGCAGCGCTACCGGCCACCCCCGCCTTCAAGCCCTGGATCCCGATCCGATCGCTGGCGCCGCGACATCGCGTGCGCATTGCCGACCATCTGCTGGCCCTGCCTGAGGCCGACCGCTATCTGCGCTTTGGCTACCTGGCCAGCGATGCGCAGATCCAGCGTTATGTCGATGGCCTGGACTTTGATCGCGACGAGGTCTTCGGCGTCTACAACCGCGCGCTGGTGCTCATCGCGCTGGCCCATTTGGCCTACCCCCGACCGGGCGCCAGCGGTCCGCAGGCGGCAGAGTTCGGCTGCTCGGTGCTGCCCATGGCACGCGGTCGCGGCTACGGTGGCCGCTTGTTTGACCACGCCTGCCTGCATGCGCGCAACCGCGGCCTCGACAGCTTGTTCATCCACGCCCTGAGCGAGAACATCGCCATGCTGCGCATCGCCCGTCAGGCCGGTGCGCTTGTCGTTCGCGAAGGCAGCGAGTCCGAGGCTCGGCTGCAGCTGCCGCCCGACACGCTGGCGTCGCGGCTGGAGCAATGGGTCGGCAAGGGCGCAGCGGAGATCGACTTCAGGCTCAAGCTGCAGTCGCTGCGTACCGATCAGGCGCTGCAAGAGCTCCCGCACGTGCGCACCGGAGAAGGCCGCCTAGAAGGTGATGCCGACCAGTCCTGACGTTGGCTTCTAGCACCCCCCGTCGCGGCGCCAGCAGGGCGCTTTGCAGCACGGGCTCAAGCTGGCGCCCGCAGGGTCAAAAAGGCAGCCACGGCGGCGGCTGACAGCGGCCGCCGGGCCCGCTGCGGCCGCGCCATCACCCCCTGTTCGAGGGGCAGCCGATGGCTCACCACCCGATTGCAGGGTCACCAGCGCATGGGCCGCACGCTAATATCAGTTAATCACGTTTTTCATTTTGTTCATGTCGAAGTCGCCTCCGTGGCGACGATGGCGTTTCTTCGCTGACCGCAGACCCGATGCAGCAGTACCTTCCCTGGTTCATCGCCACCGCGGCCATCGCCATCCTGCTGACCCTGGCTGGGTTCTGGCTGCTGCAGATCCTGCGCCGACCGCCGCCCGGGCCGCCGCCCTTGCCGGTGGAGTGGGACTTGCAGCCACGGCCGGTTTTTACCGCCGATGAGCGCCGCGTCTACCGCCAATTGCGCGAGGCCCTGCCGCACCACATCGTGCTGGCCAAGTTGCCCTTGGTGCGCTTCTGCCAGCCGACCGAGCCCAAGTCAGTGCGCTTCTGGTTCGACCTGCTGGGCGCCAACCACGTAACTTTTGCGGTCTGCAGCGCCAATGGCCGCGTACTCGCCGCCATCGACCTCAGCTATGACCGCGGCGGCCCGCCCGGCCGCTCAACCCGCATCAAGCAATCGGTGCTGGCGGCCTGCCGGGTGCGCTACCTGCGCTGCCCGGCCGACCACCTGCCCTCGATCCCCGAATTGCAACTGCTGGTGCCGCAAGGCAGCAATGCCTCGCGCGGGCCGCAGCCGGCACAGGCGGCGCCGGCCCGCCCGGCGACGATGCCGGGCGCGGCGTCGCGGCGGCGCGAGCGCAGCACCTTGTGGCAGGACTCGATGGCCTTCTCGGACTCGTTCTTCTCGTCGCAGCGCGAGTTCGAAACCGGAGTCGGCGACCTGCGCGGCCCGAGCGCGCCCGATGACGGCACGGCTGCTATGGTGACGGATGAC
>JBBQAH010000090.1:0-12763 GCA_038316145.1 Burkholderiales bacterium
CCTGGACTGGGCCGACATCCTGCGCGACATCCCCAAGCGCCCGTTTGTGCTGGTCGGTGCGCTGGCCCTGCTGCTGATGACGCCGCTGGCCGCCACCTCGTTCAACCGCGCCATCAAGGCGCTGGGCGCCAAGCGCTGGAAGACCTTGCACAAGAGCGTCTACGCCATCGTTTTGCTGGGGTTGCTGCACTTTTTCTGGATACGGGCCGCCAAGAACAACTTTGCCGAATGGTCGGTCTATGCGGTGGTCATCGCGGTATTGCTGGGCTGGCGGCTGTGGCGCCGGTTCGGGCCGCCGCGGATGCCCGTCCTCACTGCACGGGCTCAGGCCGCCGCGCGCTGAGGCCACAGCGCCGCACCGCGGCGGCCAGCGCCCCCGCGCGTCGGCACCGACCGGTCAGGGCAGCCCGATGCAGAGCCGGTTGCGGCCGCCATGCTTGGCCTGGTAGAGCGCCTGGTCGGCGGACAGCAGCAGGGCCGGCAGATCAAGGGGCGGCGCACTCGACAGGCCGATGCTCAGCGTCAGCACGGCGCCCGGGCCGCACGGCGTGGCCCAAGGGTAGGCGGCCACGCGCTCGCGCAGGCGCTCGCAAACCTCTGCCGCCAGCTCGGGCGACATGCCCGGCAGCACGATCACGAACTCCTCGCCGCCATGGCGCACCAGCACGTCGCCGGTGCGCGTGTTCTCACGCAGCAATTGCGCCAGCAGCACCAGCACCCGGTCGCCCACGGCGTGGCCGTAACGGTCGTTGATGGCCTTGAAGTGGTCGATGTCGAGCAGTGCCAGGGCCAGCGGCTGGCCGGCTTGGCACGCCGCCGGCAGCAGCTCGGCACAGCGGCGGTCCAGATGGCGGCGGTTGCCCAGACCGGTGAGCGGGTCGCGTTCGGCGCTGGCGGCATATTCGGCGGCGCGGTCGCGTTGCAAGCCGGCATCGAGCCGCGCCTGCTCGGCCTGCCACTGCGCATGCTGCGCTTCGGCGCGGGTGACATACAGCGCCGACTGGGCACGCAACTGGGTGATGGCACGGCTGCGCTCCAGCCGCTCGACCACCTCGAAATAGGCCAGCGCCTCAGCCGGGCGTGCCAATGCGCGGCAGGCCAGGTAGGCGACATGGTTGGCGCGCACCGCCGTCTGTTGCGGCGCGTCGTCACCCATGGTGTGCAGCAGATCTTGCATCGCAGCCAGGGCCGCTGCCGGCTGACCCGCCGCCACCAGCCAGCCGCCGATCGACGCCTGTATGCGCCAGCCGTGTGCGGTCAGGCCGCGCATGCGCGCCAGGTCCAGCGATGTGCGCAGCAAGGCATCGGACTCGGCGCATTCACCGCGGTAGAGCAGCAGTTCACCCAGGTTGCCGAGGATCGCCACCTCGGACACCGGATCGACCACCTGCGGCATCAGGTCGCGCGCCTGCAGCCCAGCGGCGTGGCCGGCGTCGAGCGCAGCGCGGGCCTCGGCCTCAGGCACGGCACCGACCAGGCGGTGGTACACGCCGATCGAGATCGCACAAAGGCCATTGAACGCCCGCATGCGCAATGCGGCCGGTACCGCTGCATCCACCGTGCGCAGCGTCTGCTGCAGCAGACGGATCGCCTGCCAGGAGTCGCCCATGCGCTCGAAACAGACCGCCAGCGCAAAGGCCGCGCTCAGGTTGGGGCCGCCTTCGCCCACCTCGGCGGTCAGGCGCACCAGCTCGTGGGCCGCGTCCAGCGCAACGTCGAAAGCGCCGGTCTCGCAGCCGGCCAGCGTGACAACCCGCAGCAGCTCTTGCTGGTCGGCCACCAGTGCGGTCGCCACCGCAGGCGCCGCCAGCAGCGGCAACACGGCTTTGGCCTGCACCAGCAGCTCGGCATAACGGCCCCGGCGCAACAGCAGCGTGCACAGCCAGGCGCCAGCCTGGGCCTGGTCGCCGGCCCGGCCCAGCTGCGCGGCCAGCGCCATCGCCTCGTGCGCCGCCTCGCAACCGGCGGCGGGCTGCACCACCCGGGCCGGGTCGGCCGCGGCCAGGCAGGCCCGCAGGCGGTCCGCCAGGGCCGCAGCAACGGGCAGGTCTCGGGATTGCGCGGGATTCACGGCGACGGGCGGTTACAGCTCACCCTGGGCCTATCGGCCGCGGGCTGCCGCAGCTTGAATACCCGACCGTGGCGGCCATCACGGACCCGTCCGGCATGCGCCCGGCGGCGCCTGCACGGTCACAGGGCGCGGCCAGCTACTTCATGAAGCCCGGCAACCACAGCGACAACGCCGGAAACTCCAGCACCAGCGCCAGCGCCAGCACCAATGTCAGCACAAACAGCCAGACACCGCGAAAGATCTGCTTGAGCGACACACCGTCGAGCAGCGCGTTGAGCACAAACAGGTTCATGCCCACCGGCGGCGAGATCAGGCCGATCTGCACCACCAGCACGATCAGCACGCCGAACCAGACCGGATCGAAGCCCAGTTGAATGACGATCGGGAAGAACACGGGAATAGTCAGCAACACCATCGACAGCTCTTCCATGATGGTGCCCAGCAGCACGTAGACCACCATCATCGCGCCCACCACCATCAGCGGCGACAGACCCAGCTGGGTGATGGCCTCGCGCAGGTCACCCGGCATCGAGGTGAAGTTGATGAAGTTGGAAAACATCATCGCGGCGATCAGGATGGAAAACAGCATGGCCGTGGTGCGGGCGCTCTCTACCAGCACCTGCAGCAGCACCGGGGGCGCCAGCGCGCCGCGCAACAGGGCGAAGAAAAACGCGCCCGACGCGCCAATGCCGGCGCCCTCGGTGGCGGTGAAGACGCCGCCGTAGATGCCGCCCAGCACCACGATCACCAGCAGCACCACGCCCCAGATGCCGCGCAACGCGGCCCAGCGCTGCGGCCAATTGCTGCGCGCGCCGGCCGGCCCGGCGGCCGGGTCGCGCCAAGTGATCCAGGCCACGCCGCCCATCATCAGCGCCGCGCAGAGCAGGCCGGGCAGGACGCCGGCGGCAAACAGCTTGCCGATATTGGTCTCGGTGACGATGCCGTAGATCACCATGATGGTGGACGGCGGGATCATGATGCCCAGCGTGCCGCCGGCGGCGATCACGCCGGTGGACAGGTAGTCCGAATAGCCCAGCTTTTTCATCGACGGGTAGGCCACCTTGGCCATGGTGGCGGCCGTGGCGATCGACGAGCCGCAGATCGCGCCAAACCCGGCACAGGCCAGCACCGTGGCATGCGCCAGGCCACCGCGGAAGTGCCCGATGAAGGCATAGGCCGCGCGGAACAGCTCGTGCGCCAGCCCGGCGCGCGCCACGAAATTGCCCATCAGGATGAACAGCGGCACCACCGACAGGGTGTAGGCAAAACCGGTGTCATAGACCACCTGGGCGGTGGACGCTGCGGTGGCGCCCCAGCCGCGCATCAGCCCCAGCCCGGCAAAACCCACCAGACCCATCGCAAACGCCAGCGGGATGCGCAGCAGCGCCAGCACAAACACGCCGGCAAAACCCAGCAACGCCTCGATCACGTCGCGCCGCCCACCGGCAGGCCGTCGTCACCGTTGGCAGCGCCCGTTGCGGCGTCCGTTGCGGCGCCCCCCGGCCACAGCATCAGCAGGCCGTGCACCAGCGCCGTCAAGCCGCACAGCACGGCCATCAGCCGCACAAACGGGCCCAGCGGCAGCTTGAGCTGCGCGGTGGTGTCGCCATAGCCGGCCATCTGCGCCGCCTTGTCCCACATCAGCCAGGCCAGTGCGGCCAGCGCAGCGCAGCACAGCAGGTCCACCGCAGCGCGCTGCAGCCGGCGCAGCCCCGCGGGCAGCAGCGGGTCCAGCGAGTCGAACACCACATGCTCGCCCTTCAGACTGACCAGCGGCAGCGCGGCAAAGATCACCACCACCATCAGGATCTCGGTCAGCTCCAGCGAGCCGGTGACCGACTGGCTGAGCAGCTTGCGCCCGACCACATCGACCAAGGTCAGCACCATGATGGCAAACAGCGCCACAGCGGCCAGCAGGCCGCAAAGCAACTCCAGCAAGCGTTTCAAAAAGGGTTCTCCCGGTCCGGCGGCCCACGTGTGGGCCGCAGCCATGCGCGCGGCCCGCCATGCTGCGGGACGCGCGCAGCACGCTTACTTCTCGAGCTTGTTGATCTCGGCGCGGTACTCGGCCAACACCTTCTTGGGGTCTTTCAGGCCTTTGGCTTCGGCCGCCTTGACCCAGGTGTCCTCCAGGCCGGTGGTCTTGGCCTTGATGGCCGCCACGAACGCCGGGTCGGCCTGGGTGAAGGCCACGCCTGCGGCCTGCATGAAGGCCATGCCGCGCCGATCAACCTTGTCCCAGCCGCGGCCCATCATGCGGGCGGCAAACTCACCCGACATCTCGTCGACGATCTTCCTGACGTCGGCCGGCATCGCGTCGTACTTGGCCTGGTTCATCATGAAAACGAAGCTGGTGTTGTACAGCCCGCCCGGAAACGCGGTGGCGTGGCGGATCACCTTGTCGATCTTGAAGCTCTCGACCGACTCGGCCGGGAACAACGTGCCGTCCATCACCCCGGTGGACAACAGCTCGTAGCTCTCGGGCGCCGGCTTGAGCGTGACGTTCATGCCCAGCGCCTTGCTGATCTCGTTGACCATGCCGCCGCCGATGCGCCACTTCATGCCGGCCATGTCGTCGAGCTTGAGCACCGGGCGCTTGGTATTGAAGGCCATGCCCGGGCCGTGGGTGAACACCGCCAGCACCTTGACGCCCTTGTGCTCCTCGGCAAACGCCGGGTACTTGGCATACATGCGCTGGAACGCCACCGAGGTGGCTTCCGACGAGTTGCCCATGAACGGGAACTCCACCATCTGCGTCGTTGCAAAACGCCCCGGCGTGTAGCCGTGCACCGTGAACGACAGATCCGCCAGGCCGTTGCGCACCGCATCGAACGTGCCCGGCGGCGCCGACACGGCACGCGGCAGCACATTGCACTTGACCTTGCCGGCCGCCTTTTGCTCCAGCAGGCTGCACCACTCTTTTTGCACCTCGCTCAGCGTGTGGCTGGGCGGCACCCAGGACGACAGCGCCAGGGTGGTTTGCGCCTGTGCCGGCGCGGCGACGCTGGCGGCCAGCGCGGCCAGCACGGTCAGCACGGTCAGGGGGGGACGGACAGGTGGGCGCGGCAGGGACATGGGCAAGGCTCCGGCAAAAAAGGGTGGGCAGCGGCGCAGCGTCCGCAGCGGTTGCATCAGCGGTCGTGACAACGGTCGTGACAGCTGCCGCATTCTGCTGCAAGCCGCCGGGGCGGCGTGATGCTTGTCACGGCCACGGCCACGGCGCTTGGCGCTGCAATCCCACCTGCCCTCCAGACCCCGCGCCTGCGGGGGCTGCCGGGCGACCCCGGCGACCTAGCATCCACCCCACCCCGACGTCACCCGGATGACCACCATGCCGCCAACTGCCCACCCTGCCCCATCCGCCCAAGCCGGCCTGCGCCTCCCTCAGCGTTGCGCCGACAGCGACGCGTTGGCCGGTGGCCCGGCGCGCGATGCACTGGCGCTTGCGCTGCAGCAACTCACGCTGGCCGAAGCCATGACCGGCGCCTGCCAGCCGGCCGGGCTGTGCCAGGCCCTGACCGGAGTGGCGCGCGCTTTGTGCAACCTGCACGCCTACGGCCCGGCTGAAAGCTACCTGGCACGGGCGCTGCGGTGGGCGGTGGTGATGGGGTCCACCGATACCTGCGGCGACCTGCATTGCGCGCTGGCCGAGGTGGCCACCAACGCCGCCGAGCTGGCCGAGCAGCAAGACAAGCTGCCCGCCGCGGTCTACCACTGGCAAGACCGGGCGCGTGACCATGCGTTCGAGGCCGCCAACCTGGCCGGCCAGACCACCGATCCGCATTGGGAGGTGAAACTGCTGCTGCGCGCCAGTGATGTGCTGGACCGCTGCGGCGACCACGACGACGCGGTGTATTTCCAGCAGCGCGCCCTGGTGCTGATGGGCCTGCACAACCCGGACCTGCCGACCGACGCCAGCACCCCTGGCGCGGCGGCCCCCACCGCCTGGCGCAGCACAGCACCCAGCCAGCTGATGTGAGGCCCGGGCCAGGGGCGGGGCAGGGGCAGGAGCGGCTTGCGCCGCCGCACAATACCGGTCCCGGCACCGCCGCCCGTGCGTGACGACGCAACCTGCTGCATGCAACGCACCCTCTTCACGACCCCTGGCGTCAACACCGTGTTGCGCATCTTCTCCCTGGCCTTTCTGCGCACCACCGGCTGGACCCTGGCCGGCGCGCTGCCCAAAGACAGCCCGAAGTGCGTGCTGATCGCCGCCCCCCACACCAGCAACTGGGATCTGCCCTACACGCTGATGGTGGCGTTTGCGCTGCGGCTCGACATTTACTGGATGGGCAAGCAGCAGCTGTTCCGCTGGCCGTTCGGGCCGCTGATGCGCTGGCTCGGCGGCATCGCCGTCAACCGTGAGCAATCCGGCAATCTGGTGGCGGCGTCGGCCCAGGCCATCCGCGACGCCGTCGGCCCGCTGATCCTGGTGGTGCCGCCCGAAGGCACACGCAGCAAGACCCGGCAGTGGAAGACCGGTTTCTACTGGATCGCGCACCAGGCGCAGGTGCCCATCGTGATGGCGTACATGGACTACCCGCGCAAGTTGAGCGGGCTGGGGCCGCAGTTCCGGCCCACCGGCAACATCGACGCCGACATGGTCGAGATCAAGGCCTGGTACAGCCAGTTCAAGGGCAAGAACTGGCGCCAGTTCGACGTCGGCTGAGCCGGCGCCGCCAGCGCACTCGCGACCGGTCTTTCACCCGGTCGCCGGGGTGCTCATGGGTCAACGCTGGGCCGCTACCGAGTGGACGCCTCCCCCTCGGGGAGCGGCGGGGGGCGTTTTGCCGCCGCCTTGGGGGTGCTCAGAGGCGGGGCTGGCCACCCGCTGCCCGCACCGCTGCGGCGTGCGGCAACGGCGCCACGGCGCCCAGGCCCTGGGTGCTCAGCGCCGCGGCGATGTTGGCCACCTGGGCCGCCTCGGCCAGCGTGGCGCCACGCGCCAGCTGCGACAGGCAGGTGCCGGCAAAGCAATCCCCGGCACCCGTCGCGTCCAGCACCTGCACCGGATGGCCCGGCAGTGTCAGCCGCTGCGGGCCGCCAGGCGCCTGGGTGTCGCTGACCCGGCAGCCCTGCGCGCCCAGCTTCAGCGCCACCGCCACCGCACCCTGCGCGTGGGCCCAGTCGATCACCGACTCCGGCTCGGCCAGCCCGGTCAGCGCGGCGGCCTCGTCGACGCTGGGCAAAAACAGATCGCACTGCCCCAGCAGTTGCCGGGTCAGCGCCAGCGCCCGGGCTGCCGGCCACAACCGCGGCCGGTAGTTCAGGTCAAAACTGATGCGGGCGCCGGCGGCGCGGGCATGGGCTACTGCCGCCAGCACCGCGTCGCAAGCCGAATCGCTGATCGCCATCGAGATGCCCGAGACATGCAACCAACGGGTTTGCGCCAGCAGCGCCAGTGGCAGGTCGGCCGGGCCCATGCGGGCGGCGGCGCTGCCGGCCCGCCGGTAGCTGAACTCGTGGCCCGCCGCACCGTGGCTGACAAAGTAGAGCCCGGTATCCGCACCCGGCACCACCCGCACGCCGGCAGTGGCCACGCCCTCTTGATGCCACAAGCCGAGCAGGCTGCGGCCAAAGGCGTCGTCGCCCACCTGGCCCACAAAGGCGCAGCACACCCCCATGCGCGCCGCAGCAATCACCGCATTGCTGGTGTCGCCGCCAAACCCGCGGGTGAACTCGGGGCGGTCCGGGCAACGCTGGTTGAACTCGATCAGCGGCTCGCCCAGCGCGACCAGGTCGTAAGCGGGATCCGCCTCGGGGATCGGGCTCAGGCCATCAAGGGACGGGTCGGCTCTAGGCATTGCGGATCGCCGCGTCGGCTTGCAGGCCCAGCTCGGCGATCGACACCTGGCGCATCTCCACCTTGCGGACCTTGCCGGTGACCGTCATCGGAAACTCCACCGTCAACCGCAGATAGCGCGGGATCTTGTAGTGCGCGATGCGCTCGGCACAAAAGGCCCGCAGGCTGGCGGTGTTGAAGGCCGCGGCGTCGGCGTGGTCCTTCAGCCGCACCCAGGCCATGACCTCCTCGCCGTACTTGGCGTCGGGCACGCCGATCACCTGCACCTCGGCGATGTCGGGGTGGGTGAACAAGAACTCCTCCACCTCGCGCGGGTAGACGTTTTCGCCGCCGCGGATGATCACGTCCTTGATGCGGCCGACGATGTTGGCATAGCCGTCGTCGTCCATCACCGCCAGGTCGCCGGTGTGCATCCAGCCGGCGCTGTCGATCGCCTCGGCGGTCTTGCCCGGCTCGCACCAGTAGCCCAGCATGACGGAGTAACCGCGGGTGCAGAACTCACCCGGCACACCGCGCGGCACGACCTGGCCGGTCTCGGGGTCGATGATCTTGATCTCCAGGTGCGGCATCACCCGGCCGACCGTGCCGGTGCGGCGCGCCAGGGTGTCGTCGGTGGCGGTCTGGGTGCTGACCGGCGAGGTCTCGGTCATGCCGTAGCCGATGCCGACTTCCGGCATATGCATGCGGCTGGTCACCTGCGTCATGACCTCGGTCGGGCAGGGCGAGCCGGCCATCATGCCGGTGCGCAACGACGAAAAAACGGTGTTTGCAAAATCGGCATGGGCCAGTTGGGCGATGAACATCGTCGGCACGCCCAACAGGCTGGTGCAGCGCTCGGCCGCCAGCGCCCGCAGCGTGGCACCGGCATCGAATGCCGCCGCCGGGTACACCATGCAGGCGCCGTGGCTGGTGGCCGCCAGGTTGCCGATCACCATGCCGAAGCAGTGGTACAGCGGCACGGGGATGCAAACCCGGTCGTGCTCGGTGTAGCGGAAGCCCTCGCCCAGAAAAAACCCGTTGTTCAGGATGTTGTGGTGCGACAGCGTGGCGCCCTTCGGGAATCCGGTGGTGCCGCTGGTGTACTGGATGTTGATCGCATCGTCGAACTGCAGGCTGGCGCTGCGCTCGCGCAAGGCCTGCAGCGGCACGGCCAGCCCGGCATCCAGCAGCGCGGCCCAGTCGGGCGTGTCGAGGTAGATGCAGTGCGCCAGCGACGGCAGGTCGCCGCGGGCCGCATCGACCATCGCGCGGTAGTCGCTGCCCTTGAAACTGAGCGCTGCGATCAGCACCCGGCAGCCCGACTGGTTCAGTACGAAGCGCAGCTCATGCGACCGGTAGGCCGGGTTGATGTTGACCAGGATCACGCCGATCTTGGCAGTGGCGTACTGCACCAGCGCCCACTCGGCGCAGTTGGGCGCCCAGATGCCCACGCGGTCGCCCGCCGCCAGGTCCAACGCCAGCAGGCCCAGCGCCACCCGGTTCACCGCCACATCGAACTGGGCGTAGCTGAAGCGCAAGTTCTGGTGGCAGCTGACCAGGGCCTCGGCACCCGGCACCCGCGCCACCGTGCGTTCCAGGTTGGCGCCAATGGTTTCGCCCAGCAGGGGCAGCGTGGAGGCGCCGCTGGCGTAGGAGGTCCGGGGGGTCATGGGCGGGCTGTCCTTGCGGTGGTGCCGCCGGCGCGGCCGGCTGGGCCGAGGCAGTATGGCACCGGGGTCAGCGTCACCGGACAGGGATTGACCGCAGTACGCGGCAGCCAGCCGGCGTAGGGGTTGCGGGATTGCGGGGCGCGCCACCGGCGCTATGCTGACCGGCACCACAACCCTGCCCCGAGGAGACACCCATGGCCGTTCGCCCCACCGCCGCCGGATCACCCGCGATCGAGCTCAACGGCCTGCTGGCCGGTCTGGCCCGCAGTCTGCAGATGCCCGGCTTCC
This sequence comes from Burkholderiales bacterium, assembly GCA_038316145.1. Lineage (GTDB taxonomy): Bacteria > Pseudomonadota > Gammaproteobacteria > Burkholderiales > Burkholderiaceae_C > Pseudaquabacterium. The sequence continues at coordinate 9,812 of JBBQAH010000090.1, forward strand.
GGGTCGAGCAGGTGGTGGTGCCGTCCGGCCCGGGCAAGGCGGCGCGTCTGGCCGCCAACATCAGCATCAGCACGATGGCCGCCCGCATCGACCTGGGTGAGCCCGGGCCGCTGCTGGAGTGGGCGCTGTCGCTGGCGCGCGGCAACCCGCTGGCCACCGACGGCGCCGCGCTGGTGCTGGACGCCAACCGCGCGGTGCAGCGCCGCGTCGAGTGGAGCGAAGGCCTGATCACCGAACTGAAGCTGCCGGTGCTGGACGCCAGCAGCAAGCTGGGCTTCAGCCTGGACCTGACCTGGCAACCGTCCAGCGTGAGCTATGCCAAACCCGGCGGCGAGCGCTTGACGCTACCCACGGTCAAACGCAAGCCGATCCTGATATCCAACTTCAGGGTGGTCGGCTTGCCGTTTGACGCCAGCTTCATCACCAAGATCACGCTGCCCACGGTGACGGCCAAGCTGGTGAGCGAGCAGACCGGCCAGCAGCGCCTGCCGTCACGCCACTACAGCCTGATCGACCTGGGCGAGGTGCGGCTGGAATTTGCCGCCCGAAACCGCGACGAGGCTCTGGCCTGGGTGCAAAAGCTGGTGGCCGATGGCCGCATCGCGGACGGCGAATACCTCACGCTGCGGGTCGAGTTGCTGGACTCGACGCTCAAGACCGTGCTGGCCACCGTGACGCTGGCCGGCTGCGGGCTGCTGCGCTATGAAGAAGACCCGATAGGCACCAACATCGAGACGGTACCGCGCTTTGCGCTGTGTTTTGGTATTGGGCAGCTCGACCTGCAACTCGCCAAGGGCTGATCCCGACGGGCGATGTCAGGCAATGGCTCAGCCGGCAGCGCGGGCCTTGCGCAGCAGACCGTCGATCGCCAACACATAACCGTCGATGCCAAAGCCCACCACGATGCCGGCGGCCGCGGGCGAGATGTAGGAGTGGTGGCGGAAGGGTTCGCGGGCATGCACGTTGCTGATGTGGGTCTCGATCACCGGCACGCCCGAGCCCTTGATGGCATCGTGCAGCGCCACGCTGGTGTGGCTGTACGCGCCAGGGTTGAAGACGATGCCTGCAAGCTGCCCGGCGCGGTGTTGCACGCCCGCGGCCTGCACCCAGTCGATCAGCACGCCCTCGTGGTTGCTCTGCCGACATTCGACCTCGGCGCCGCGCTCGGCGGCGGCAGCCGTGCACAGCGCCTCGACATCGGCCAGCGTGGCATGGCCGTAGACCGCAGGCTCGCGGGTGCCCAGCAGGTTCAGGTTGGGGCCGTTGAGGACCAGGATCTTGAGTGTCGTCATGGGAGGGTCTGGGCTTTTGGGCATGCGGTCGGGCAGCAGCACCGACCGGCGCAGCACCCCTTCGCCCAGCCATTCTGCCGACACTCGGGCGCGCTGTGCCACCAACGGCAGCGGTATCTGCTGGCAGGCGTCGATGACGCCCTCGAAACGGCGACCGCAGCGGCAGACCGGCAGGGCCAGACCAACAAGCTGCAAACAGCCTTTTTTCGGGGCCAGGGAAAACCCGATTGCCACACGACACACAACCGGCTGCTACCCGCCGCCGCCCGGCTTGCGAACAATCCGATCTGCCAGCCGCTGCGGCTGGCGCCACAGACCCACCCCAAGGAGCCCCCGATGACCCGCAAGATCTTGATGCTGTGTGGCGACTACGCCGAAGACTATGAAACCATGGTGCCGTTCCAGGCGCTGCAGGCGGTGGGCCACACCGTGCACGCGGTGGCGCCCGACAAGAAGGTGGGCGACTGGGTGCACACCGCCATCCACGATTTCGAGGGCGCGCAGACCTACAGCGAGAAGCCCGGCCACCGCTTCATCCTGAACGCCAACTTTGCCGATGTGCGGCCCGAGGCCTATGACGCACTGCTGATCCCGGGCGGCCGCGCCCCTGAATACCTGCGCATGAACGCCCGGGTGATCGAGATCACCCGGCACTTTCTGGCCGCCGACAAGCCCCTGGCCTCGGTCTGCCACGGCGCCCAGATCCTGGCCGCCACCGGCATGATCAAGGGCCGGCGCATCTCGGCCTACCCGGCCTGCCAGGTCGAGGTGGAGCTGGCCGGCGCGGAGTACATGGGCATTGCGGTGGACCAGGCGGTGACCGACGGCAACCTGGTGACCGCACCCGCCTGGCCTGCACACCCGGCCTGGCTTGCGCAATTCCTGAAGGTGCTGGGCACCCGCATCGAACATTGACGTCAACCCCGCCGCACGCCCCGCCACATACCAGCGGGCAGCGCTAAAGTGCGGCGGCCGGCCAACCCGTCAACGTCGATCCCAAGGAGCAAGCCCATGTGCGAGGTCTTCATCAGTGCCGATCCGCAGAGCTACGACAGCCGCACCCGGTCGGTACGGCTGCACGGCGTGGTCACCAGCATCCGGCTGGAGAACCTGTTCTGGCAGGTGCTCGAACAGATCGCCGGGCGCGACGGCATGGGCGTGGTGCAATTGATCGAAAAACTCTATGACGAGCTGGTCGCTGCGCGCGGCGAGGTGGGCAACTTCGCGTCGTTCCTGCGCGTCAGCGCCCTGCGCTACGAGGCGCTGATAGCGCAGGGCCGCATCCCTGCGGACGAGTCGGTGGCCATCGGCTCGCTGGACGCCGCGTCGGTGTTGCACGCGCTGCCACCGGGCTGGGCGCGGCAGGGGCAAGCTCAGCGGTCGGCGATGCAGCGGGCGTGAGCAAATGCCGCCGTTCGGACGACATGCGCAGGTACGGGCCGCACGGTGGTCGGCGAACGGCTCTGAGCGGTCGTTCGATTGATCGGAATGCCGCCGTTCGACGGGTGCGCCGAATGGCAACCAAGGCCGTCGGGCAACCGGCTCCCTCCATGTCCCCCGATGCCGGCCAGCTGGCCGACATCTCCTCCTTTACTTACGGGATCCGGTCACCCAACGCCCTTGGCCGCCGCCACCGTTGCCGCGTGCGTTGGCTTGAAAA
>JBBQAH010000415.1:0-2405 GCA_038316145.1 Burkholderiales bacterium
GAGCTTTCTCTTCTACCTAACCATTGCATATTGTAAAATTGAAGGATTAAAAATTTTGATACACTACTTTGGAAATTGCAGAAAATTTGGTGCCATAAATTTGTTCCCCAATAATCGGGATGAAAATCTTTTTGGTGATTACAAAAAGTGTCTTATAAAACTAATGCTCTTATAAAACTAAAACGCCGGACGCTGTAAAAATTATTTCCTTTTTTGACGCCGTTATTTTAGCCACCTCTTCTTCAGATTTTCCCGCATCTTTTGCATAATGCTTGAGCATTTCAACTGAAGTTGTTGCTTTTTCAGCGGTTCCATTCAACACCACTTCTTTACCGTCAATATTTTTAGGAACAAAAAATTTATAATCTTTAAAACGTATCATAATATTTTGTCCCTCATCTTTTGCAATTTTCATCCAGCAACCTTTTTCCTGGCATACACTTACAACTTTACCTTTCAGCTTACCAGTAAATTGTTTTTCTGATTCGAGCGCTTTCTCAAGGTCCGCTACACTTATGGCTCCTTGATCATTAATTTCAGATCCGTACACAACTCCTTTTGCAGCAGGCATTAGCTGCGCAAAAGCATGAGCTGAAAAAAAGATAGATACGAATAAAATTATTTTTTTCATCTGCAGAGAAATTTAATGACAAACTTAATTAAATTACTGATGCCATTTCATGAAAGCATGATCAGCATTTTTACTTTTAATAAAATACAACAATTCTGAAATGCTAAATATATTAGTGTTGATAACTTATAATATCTATCTTTACCCTTCTCATAACTTTACAGCAATTTAGCAACTATTTAAATATTATTATGGCAACTACAGAAAAGGCTTTAGAAAAAGCCACTGAAAAAAATTCAGAGAAATTAAAGGCGCTCAAACTTACCATGGATAAAATCGATAAAGATTTTGGTAAAGGAAGTGTAATGATGATGAACGAGCGTTCCCAGGAACCGCAGGCTGTAATTTCAACCGGCTCTATAGGACTTGACGTTGCACTGGGAATTGGGGGCTTACCCAAGGGGCGGGTTGTGGAAATCTACGGACCGGAATCTTCGGGTAAAACAACGTTGGCGATTCATGTAATTGCAGAAGCACAGAAAAAAGGCGGTATGTGTGCGATAATTGATGCCGAACATGCTTTTGACAGTGCCTATGCAAAACGATTGGGTGTGGATGTTGATAATCTTTTAGTGAGCCAGCCCGATTATGGAGAGCAGGGTTTGGAAATCGCTGACAGGCTGATTCTTTCAGGAGCTTTGGATGTCGTGGTAATAGATTCTGTTGCAGCGCTTGTGCCTAAGAGTGAGCTTGAAGGTGAAATGGGCGACAGCAAAATGGGTATGCAGGCAAGATTGATGAGCCAGGCTTTAAGAAAATTAACGGCGACAATCAGTAAAACAAATTGCTGCTGCATTTTTATCAATCAATTAAGAGACAAGATAGGAGTAATGTTTGGCAACTCTGAAACGACTACCGGTGGTAATGCACTGAAATTTTATGCATCGGTTCGTCTTGATATTCGCCGCATGGCGCAAATAAAAGATGGAGATGAATCAATAGGGAACCGTGTAAAAGTAAAGGTGGTAAAAAACAAAGTGGCACCCCCGTTCCGTATTGCGGAATTTGATATCATTTTTGGAAATGGCATTTCAAAGACCGGTGAAATCATTGATATGGGTGTTGAAATGGGCATTATACAAAAAAGTGGTAGCTGGTTTAGCTACGATACCACAAAACTTGGACAGGGCCGTGATGCAGTAAAACAACTTCTTACAGATAATCCCGAACTTGCTACAGAACTCGAAGGAAAAATAAGAACAAAGATTGCAGAATTGAATGCCGTATAAATTTTTACAAAGTATTTTTTACAAAGCCATCCTAACACGATGGCTTTTTTATTTGGTTTATCTTACAGTAAAGAATTAATTTTTTGTGTGCAGCGGGCAACCCTTTTCCTGTTGACTGCATTTATACTTTTATAAACCCTTACAACATTGTTGATTTTTACATGGAAACATCAGAACTGATTACAGAAGCAAAGGAGGGAAGCGTTGCTGCGCAGAAATACCTGTTTGATCAGTTCGCGGAAAAAATGCTGTTGGTGTGCCGCCGTTATGTAAAGAATGATGAAGATGCAGAAGAGTTATTACTGGATGGTTTTTATAAGTTCTTTAAAAAAATATCTTCTTTCAACTATAATGGTGACGCCGCATTATATATGTGGCTAAAAAGAATAATGATCAATGAATGCCTTATGTTTTTGCGAAAAAAAAATGTATTCAATATGGTTACAGACGCCGCCGTAGAAGAAGTTCCCTTACAGGAAGAAGCACTTGATAACTTATCTGCAACAGAAATTTTTAACATGATCGTGAAGTTACCTGTTGGCTAC
>JBBQAH010000276.1:0-2782 GCA_038316145.1 Burkholderiales bacterium
ACGCGAGTAATGACCCGGCTTATGGCCATTTCGCCGAATATCACAGACTCGGCCTACCAGTCGGTGGCTGGACAGAAGCGCAGCGCGCAAGTGGAGCAATCGGGATTGCTAAACAGCATTATAGGTAATTGATGCGATTAATTGATTCGTTGATTGGTTGGGCGAATAATTGATTTAGTAAATGATTGATTGATTGATTGATTTGTCAATTGATCGATCGATTGATTGATTGATTGATTGATTGAACGAACGGTTGCACGATTGATTGATTCAGGAATTTGTCCATTATGAACATTTTTCTTCTTGTTTATTTCTAGGCGAAACAAGTGTTACGCAACGTTGGGTGCGAGGAGAAATATCCAATTTCCAATATCTCATGTTCCTGAACACGTTATCGGGACGCAGTTATAACGATCTGATGCAGTACCCGGTGTTCCCGTGGATTTTGCAGGATTACGACAGTGACGTGTTGGATTTGACAAATCCCGCCACATTTCGCGACCTGTCCAGACCGATGGGCGCTCAGACGGAAGACCGACTGCAGAGCTACATGAAACGCTACCGTGAATGGGATCCCCACACCAAGGACACTCCCTTCTTCTATGGCACGCATTATTCCACCGCCATGATTGTTGCGTCCTATTTACTGCGGCTGGAGCCGTTTACGCAGTATTTTCTCCACCTTCAAGTGAGCACAAACCTGTCGTGTAATTCAATTTTATCTTGAAAATAATAATATAAAGTACAAAATTGATTTGAATTGAAATAAATTTTTTTTTAAATTAAAGGTCTTTTAAAATAATAATAAAAATAATAAAAATTGAAACATCGACGTAAAAAATAGAATTAACCCTTTAGAACAACATTGAAAGATGGAGCCATAGTTATAAATAAACCTATATTTCTAAAAGCGAACCCATGCGTAATTGTAGCGTATGATATCGACGGGAACAGTTGTATCTAAATTTGTTGAAAAGCCTTGGTCAAATATTATTTTTTCTTGTTAGGGTGGTCATTTTGATTTGGCCGACCGGATGTTCCACTCCGTCAAGGATGCTTGGTGGTCAGCGGCGAAAAACAACATGGCCGATGTCAAGGAACTCATCCCGGAATTCTTCTACCTGCCTGATCTGTTGCTCAATGCCAATAAGTTCGATCTGGGCATTAAACAGAGCGGTGTTCAACTGAACGATGTGGTCTTGCCTCCCTGGGCCAAGGGCGATGCCAGGGAATTTATTCGCGCTCATCGGTATGGGTCCGACCTGGTGGTTTTTCGCTTGATTGATTGATTTATCATCTTTATTATTTGTAGTCGATTTCTCTGTCGATTGATTAATTGATCGATTACATTGCTTGCGGGATTGATTGATTGTTTGGCAAAATTTTTACTTGACCGAGTAATCGATCCAGTGATTGATTGTCTGATTAATTAATCGTCTGATTGCTTGATTGATTGAGCCATTTTTCTGACACTTTTTTACTTTGTGTGGTAATTATTTTCTATTTTAGGGACGCCTTGGAGTGTGATTACGTCTCTCAACATTTGCACGAGTGGATTGACCTGGTTTTCGGTGCCAAACAGCAGGGCCAGGCCGCAGTTGACGCGATGAATCTCTTCCACGGCTGGATGTATGAGGGTGCGGTGGATTTGGAGAAAATGACCGATCCACTGGAGAAGCAGGCCTTTATTGCGTTTATCAACAACTTTGGCCAGGTTCCGTCGCAGATCTTTAAAAAACCGCATCCGTTGAAAAAGGCCTTGAATGTCAGACCGGAATTCATCTTCCAAAATCTCGGCCGACTACAACCGATCGTATTGACAGGAAAAGGTAGAATAATTTGTTACATTTTTTGTAATTTATGTTTAGTTATTCCGACAAATTATAATAAAACTGAGTTTCCTATGAAGTTAATATTTTTTTTGCTATGTGTCTAAAAGAAATCATGAATGAAAATCATAATTGATTTTTCGATCGGCATGCGATCTTCAGTGAATTGTTTTGTTCCTTAGAACTGAGAAGTCCAGTCGGGCATATCATCTCACTCGACAAGAACTGTATCCCGATGGAGCAGAATAAGGCGCCCATTCCGCCGAATTTCCAGAAGTACCTGGCATGGGGATTTCCAGACCACAGTATTCGAATTTGCTCATTCGAATCGGATCGGCCAGTAACCGTCTACGAACTTCGTGACGAGGATGAAGTTCTGGTATAAAGGCTGAATTTTTGTACCTCAGAATCAATCAATAAATCCATCAATCAATCAATTAGGTTATCAATCTAATTGGAAACGTTCCTGAATCAATCAATCAATCGACGCATCGAGTGATTGATCAGTTAGGTAATTAATCAATCAAACAATCAATTGATCAAACGTTTAATGACGTTAACGGAAAAATTGATGTTTCCGTTTTCTTCACATGATACACTAATGTACATGTTTTTTGCATTTTCTTCCAATACAGTGCGCCGTTTGTCCCACATCTGAGCTGTATTTGGTAGCGGGAATGAGTGGAGTGATCAGCGTCTACACTTTTAACCGGCGTAGGCGTCTGGCTCTCTCCAAACATCTCTACGGCCATTACGATCCGGTCACATGCTTGGCTGCCTCGCCGACGTTCTCGATCGCCATCAGCGGATCCAAGGACCGAACCTGTATTATTTGGGATCTACAGAATCTGAGTTTTATCCGACAACTTAGAGGACATCCTGTAAGTCTTTCACAAATATTATTTTTTTATTTCAATAAAATGAAATCGAAATTTAAAAAATATTCAAAAAGT
>JBBQAH010000252.1:0-1521 GCA_038316145.1 Burkholderiales bacterium
CAAGATCCGCGAGGGTGCGGCGCGGGCCGAGCTGATCGCCCACGGCGTCCACACCTACGTCGAACGGACCAGGCGCTACCGCGCCGAGATGCGCCGCATCGACTAGCTGCCGAGCTCGGGCCGGGGTTGCAGCTCGTCGAACGCCAGCCGCAGGGCCTCGAGCTCGTCGACCATCTGGGAGACATCGGAGCCGAGGGCGGCCAGCGCGGGGTCGGCGCCGGCGGTGAGCGACAGCTCGGCTCCGCGTGCCGAGGTCTCCTCCAGGCGGGCCACCAGCAGCCGCAGTTGTTGCTCAGCGTCGGCACTGGTGGCGGCGACGCGGTCATAGCTGGCGAGGCGCGACCGCAACGAGTCGGCCCGGCTGGTGACGTCGGGGTCGGTCTCGTCGGCGGCGATGGTTGCCAGTTGCTGGCGCGTGCGGGCGATGGCCATGTCGTCGAGCACCCGACCGAGGTCGTTGCCCCGCTTGGCGACGCGCCAGCACTCCGACACCGCTTCGTCGACCTGCGTCCCGATGCCGGCCAGAACGTCGTGCATCGGTCCGGACGGAACCGACGCCAGCATGGCCCGGTAGTGCGACTGCGCGCGCACGGCGCTCTGCACGAGCCGGCGCCACGGCTCACCGACGCCGAACGGGTCGATGGCCGGATCGTGGCTGCGGCGGGTGACGCCGGCGCGCTGGTTCCGCACGGCCACGGCGATGACCGCAACGAGGGCAGCGGCGAGGATCAGGAGGACGACGAGGACGAGCCCCATCCGAGCATCATCGCGGACAGCGGCGGTCGCCCACGTGCAGGGCTCCTCGACGACGATCGCTCGTCACCGGCTCCAGGCCAGCTCGCCGGCGATCACCGTGGCCGCCACGTGGCCGTCGGCGCTCAGCAGCACGAGGTCGCCGTGGCTCCCGGCCGCCAGCATCCGGGCACGGTACGGTCGGTTTCGTGAACTTCACGAAACCGGGGAGCGACGGGGGTGCGGGGCCTCGATGCGCCTGGTGCCGCCGCGGGCTGCCGGACCGGGCCCCGACGGGCCGTCCCCGCCGGTATTGCCGTGACAGCTGCCGGCAGATGGACTACCAGGCCCGGCGGCGGGCCAAGGAACTGCATCTCGGCGACGACGAGCTGATCATCGCCCGGCGTGAGCTCGACGACCTCCGTGACGCCGTGTACGTCTTGGCCTGCGCCGTGGAAGATGTGGACCGGGACCTCGCCGAGGCGACGACGCCCGCCGAGGTGCGCTCGGCCCTGGACTGGCTCCTCGACGCCGCCCGCCCGCTCGCCGAACGCCGATAAGCCTCGTTATGTAAAGTAATCGATGGGTCGACCGCACCTCTCGCCCCGCCGGTCACGGGCGCCACCAGCGCACCGCGTCGAGAGCGATCGTGTACACCGGCCCGAGGGGCGGGCGCTCCTGGTACTGGCGGTACTTCCGCACCAGCGCGTGGCGCGCCGCAGCGTCGAGGGCGCTGCTGGGGGCCACGACGGCGGCCGCACCCGTCACCCGCACCCACCAGAGCTGCGT
>JBBQAH010000308.1:0-2496 GCA_038316145.1 Burkholderiales bacterium
GAGCTTGTATCTATCAGGCGTTCCGGGCGATTTCGCCTCGGAAAAAGGTGGGGTGACCGACGGGACTCGAACCCGCAACAACCAGAATCACAATCTGGGACTCTACCGTTGAGCTACGACCACCATTTTATTCGTCGGGTGGCGATCTTAGTGCGGGTGGGGCGGGGCGGCAAATGGAAAAATCAGTTCCCGTAAAGCCGGAAGACGTTTTTCCCGAAGCAGCGCGGTGACAGCGATACGTCATTGAAGAAGCCGGTGGTGTTGCTAAGTAAGCTTCATGTCGGAATCTCCCACCCCCATCGGTTTCAAGGAATGGACGTTTGTTTGCGAAGCACTCGGTCACGGCATTCAGAGCGTGATCCTGCGCAAAGGCGGTCTTCATGAGGGTCGTGGCGGCTTTCATTTTCAGCATGACGCCTTCTTTTTGTTCCCCACCGGCTTTCACAATCAAGGCGGGCAATTGCGCTGGACTCCCCCGAATGCCGATGACGTGAACGTGCCACAGGAAGAGGAGCGGGAGAAGGTGGATGTGCGCTACTTTGCCCGCTTGCATCAGGTCTGGAAGCTGACCGACTGGGACAAAGTGTCGGCGTTGGAGCCCTTGCACGTCTGGAAGAGTGAAGTCGTGCGCGAGCGTTTCGCTTGGAACGAGGAAAGCAGCCTCCATGTGGCACTCGTCAGGGTCTACAAGCTCCCGCAGGTCTGGAGTTTTCCTTATGAGAAAGGCTACGGTGGTTGCCGCTCCTGGGTGAAGCTCCCCGCTGAAGGCGCGGATTTGATTGACGCTGCATCGCCCGTAATGAGTGATGCAGTTTGGCACGACATTGCAGGAAAGGTTCGTGCTTTGCTCGGGTGATCCATGAGCAAGGACTTTCCATGTCGGAGATGCTGGGTTGAGGTGGCGCTCTCTGCTCTGCAGGAGAACGCGGCCCTGGCGATCAAGCACAGCGGCACTCCCATCATGGCGGTGATAAAAGCAAACGCCTATGGACACGGTGCGGTGAAAGTCGCCCGTGCTTTGGAGCCGCAAGCCAGTCTCTTCGGTGTCGCGAATCTGCATGAAGCGATGGAACTTCGGTCGGCGGGTGTGGAAACCCCTGTCTTGCTGTTGAGTCCTTGTCTGCCAGAAGAAGAAGTCGTCGCCCTTGCGGAAGGCTTTCATCTCTGCGTGAGTTCCTTGTCCGAGGCGACCGCGATCAGCGAAAACGCCCTGCGCCTCGGCACGAAGGCACACGCTCACGTGGCCGTGGACACCGGCATGGGCCGGATGGGCTTCAACGATTCGCTTTGGAATGCGGAAACGGTCCGGGCGCTGATCTCATTGCCAGGCATCGAATGGGAGGGGATCGCCTCGCATCTACCCTCACCCGATGAAGATGAGGCCTTCACGCGTGGCCAGATTCTGCGGTTCGGGCAGATTGTCTCAACTGCCCGCGATGCGGGGATGAATCCGCCCTGGGTTCATCTGGCGAACAGCGCGGGCTTGTTGGGATATGAAGAACTTCGGGGTTTGTGCAACCTCTCCCGCCCTGGGCTCATGCTTTACGGCGTTTCACCGTTGCCGGAGTGGCAGGGAGTCCTTCGACGACCGCTGGAGTGGAAGACGCGTGTCACCCTTGTGCGCGAACTCCCGGCGGGCCATGGGGTGAGCTATGGAAGGACCTTCATCACAAAGAACACCACCCGCGTAGCGACCCTGGCATGCGGATATGCTGATGGCTATCCGCGGCAGGTCTCCGGTCATGAGGGGGCCGTGGTCATCCATGGTCAGCGCTGCGCCTTGTTGGGACGCGTGACGATGGATCAGATGATGGTGGACGTCACCGCACTGCCGGAACCGGTGGAAGTCGGAACGGAGGCCGTGTTGCTGGGTGCCCAAGGCGCTGTCGGGGTCACGGCGGAAGAGATCGCCACGAAGGCGGGCACCATTCCCTGGCACGTCTTTACGGGGATCGGAGCGCGGGTGGAACGGGTGTATCATTGAGGAAGAACTCACGCTGCTCTTCCTTGATCAATGACCAGGCCTCATGGCCGCGCTGCCTGAGTTCACGGGCAAATTCCGTCGTATAGCCGTGGACGGTGTAGATGTGTTTCGCACCCGTCTCCGCCACGCACTGCAGCAGCTCGGGATGATCGGCGTGATCACTGATGGGGAAGATCTCATCCACCCTGAAGCGATACTTTGCGCCCTTCATCAGCCCCCAGCCGGTGGCCATAGCGGTGCGGCAGGTTTTGCTCTCACCGAGCGAGCGCACCGTATTGGGTCGGGCGATGACGACGTGTCCTGCGACTTCATTCGCATCCAACAGACGATATTCGGGCAGTGTGATGCCGTGTTGCCGGAAGACTGCGGTGAATTTGTCGATGGAGTCATGCACCATGATGGGATGCCCGAAGCCGGACACCATGGCAAGAAGCTCCTGGGCCTTGCCCAGCGAGTAACCCAGCAGCACCGGAACTGCTTCTGCAGCCAGGCTTTCCTGCACGAAGCGTTGC
>JBBQAH010000574.1:0-1711 GCA_038316145.1 Burkholderiales bacterium
CTCAGAGCTCCTCGTGGCGGATGCAGCGCGAGAGCCTCGCCTCGCCGACCTCGACGAGATCCGGCTCCTTCGCGCGGCAGGCGTCGATCACGAGCCCGCAGCGATCGGCAAAGCGGCAGCCGCTCGGGAGCGAGCGCATCAGGGTCCCGGGCTCCGAAGCGCCCGCCGCGGGCCGTCCGCGCACCCTCGTCGCGACCGAGCGCCTCGGGAAGTACTTCCCCGTCCGCGGCGGCTTCTTCTCGCGCAACCAGAAGCTCCTCCGCGCCGTCGACGGCGTCTCCATCCGCGTGCGTCGCGGCGAGACGGTCGGGCTCGTCGGTGAGAGCGGCTGCGGCAAGAGCACGCTCGGGCGACTGATGCTGCGGCTGGTCGAGCCGACCTTCGGGCGCGTCGTCTACGACGGGCGCGACATCGTCCCGCTCTCCGCCGCCGAGCTCCGCCCGCTCCGCCGGAAGATGCAGATCATCTTCCAGGACCCGTACTCGAGCCTGAACCCGCGCATGACGGTGCGCGACATCGTCGGCGAGGCGATCCAGATCCACAAGCTCGCGAGCACGAAGAGCGAGGAGGAGGACATGATCGCCAGCCTCCTCCGCAAGGTCGGCCTCCGCCCCGACGTGATGGGCCGCTACCCGCACGAGTTCTCGGGCGGCCAGCGGCAGCGCATCGGCATCGCGCGCGCGCTCGCCGTGCAGCCCGAGTTCATCGTGTGCGACGAGCCGATCAGCGCGCTCGACGTCTCCATCCAGGCGCAGATCGTCAATCTGCTGATGGACCTGCAGGACGAGCTGGGCGTCGCGTTCCTCTTCATCTCGCACGATCTGCGCGTGGTGCGGCACATCAGCCAGCGCGTCGCCGTGATGTATCTCGGGCGGCTCGTCGAGCAGGGCACCACCGAACAGCTCTACGCGGCTCCCCTGCACCCCTACACGCGCGCGCTGCTCGGCGCGGTGCCCACGCCCGATCCCGAGAAGAAGCGCCTGCGCATCGTGGTGCCGGGTGATGCGCCCTCCCCCATCGATCCGCCTTCGGGCTGCCCCTTCCACCCGCGCTGCGCGCGCGTGCTCAAGGGAACGTGCGACAAGGAGATGCCGTCGTTCGTCGAGCAGACGCCGGGCACCGGCCACAAAGTCGCGTGCTGGAACCCCCACACCGACTGATCATGGCTGCCAAGCAACCGCGCACCATCGGACGCTACGAGGTCGAGCGCCTGCTCGGCCAGGGCGGGATGGGACGCGTTTGGCTCGCGCGCGATACCATCCTGGGGCGGCGCGTCGCCATCAAGGTGCTGCGCGACGATCTCGCGCTGCCTCCAAGCGTGCGCGACGAGCTCGTCACGCGCATGCGCCACGAAGCGCAAGCCGCGGCGGCGGTCAGCCACCCCAACATCGTCACGCTCCATGACATGGGCGAGGACGACGTGGTCGGCCTCTTCCTCGTCTTCGAGTACGTGCCGGGCCCGCGCGCCGACGGCCCGGAGAGCCTCCGTGACCGACTGCGGGACGGCCCGCTCCCGCTCGGCGAGGTCGCCAAGCTCGCGCGTGAGCTCGGCTCGGCCCTCACCTTCGCGCATGCCGCCGGCGTCGTGCATCGTGACATCAAGCCGGAGAACATCCTGTTCTCGCGCACCGGTGCGAAAATAGCGGACTTCGGTATCGCCCGCATTCCCGAGTCGACGATCACGCGCGTCAACACCGTGCTCGGCACGCCC
>JBBQAH010000546.1:0-1885 GCA_038316145.1 Burkholderiales bacterium
AAAGATAAATTTAACAAAATTTAATTAAATTACTAAATTAAATATTAAATTAAATAATTAAATTGCATTGAACATTAACATAAAAAGTTATTTAAAAAAATGTAAATAATTTTACCGAAATAAATAACTAACACATTAACAAATCCAATGCCTTACCGGTGTCGTGAAGAGTCGCCAGTAATCGGGTAAAAACGTTCCGATGTGATTTGCCATCGGGATGGGTGATTAAGATATCAACATCACCGCATGTAGGCTTGCCTCGCCGGTAAGAACCGCAGGTGATAATTTCCAGCCCGTCCTGGAGGGATAAAGCCGCCCGTCGCACGGTGTCTTCTATTTCCGCCACTTCCGTCCGAGGGATCCGTTGCAGAAAGTCGTGGTAGTGCTTTAGACCAATCAGCTGGACACGATTTAGTTTCACCTTCTCGGAAGTTGACAAATCCTCCAAAGTTCGCAAGTTCTGCAGAATTAACAGACATACTATAGACTGCTTTTGTTTTTAAATCGATCAGTGTAATGGAAATGAAGGGAAATACCGCGGAAGCCCATTTCAGGGCCGTTTTAACTGCCACTCCATGAATATTGCTAAATAGTTCCATGGCATTGTTCAGCTCGTTGTTCACACAGTATGCTTCCACCTTCTCACAGACTCCCGTGGCCAGGATTTCAGTGATTTTGCTCTTGGTACTGTTGCCGATATTCCGAAGTCCCTTGATTTCCTAGTGCACAGATAAAATCCTACTTACCTACACCAATGCTGGTTTCTAAGACGCCAAATCCTTCGTGCAAGCCAGTCAGTCAGGAAGTTATTATTCCAAACAGCGCTGACATCAATCGAGGTTAAATTTGAACATAAAATATTTTTATATAATAAAAATCTTATTGACACCCAGAAAAGTCTCGTTTAAAATTTTTTTTCGTTGTTATTATTTTATCACATTTTACATTGAATACGGTGTTAAATTGTAGAGTGGGATTATTCGACTTGTTTGAAATCTAATCAGAAACAGGTTGGCAGAAAAAATGCTTGACTGACGGGTTTGCACGAACTTCAAGAGTCTGACGGGATTGGATAGTCTACCTTATAAATGAGACAATACTGGACTAATTATTGACATATACATATGAAATTGTTTTATTGTTACGAAATCTTAGCCCGCTCAGTTTGATGACTAACCTCGACTTTCGTAATTCGAAAAGGAAGGCTCCGTAGTGCCGAAATCGCCTTTGCATAGGCCATCGCGCGCCAGTCTTGTCCAGTGCTTTTGTAAGTGTTCATCAGCTTCTGTAGAACAAATTAACCTTCATGCCACCGCAAAAATTAGAGCTTGTAAAAATTTTACGTACCTCCAGCTGATCCGTTATGTGGGAGTTGACATTTTTCTTGCCCGAGGAGGACGGGTGCGAGCAGACGAATTTTGCAGCCTCCACATGAAAAATACAACATGAACCTTGAAAGCAGCTACAAAAAAAAATCGTCCTTACGCGAGGAAATTACCAATAATTAAATTACCAGTGCTTTGTTAATCGGCGAGCCGTGATCACCCGGCATTTCGTTACCGTCGTCGTCGTCCGAACCGGACATCTCATTGCCGCTACTCTCGTCGTAACCGCTGGAGTTTTCGGCCATCACTTCGTCGAGTTTCCGTTTGCCGCCACCCCCACCGGTTGAGCTTCCCAGAGATAGGCGAGAATCTGGCATGAAAAGAGCAGACTGATGGGATGCAGCCGCTAAGCCGGGAATATTCAGTTTCGGTGACTTTTCCCGGACTGCCATCTTTCTCGACATCAAGTCCTAAAGGCAAACACATAGACATCTTACCAAACACCGTTGGACGAATACGTATAGCTTCTTGCAGTCTGAATATGGGGCATACAGTGTATT
>JBBQAH010000164.1:0-6248 GCA_038316145.1 Burkholderiales bacterium
GCCGCCGCCTTGCCGGTGGGCGCGGCCAGCGCCACCCGCAGCCGGTCGGGCTGGGGCGACACCGCCAGCAGCAGCGCCAGCAGGCGCGCGGCGGTGTAGGTCTTGCCGGTGCCCGGGCCGCCGGTGATGACCGCCAGCCGGCCGCGCAGCGCCACGGCGCAGGCGATTTTCTGCCAGTCAGGGTCGGCGGCGGTGGCGGGGTTGGCGGCGGCGCTGCCCTCGGCGCTGAGGTCAGGCACGGACGCCGGAAACAAGGCGTCCAGCCAGGGCCGGACCTGCGCCGGGTCCGGCGTGTCGGCAATGGCCACGCGCTGCAGCACCTGGGCCGCCACCCGGCGCTCGAAGTCCCAGTAGCGGCGCAGGTAGAGACGCTGGCCCCGCAGCACCAGCGGCGCCCGGCCGGCGGCGGGATCAGACGGCGACGCCGGGTCGTCGTGCTCGACCAGGGCACAGCCCTGCAAGGTTTCGCACCAGTCGGCCACCGTGCCCGGCCAGTGCGCCAGCTCGGCCCGCAGCGCCGCAGCGGCCACCATCGGCCAGGCCAGCAAGCCATCGGCGTCGTCCAGCAGGTCGGCCAGCGGCAGGCAGGTGTGGCCACGGCCCTCCAGCTGCGCCAGCAGGGCTGCAGCCAGCAGCACCTGCGGCGGCGCCTGCGGGCACAGGTCGGCCAGGAACCGCGCCAACGCGTGGTCGAGGCGCCGGATCCAGCCTTGCTCGCTCCACTGCTGCAGGGTGTCGAGCAGCTCGGCGCTGCCCATGCCGCCGGGATGGGTCGAACGGCTCATGGCGTTGCGCCCAGCGGCAACGCGGGGGTGGGGGTGGGGGTGGGGGTGGGGGTGGGTTCGGGTGCGCCAGCCAGCAAGGCGTCCAGCCCGTCGAGCAAGGCCAGCGGCGGCGCCACATGCACGCAGCCACTGGCCGGCCCGCGCAGACCGCGCAGGAAAAAGTACACCGCGCCGCCCAACTGGCGTGCCGGGTCGTAGGCCGCGCCCAGGCGGGACCGCAGCAAGCGGTGCAGCGCCAGCAGATAGAGGGCTGCCTGCACGTCGTAGCGGTGCGCGGCCATCGCCGCGTCCAGCGCATCGGCGTGGTAGTCGCTGTCCTGCGGCCCGAGGTAGTTGGACTTGTAGTCCAGCACCCAGTACCGGCCGCCGGACTCGAACACCAGGTCGGCAAAGCCCATCAACATGCCGCGCATTTCGCGCTCGGGCAGCGCCGGGCGCTGGCGGCCTATCAGCAGGTGGCGCCGGCACAGCGCATCGACCTGGCTGGCCACCAGGCCGTCGCTGGGGAACCAGAACTCCATCTCCGGCAGCAGGCTGTCCAGGCCGTCCAGCGCCGCACCGACCGGCGGCAGCGGCGTTTGCACCGCTTGCAGCAGCCAGTCCAGCACCGCATCGGCGGCGTGGCCCCAGTCCTGCCGCTCGCAGCGCTGGCGCAGTTGTTGTTGCAGATCGTCCGAGGCCGCCAGCAAGAAGCGCTCACCGGCCAGCCATTCGAGTTGGTCATGCAAAAAGTTGCCCGGCAGTGCGCCGCGGGCAAAGTGGTGCCAGGGTTGGGGGTCGCCAACCCCCTTCGGTGCAGCGCCGCCGGGCAGCACCAGCGGGGGTCTGGCCGGCGCAGCGGCACCGCCGGGCCTGCCGCCGCCCTCGGGGCCGCCCGGACCGTCGCCCGGACCCTCGCCCGGACCGTCGCCCACACCTTCCAGCCCGTAGCCGCCGTCACCGGTTGGCGCCAGCGCCTCGTCGTCACGCAGCAGCGCTGCGCCGAGGGTGTGCTGGCCCGGCGCGGCCAGATCGCGCACCAGGCCCGAGAAGCTGCCCACGGTCCAGCGGCGCTCGAACTCGGCCGCGTACACCTGCAGATCGCGCAGCGGCGCGGGCTGGTCACGCGGCAACAAGCGGCCCAGGCCGATGTCGGCCGGGGCGTCGGCGCGCAGCAGCACGCTGTCGGCATTGGGCTGCAGGGTGTTGCGCAGCACGGCCTGCAGCTGGTCGGCCTGCACCTTGTCCGGGCCGCACAGCAGGCAACCGATGGCGCTGCGCCAGGCGGTGCAGTCGCTGCCGTTGCCGGTTTTCAGCGCGGCAAAGCCCAACCACAGCGCATGGCGTGCACGGGTCAGCGCGACATAGAGCAGGCGCAGGTCCTCACGCTGGCGGTCCAGGTCGGCAGCCGTGATCTGGGCATCGCTGGGTTGCAGCACCAGGCAACGCCCGCCGGTGGCATCCGCCGGGTTGACAAAGGCGGTGCGCGCCTTGCTGACGGCGCGAAAGCTGCAGGCAAAGGGCAGGAACACCAGCGGGTACTCCAGCCCCTTGGACTTGTGCACCGTCACCACCTTGACCAGGTCGGCATCACTCTCCAGCCGCACGGTCTGCTCGTCGCCAGCCGCCGGGGTCTCGTCGATCTGGCTGGCCAGCCAGCGGATCAGCGCCTGCTCGCCATCAACTTGCGCACTGGCGGCTTGCAGCAGCTCGGCCAGGTGCAGCACGTTGGTAAGCCGGCGCTCGCCGTCGGGGTCGGCGCTGCTGCCCGCGGCATCCACCAGCCAGCGTGCCGGCAGGTCCAGGCGGTGCAGGGTCTGGCGCAACATGCTGAGCACGCCCTGGGTTTGCCAGACCGTGTGCAGCTGGCGCAGCAGATCGCTGCGGGCATCGAAGGCCTCGTCGTCGCGGGCCAGCAGCAGCAACTCGGCCATCGGCAGGCCGATCAGGCGGGTGGCCAGTGCGGCACGCACCAACCGGGTGTCCAGCGGCGACGCCACTGCCGCCAGCCAGCGCTGCAGGTCGTGTGCCTCGGCGCTGTGGAAGACCGAATCCTTGTCCGACAAATAGACCGACGCCACCTGGCGGCGCCGCAGCTCGCGGCGCACCGCGGCGGCCTCGCGGCCGGTACGCACCAGCACCGCGATGTCGGCCGGCCGCAGGCGGGCAAAGCCGGGTTGCGGCTGCGCTGCACCGGGTGGGCTGGCCGGGTCGGGCGGCCGCTGAAATCCGGCCTGCGGATCGTTGAGCAGGCTGACGATGCGCTCGGCGCAGCGGGCGGCAAACAGGCGCTGGCTGCTGGTGCTGTCCAGCAGGTGGTTGTCCAGCACCAGGCTGAGCGCCGGCACCGGGCCGCTGGCATCGACGAGTTGCTCGGGCCGGCCACGGGCCTGCACCGGGCTGAACGGCAGCGGGTTGTCGGCCAGCGCATCAGCCGAGCCCCGGAACAAAAACGCGCCCGCGCCGTCGCGCACTTCAGCCTGCTCGAACAGCTGGTTGACGGCGGCCACCAGCGCCGCGGTAGACCGGTGGTTGGTGCCCAGCGCGTAATGGCGGCCGGTGGTGGCCTGGCGCACGCCCAGGTAGCTCTGGATGTCGGCGCCCCGAAAGCCATAGATCGACTGCTTCGGGTCGCCGATCAGCAGCAGCGCGTTGGCGGGGTCGTTGTCCGCCACGTGGTAGAGCCGGTCGAAGATGCGCGCCTGCACCGGCGAGGTGTCCTGAAACTCGTCGACCAGCGCCACCGGGTACTGGCCCAGCATGCGGGCGCGCAGGCGCTCGGCACTGGCACCGTTTTGTGCCGGGTCCAGCGCACGGTCCAGCCGGTTCAGCAGGTCGGCAAAGCCAAAACTGCCGGCCTGCTGCTTGAGCTCGGTCAGCCGGGCTTTGATACGGGCTGCGGCGTGCAGGCGCAGGCCGGTGCGCACCGTGGGCAACGCGTCCAGCGCCTGTTGCAGCTGGGCAAAGGCCTCAAAGTGGTCGGGCAAGTCCACCCAGGCGCCGGGCTTGACGGCGTCTTGCAGGCCCTGGGGCGTCAACCGGGTGGCGCCGGTCTTGAGGTCAGGGCGCTCGGTGGCGTCGCTGTCGGCCCAATCGGCCAGTGTTTTCAGCCAGCCGGTGTAGTGGCGCTGCGCCAGCTTGGCCTTGTTGAACGGGCAGGCCTTGAGCGCGGTCTGGCTGTCCAGCCAGGCGGTCATGTCGCGGGCGCGCAGGCCCCAGCCTTGTTTGAGTGCGGCCACCGCGGCGGCTTGCTGCTGGACAAGCCAGCTGATCTGCTCGCCCAGGCTGGCGTCGCCGGCACCGGCCGGCAGGGCCTGCTCCAGCAGTTGGCGGGCGTCGTCGGTCAGCGCGGCAACATCGCGCCAGACCGAGACCGCCAGGTCCCAGGCCGCGCCGGACAAGGGGTAGAGCTGGGCCCGCCAGTAGTCGCGGGCGGCCTCGGCCAGCAGCTGCGACTCGTTGGCGGCGAGTTCTTCGTCGAACAGGCTGCCGGAGTCAAACGCATGCTCGCGCAACATGCGCTGGCACCAGGCGTCGATGGTGTGCACCGCCGCGTCGTCCATGCCCTCGGCGGCGCTGGCCAGGCGCCAGGCGGCTTGGTTGCGCAGCGGGCCGGGCGGGTAGTCGGCCAGCAGGGCGATCAGCAGCGGGTCCTGCGGCGCGGGCTGGGCCTCACCACGAAAGCAGCGGGCGGCGTCCAGCAGGCGGCTGCGGATGCGGTCGGACAGCTCGCGCGTGGCGGCGCGGGTGAACGTCATCACCAGGATCTCGGCCGGCTGCAGCGCCCGGCCAAAGCCGGCCTCGCCGCCATGGCCCAGCACCAGCCGCAAATACAGCGCGGCGATCGTCCAGGTCTTGCCGGTGCCGGCGCTGGCCTCGATCAGCCGGCTGCCCCAGAGTGGCAAACGCAGCGCGTCCAGGGTTTCAGCCATGGGCGGGGCCAGCGGCGGTGGCTTCGGCGGCGGTGACATCACCGTCGCCGTCGGCGTCGGCGTCATCGTGCAGCCGGACCGTGGCGTGGCTATCGATCCAGCGTTGCATCGGGCCGAACAGCGCCTCGGCAGCAGCGGCAAAGCGGCCATCGGCGGCGAGCGCTTCGAAGTCGGGGTACAGGCGCGCCAGGCAGGGCTCGTCGCCCTCGGCCGGCAGACCGCCCCGCGGAAAGCTGCGGCCCTCGTAGACCCCCACGGTGTCACCGCCTGCCAGCAGCGCCAGCGCCGTGCGGGCGGCCAGCGGCAACGGGCTGGCCATGCCGTCGCGCCAGGCTTGCATCAGGGTTTGCAGCGCGGCGCGGGCGTCGGCTTGTGATGGGGCGTCCAGCGTGACGGTGGCGTCGCGCCCGACCAGCACCGCGCGCACCGGCACCCAGCAGGCCGCGGCAGCCAGCAGGCTGACCCAGACGGGGATCAACACCTCGCGCCGCGGTTTGCGCTTGACCGGGTCGTCGCACAGCCGGCTGGGGCTGAGCTGCAGCCAGACCGGGCCGGTGGGTGCATCCGGCGCGCAGCGCAGCGGGCCCAGCCAGTCGTCGAGCTGCAGGCCGGCGGCGTCGAACCGCAGCGGCTGGCGCGGCGCCGGCACCGGGTAGAGCGACTGCAGTTCGCACCAGGCGACAAACATGCCAACGCCGGTCTCGGTCAGGTCCTGCGCGGCACGCCGGCCCTGCTCGGCCATCGGCAGGCAGCCGGCGCGCTGGAACCGCGCCACCTGGCCGGTGATGACGGCGCGCAGGTCGGGCGCGTGGCGGCCAGCGGCAGGGCCGGTGGCCTCGGCTGCAAGCAACGCCGCCAGCCCCCGGTCGATCAGCGCCTGCAGCAGGCCGTGGGCCTGCAGCCCGGCCAGCCCGAAGGCTTCGTCGTCATCGGCCAGCGCCTCGCCGTCGCCAAAAACCACATCCAGCTGGCGGCGGAAAAAATCGCGCACCGGGTTTTTCAGGAAGCGGGTCAGGCTGTCCACGGTCAGCGGTGGGTCAGCGGCGGCGGGAGTGGGAGTGGGAGCAGCCGGTGCGGTGACAGCGGTGGTGGTGGTAGCGGTCGTGGTGGTGGTGGTGGTGGCAGCGCCAGATCCCGCCCCGCCAGCACCGGACACCGAAGCGGACGGCGCGGTGGACACTGCATGCGCCGCCCGCCATTCACGGGCATGGGTGAACAGGGCCGGGGCAGCCGTGGTCTGCTCGAAATAGCGCCGGCTGAAGGGCTGCAGCGGGTGCTCGGTGGTGTTTTGCACCAGCACCGGCGCGCCCCAGCCGGCGGCCAGGTAGTCGCGCAGCTGCGAGACCAGCACCGACGGCGGTTGCTCGCTGTTGTCGCGCACGCTGCGGCCGGTCCAGCTGAGGTACAGCACCCGGCGTGCCGACAGCAGGGCTTCGAGCATCAGCTGGCGGTCGTCGTCGCGGCGCGAGCGGTCGCCCGGCCGGGCCTGGTCGGGCAGGCCCATCAGGTCGAAATCGCTGCGCGGGCTGCGCCGCGGGTAGTCGCCGTCGTT
>JBBQAH010000043.1:0-19523 GCA_038316145.1 Burkholderiales bacterium
AAAAAATCTGGAGCGGGTGAGGGGAATCGAACCCCTGTATGAAGCTTGGGAAGCTGCCGTTCTACCATTGAACTACACCCGCAGCAGGCAGGATTCTAGCGTGGCCGTGTGGGCGCTGCGGCAATGGCGTCACCTGGGTAGTTCCCAGCGTGGCGTGGCGGCCTGGCCTGCGGCATGATGGCTGAAATACCGCCATGAACGATCCCATCCAATTGCTCTTCCTCGGCTTGGCCGAGCCCGACCTGTCCACCTCGGCCTACGGTCCGTTTGTGCTGCATCCGGTGACATCGGCCCAGGACTTGGCGTCTGCACTGGACCGCCAGCACTACGACGCCATCGTGCTGGCCGAGCCCCGGCCCGACGCGCTGGCCCAGTGGTTGGTGTGGCCCGGCATGTCGCGTGCGGTGCTGGACGCTGCCGTGCTGGTGCTTGCGCCCGAGCCGGCCAGGGCTGACGCGGTGAAGTTGCTGCAGATCGGCGTGCAGGATGTGCTGCCACTGCGCGAGGCCATCGCTGAAACCCTGGCCCGTGCGGTGCGGCTGGCGGTCGAGCGCAAACGCCTGGAGCGCGCCGCCCGCAAGGCCTACGCTACCGACCTGGCCACCGGCCTGCCCAACCATGCCCAGCTGATGGAGCACATGAGCCATTTGCTGGCGCTGCGCGAGCGTGAGCCGGCCGCGATGGCGCTGCTGGCGCTGCGCATCGAGGGCCTGTCCGCCACCGAGGCGCGGCTGGGCATCGAGGCCGCCAACGTGCTGCGGCGCAAGGTGGCGGTGCGGCTTCGCTCGGGCCTGCGCGCCAGCGACGTGGTGGCGTCGGTGGGTGCCGACAGCTTCGTGGTGCTGCTGGCCTGGATCGACGACGCCGCCAATGCCGATCGGGTGGTCGCCAAGCTGGCCCAATCGCTGCAGCGGCCGTTCACCGTGGCCGGACAGGATGTGGCGGTGGCCGTGTGTGTGGGCGTGGCGCAGTACCCGCAGCATGGCAAGGAGGCCGAAGCCCTGCTGCGCCGCGCCTTGGCCCAGGCAGGAGAGAGCCGGGCGCTGGGCCGCGCCGGCCTGAGCCAGCACGGCGGCGGTGCCGCTGCCGCGAACGACGATTGATCGGGCTGCGCTGTCTGCCCGCCCGGCGCTGGCCGGACGACCGCCCGGTTCAGGCGCTTGCCCGCCTCAGGTCCGCCTCATGTCCGCCTCATGTCCGCCTAACACCCGGCCTCACCCACGCCTCACCCACGCCTCACTTCAGGATGTCGCCCAGGCAGAGGTACTTGATCTCGACATAGTCGTCCATGCCCTGGTGCGCACCCTCGCGGCCCAGGCCGGACTGCTTGACACCGCCAAACGGCACCTCGGCCACCGAGATCAGCCCGGTGTTGATACCCACCATGCCGTACTCCAGCGCTTCGCCGACGCGGAACACCCGGCCGATATCGCGGCTGTAGAAGTAGCTCGCCAGGCCGAACTCGGTGTCGTTGGCCAGCGCCACCACCTCGGCTTCGGTGTCGAAGCGGAACACCGGCGCCACCGGGCCGAAGGTTTCTTCCTTGGCGCAGAGCATGTCGGACGTGACGTCGGCCAGCACGGTGGGGGTGTAGAAGCGCTCGCCGATCTTGCTGCCGCCCACCAGCAGCCGGGCGCCCTTGGCCAGCGCGTCGGCGACGTGGGCCTCGACCTTGACGATGGCCTGGTCGTCGATCATCGGGCCCTGGTTGATGCCGACATCAAACCCGTTGCCGACCTTGATCGTGCCGGCCTTGGCGGCGAGCTTTTCGACAAACTGGTCGTAGACACCAGACTGAACATAAAAACGGTTGGCGCAAACGCAGGTCTGGCCGGCATTGCGGTACTTGCTGACCATCGCGCCCTCGACCGCCGAGTCGATGTCGGCGTCGTCGAACACGATGAAGGGTGCGTTGCCGCCCAGCTCCAGGCTGATCTTCTTGACGGTGGGCGCACACTGCCGGGCCAGGATGCGGCCGACCTCGGTCGATCCGGTGAACGACAGGTGGCGCACCACGTCGCTGCTGCACAGCACCTTGCCGATCTCGATCGATTGTTCAGCGTCGGCCGTGATGATGTTGAGCACGCCGGCCGGCATGCCGGCACGCTGCGCCAGCTCAGCCACCGCCAGGGCTGAGAGCGGTGTGGCCTCGGCCGGCTTGATCACCACGGTGCAGCCAGCGGCCAGCGCGGGTGCAACCTTGCGGGTGATCATCGCGATCGGGAAGTTCCAGGGCGTGATTGCCGCGCAGACGCCGATCGGCTGCTTGATGACGATGTAGCGCTTGTTGTTGTCGGTGGTGGGGATCGTTTCGCCGTAGATGCGCTTGGCTTCCTCGGCAAACCACTCGATGAAGCTGGCGCCGTAGACCACCTCACCACGCGCCTCGGCCAGCGGCTTGCCCTGCTCGGCAGTCATGATGCGGGCCAGGTCGTCGGCATGCGCATTGAGCAGCGCAAACCACTTCATCATGATGGCGCCGCGCTCCTTGGCGGTCTTGGCGCGCCAGGGGCCCAGCGCCTTCTCGGCGGCGACGATGGCGTTGTGGCAATCGACCGGGCCGAGATTGGCCACGTCCGCCAGTTTCAAGCCGGTGGCCGGGTCGGTGATGTCGAAACGGCCGGCACCGGCCGCGCCGGCGGCGACCCATTCACCGCCGATCAGTGCGTCAGTCTTGAGCAGGCTGGGGTCGGTGAGGGCGGCAAGCGGTGAGGTGGTCATGTCCATGCGGTTCTCCTGGGTGGGCGGGTCCGGCGCCGGGGGGCCGGACAGGTCAGTCACAAATCTCAGCCACAAACTCTAGCCTACCGGGTGGGCCGGCTCATTCGATCTCGATGCCCTTGGTCACCGTGCCCCACAGCGCCAGGTCTTTGGCGGCCTGGGCGGCCAGTTGCTCGCCGCTGCCCGACCACGGGCTGTAGCCCAGCGCGGCCAGCCGGGCCTGGAAGTCGGGCCTGGCCAGCACCCGGCGGGTGGCGTCGGCCAGCCGGTCCACCAACGCGGGCGCCATCTTGGGCGGGCCGTACAGGCCGTACCAGCCGCCGACCTCGTAACCGGGCAGGCCGGCCTCGCGCATCGTCGGCACGTCCGGCAGCATCGGATTGCGCGTGGCCGAGGTGACCGCCAGCGCCCGCACCTGCCCGCCGGTGATGTACTTCTGTGCACCACCGACGATGTCGAACATCATCTGCAACTGGCCGCCGATCACATCGTTCATCGCCGGCGCGTTGCCTTTGTAGGGCACGTGCACCAGTTGCAACCTGGCCTGCGCTGCCAGCAGCTCACCGCTGAGGTGGTTGGACGCACCCACGCCGGCCGAGCCGTAGAACAACTTGCCCGGGTTGGCGCGGGCGGCAGCCAGCAGGTCGGCCAGGTTGCGCAGCGGGCTGGCCTGGGGCACCACCAGCACGTTGGCATAGCTCAGCAGCGGGGCCATTGGCGTCAGGTCACGCGCCGGGTCGTAGCGCATCTTTTTCTGGATGTGCGGCACGATGGTGATGGTGGGGCTGGCGGCAAAAAACAGCGTGCTGCCGTCGGCCGGTGCACCTGCCGCCAGCTCGCCGGCCAGCGCGCCGCTGGCGCCGGGCTTGTTCTCGACGATCACGTTGGCGCCCAGTTCTTGCGCCAACGCCGGGGCAAAGATGCGCGCCATCGCATCGACCGGGCCGCCGGCGGCATAGCCCACCAGCAGCCGAACCGGTACACCGGCGGGCTGGGCCGCGGCGGGCAAAACCAGCACGCTGGCTGTGGCGATGGCGGCAGCCGACAGCAACAAGCGACGGCGGCAAGGGCGGAGACAGGTCATGGATGCATCCAGGCAGAAGGGCGACGGCGGGCAGCTTGGCGCCATCCACCGCGTCTTGCAATTCGGGATTGCCGAAGCCGGGGTTTGCACCCCGGGCTTGCGCAAGGGGTTCGGGCGCCAGCCGGGTAGCCCATTGGCAATCACGAATGGCGTGCTGCGGCGGCATTGGGCAGACTGTGCGTCACGCTTCGGTTCCGATGTTCAACCCCACACCACCATGACCTTGCCCGCCACCGGCATCCAGGCCCAGCACCAACAGGCGCTCGACCAGGGCCGATTCCTGATCCAGCACTGCGGCGCCTGTGGCCGCCACGTCTACTTTCCGCGCGAGCTGTGCCCGCACTGCGGCGCGCTGGGCCCCGCCCTGGTGGCGCCGGCGGGTGGCGGCACGGTCGCGGCCGTCACCACCATCCGGCGCAAGGCCGAGCTGGGCGGCGACTACACCATCTGCATGGTCGAGCTCGACGAAGGCGTGCGCCTGATGAGCCGGGTCGAGGGCCTGGCGCCGGCCGCGGTTGCGGTCGGACTGCGGGTGCAGGCGCGGGTGGCGCAAGCCAACGGTCACGGCCTGGTGGTGTTCGATGCGGAGGCCGCAGCATGAGCTTCGATCTCAAATCCCTGCGCGGCAGTGCGGCCATCGCCGGCGTGGCCACCTTTGGCTGCGGCGAGTCGCCCGGTTTCACCGAGATGGAGCTGCTGGCCCGGGCCGCATACGCGGCGGTGGCCGACGCCGGCCTGACGATGGCCGATATCGACGGGGTCTGCACCGCCAGCGTCTTGTCTGCGATGTGGCCGATGCCGGTGATCGAGTACCTGGGGCTCAACCCGAGCTTCATCGACGGCACGATGCTGGGCGGCTCCAGCTTCATCGCGCACTTGATGCCGGCGATGCTGGCGCTGGCGGCCGGCCAGTGCAATGCCGTGCTGGTGTGTTACGGCAGCACCCAGCGCAGCGGCACGATGAACCGCAAGGCGGTGGCCGACGCACGCCGCCAGATGGACCCGCAGCCCTACGAGATGCCCTACGAGCCGGTGATGCCGGTGGCGGCCTATGCGCTGGCGGCGTCCGCCCACATGGCGCGCTACGGCACCACCCGGCGCCAGTTGGCCGAGGTGGCGGTGGCGGCGCGGGCCTGGGCCCGTCTGAACCCCGAGGCATTCGAGCGTGGCCCCTTGACCATCGACGACGTGCTGTGCGCCCGCATGGTCGCCGACCCGCTGACGGTGCGCGATTGCTGCCTGGTCACCGACGGCGCCGGCGCTTTTGTGCTGGTGCGCAGCGACCGGGCGCGCCACCTGCCGCGTCCGCCGGTGTTTGTGCTGGGCACCGCCACCGCCTGCTGGCACCGGCAGATCTCGGCCATGCCTGACCTGACCGTCACAGCAGCCAGCCAGAGCGGTCACGCGGCCTATGCGATGGCGGGCTTGACCGCAGCGGACGTGGATGTGGCGGCGCTCTACGACGCCTTCACGATCAACACCCTGCTGTTCCTCGAAGACCTGGGCTTTTGCGCCAAGGGCGAGGGCGGCGGGTTTGTCGAGAACGGCGCCATCGCACCGGGCGGCCGGCTGGCGGTCAACACCAACGGTGGTGGCCTGAGCTGCACCCACCCGGGCATGTACGGCATCTTTGCGCTGATCGAGGCGGTGCGCCAGCTGCGCGGCGATGGCGGTGAGCGCCAGGTGGCGGGCGCCAGGGTCGCGCTGGCGCACGGCAACGGCGGCACGCTGTCGAGCCAGGCCACCGCCATTCTGGGCACGGCCGAGACGCTTTGAGCCCGGCGCCGTGCGAGGCTCAAAGCCGGATGCGGCGCCACATCTCGGTGACGTCGCGCCACCGGTTACGCAGCCACGATCCCCCCAGCCAGACCAGCCCGGCAAGAACGATCACGGCGCCGAACACCTCAGCCGGGCCCGACGTCTCGAGCAGCCACCCTGTCGTACCGAACGTGATAAAGAGCAGCAGCATGGTGCTGGCGGCGGCCATCAGCAGCAATCCCAGCGTACGCAGCAGAAACCAGACCCGGCGCGACTCCAGCACCGGCGCCACCAGCGAGTCGTGGCTCAGCTCGTAGTAGGCCCCGGTATCGCTGGGCTCGACACGCAGCAGGCGGCGCTCGACCAGCAGGTTCAGGGTCTTCGCCTTGACGCCGGTCAGGCGCGTGATCTCTGACTCTTCCAGGCGCAGCCGACGCCCGCCCGGGCTGATCAGCGACTCACTGCACAGGGCGCGCACGCGCCGGCGCTGCCAGAACGGCACGGTCAGCAACTGCCGGCGGTAGAAGTTCTTGGTGATCCGGCGCAGGCTGGCCTCGCCGCCGATGTCGCCAGCCGACAGCACTTGCGAGGCCGACTTGTCGGTGCGCTGTTGCTGCGACTCCTCCAGGTATTGGCAGATCAGCTGCAGCTGAAACGGCTCGATCTGCGCCGCCGCCGGGCTGCGCGAGTTGCCGACCCTGAGCTGCAGAAAGTCGAGGATCATCTCCTTGGCGTCCTCGCCGATGCGAAACGGCGGGGTGGCCAGCGCCGGGTCCTCGACCTTGGACGGCCGGTCGATCGCCTGGGCGGCGTTGGCGCGGGTCAGCGGCAGCAGGCGAAACCGGTTGTCCAGGATCTCGGGGATGCGGTCGGACAGCTCCTCGACGTTGGCAAGAAAGTCCTCGCGCATGCTCAGCACGATCTTGACCCGGGGCGGTGTGTCGCTCAACGCCTTGTCGTCGGCACCGTCGGCGCCGTCTGCCAGCTTGGGCCGCACGCCACGCACCAGATAGGACAGCTGGTCGATGAAGGCGTTGCGTTGCTCTTCGGACTGCAGGGTGAAGATCTCCTCGAACTGGTCGAGGATCAGCACCGGCTCCAGCAACAGGTCGCCCTGCCAGAACTCGGCGGTCTTGAAGAAGTGCCACAGGCTGCGGTCGTCGCCGGCCAGGAACTCAACGCCCTGCTGGGGGCAGCCGCTGCGCACGCCGGCGTAGAACGAGGCCAGCGCGCCATGCTCGACGTCGTTCAGGCGGATCGTCAGCGGCAGCAGGCCCTGGGCCCGCAGGGGCTCGACCACGCCGGCATTGAGCAGCGAGGTCTTGCCCAGCCCGGAGCGTGCAAACAGCACCACCAGCCGGTTGGCCAGGATCTGGTGCGTCAGCGACACCGCCTCATGGTCGCGCCCAGAGAACAGCTTGCGCGACAGGTGGGTGTCGGCAAACGGCTGGGCCCCGGGATAGCGCGTCGGCAACGCCGACAGCGTGGTTGGCAGCGCCGACAGCGTGGTCGGCAACGCTGGCGCAGCGGACGGGGCGGTGGGCTGGGGCGAGGGCGCGGCGGCGGTCATGCCTTGATCCGGCGCTGGTAGTCGCGCGTCAGGTCCTTGACGAGGGTGGCCAGGTCTTCGGTCTCGCTGGCCGTGCCTACCTTGTGCTGGTGAAAGTCGCGCAGCGCGCCCAGCCCGGTCTCGGCCGTCATACCGCCGATCAGCAGCGGTGCGATGAACTTGATCGCCGCCTGTTTGTACTTGGCCTTGTCCAGCGCGATGTTGATCTCCTTGTTGACGTAGCCGTCGAGCTTGGAGACCAGGTTGTCGCTGTGCAGCAGCACGAAGTAGTCGCAGTTGCGCACCCGGTCCTCGATCGCCTGGTTCCAGTGGTCGCCGGCGCTGAGGAACTGGTGGTCGAGTGCCGCCTCCAGCTGTTCGGTCTGCAGCGCGGCAAACACCCGCTGGGCCAGTGCGTCATCGCGGCGCTCGTAGCTGATGAAGACCTTGGCGCGCCGCATCCGCCGCTGGGACTGGCCGAGAAAGCCACCGGAGCGTTGCATGCGCTCATTGAACTCGGCAAGAAACGCCAGGGCATCGCTTTCGACCACCTCCAGGCGCGTGCCGCGCGCGCCGCGCTTGTAGAACAACACGGTCTGCTCGCGCTCGTGGTCGCCCAGCTCGCCCAGCGACTCCAGCGCCACCGCGCCGGTGGACAGGCCGAGCGCGCGCATCAGCAGCTTGAGCAGGAAGCGGATGTACCAGTGGCGGATGCCAAAACCGACAAACAGGAAAGTCTTGTCGCGCAGTTGGCTCTTGAGGCTGTCGGGCAGCTGGGGCCGGGCCGAAATCAGGTTGTTGATGAAGTCGAGCAGGTCGTTTTCGGTCAGCACCAGCGAGTCCGGGTTGTCCGGGTTGCCAAACAGGTGGTAGACCGTGGGCCGATCACAATCGGGCGCGACCTCGAGCTCCTGGATGTCTCGGGGCTCGCCGCGGTAGTGGTAGGCGTAGGTGGTCGCTGGCTTGTCCGCCAGCGCCAGCGCTTTCTGGAACAAGGTGTCGTGGCAGGTGGTGAGCACCAGCGCAAACGGCATGCGGGCCAGTTCGGTGTGCAGCGGGCCGGGCGCCAGGGGCAGCTCACGGAAGAACTTGGCCGCGATGTTCTTGAGCTTGACGTCCTGGAACACCGGGGCGTCCTCGTACTGCTGCGCCACGCCGAACAAGGCCTTGTCGGCAACCGTCAAGCCCTCGGCGCGCAGCTCGGCGGTGAGCTTGTTGCAGAACGCATCACGGGCGCTGTCCTGCGCCAAGGCGTCGGACGCGCCTGGCGCGCCGGCGCGCCGCAGCGCCGGCACATCAGGGCCCAGCACCAGCACGCACTTGCCCGACTGCAGGCCCTCGACCAGGCTGTCCCAAAGCACTTCGCGCATCGTGGTTCCGATTCTTCGAGCCAGCCGCGGGCGCTGCCGCGTATGCGGCCATCTGACGCCAGTTGTCGCCCGTTGTCGCCCGTTGTCGCCAACTGTGCCGCCGAATTTCAGCCGCGCCATCCGTCGCTTTACCGACTTGACAAGCCTGGCGCCTCGGCGCCGCGCCGGCAGCGGCTGTCAGCGGCGGTCAGCGCGCGGTATTGACCACCGTACGGCCGCGCACCTCGCCGGCCAGCAGCCCGGGGGCGTAGGCAATCGCCTCGCTCAGGCCGATCTCGGTGGCCAGGCTGTTCAGCAGGTCAGCGTCCAGGTGGCGGGCCAGCAGTGCCCAGGCTTGGGTGCGCAGTGCGTTGACAACCAACACGCTGTTGATGCCGTAGAGCGTGACCCCGCGCAGGATGAAGGGCATCACGGTGGTGGTCAGATCAGCACCCTGCGCCAGGCCGCAGGCCGCCACCGCGCCGTTGTAGCGGGTTGCGGCACACACGTTCGCCAGGGTGTGGCTGCCCACAGTGTCCACCACGCCGGCCCAGGTCTCTTTTTGCAGTGGCTTGCCAGGTGCGCTGAGCTCGGCCCGGTCAACGATGCGGGCCGCACCCAGGCCGGTCAGATAAGCCGCCTCCTGCGGCCGGCCGGTCGAGGCCACCACCCGGTAGCCCAGCGCAGCCAGCAACGCCACCGCAATCGAGCCCACACCGCCAGCTGCGCCGGTGACCAGCACTTCACCGTCACCCGGCTGCAAGCCGTGTTTTTGCAGCGCCGTCACGCACAGCGCGGCGGTGAAGCCGGCGGTGCCGACGATCATCGCGCTGCGCGCATTGAATGGCGCCGGGATCTTCAGCAGCCAGCCGGCTTCGACACGTTGGCGCTGCGTCAGCCCGCCCCAGTGGTTTTCACCCAGGCCCCAGCCGGTTGCGACCACCGCGTCACCGGGTTGCCAGTCCGGGTGATGGCTTTCGGCGACAGTGCCGGCCAGGTCGATGCCGGGCACCAGTGGCCAGCTGCGCACCACCGCGCCGCGCCCGGTGATGGCCAGCGCGTCCTTGAAGTTCAGCGTCGACCAGCTGACGTCCACCGTCACGTCGAAGGTTGCCGGGTCGGGCAGGCGGGCGTCGTCCATCGCGACGAGTTCGGCGTGGGTTTTTTTCTCGCTGGTTTGCGACAGCAGGATGGCGTTGAACATGAGGGGGCTCCTGGCGTGGGGATCGGCCATTCGGCGCGGATGATCGCATGGCAGCGCGCTCGGCACGGCGGATCAGGCGTGGCGCTCAGCCCAGCCGGTGATGATGGTGTGCAGCCGGTCCAGCCCGTCGGTCAAGGCGGCCGGGCCGGGCTGCAGGATCAGCGGGGATTTGACCTCGTGCAACTCGGTGTTGCGCACAGCGGGCACGTCGGCCCAGCCGGGCCGGGCGCTGACGTGCTCGGGCCTGAACTTCTTGCCGCACCAGGAGCCGATGATCAGGTCGGGTGCGGCGGCCACCACGGCCAGCGGGTCGGCGACGATGCGGTCGCGCCCCAGCGAGGCCAGCGCGCGCTGCGGGAATATGTCGTCACCACCGGCCACCCCCACCAGCTCGCTGACCCAGCGGATGGCGCTGATCTGCGGCGTGTCCCATTCCTCGAAATACACCTTGGGCCGGCGCGGCAGCCGGGCGGCGGACTGGCGCACCGCGTCCACATGGGCTTCAAGTTGGTCGGCGTAGGCATGGGCCGCCGCGGCAACGCCCACCAGCGCGCCCAGCCGCCGCACATAGCCCAGGATGCCCGCCACCGAGCGGTGGTTGCTGATCCAGACCTCCACGCCGGCGCGGATCAGCGCGGCCGCGATGTCGGCCTGCATGTCACTGAAGCCGATCGCCAGGTCGGGCGCCAGCGCCAGGATCTTGTCGATCTTGGCGCTGGTGAAGGCGGAGACCCGCGGTTTCTCCTGACGCGCCCGGGCCGGTCGCACCGTGAAGCCCGAGATGCCGACGATGCGGTCCTGTTGGCCCAGCGCATAGAGGATCTCGGTCGGTTCTTCGGTCAGGCAGACGATGCGTTGCGGCAGGGCACTCATGCAAGCATTCTCGATGCCGATCCGGCCCGGCCGAGACAGCATGGCCATCGGAGGTCGCTTTGGGTTTTGCCCGTCGGGCGCCGTGATACAACCTGTGGTCTACGGGGTCGGGATCGCGCAGAACGGGTTGCGCCATTGCTTGTCCGCATTGAAGAGGATGATTTGTCGTGTCTCAGCCGCTGATCCTGATCGTCGATGACAACCCCGAGAACCTGACGATCATCGGGGAGTTGCTGCAACCGGCCTATGCCGTGCGCGCCGCCAATTCCGGGTCGCGGGCCTTGCGCCTGGCCAAGCTCTTGCCAGTGCCCGACCTGGTCCTGCTCGACGTGATGATGCCCGAGATGGACGGCTACGAGGTGCTGCAACGCCTGCGGGACGACCCCTTCACGGCCGCCATTCCGGTGGTGTTCCTGACCGCACTCAACAGCGCCGAGGACGAAGAGCGCGGCCTGCTGCACGGCGCGATGGACTACATCACCAAGCCGATCCGCCCGCCGATCCTGATGGCGCGCGTGGCCACCCAGATCGAGCTCAAGAACGCCCGGATGGTCATGCGCGACCGCAACCAGTGGCTGGAGGCCGAGGTCGACAGCCGCATGGCCGAGACCCTGCGCATCCAGGACGTGACGGTGCACGCACTGGCCCGGCTGGCCGAGACCCGCGATCCCGAGACCGGCAACCACCTGCTGCGCACACAGGCCTATGTGCGGGTGCTGGCCCGGCACCGCCAGCGGGATCCGCGCTTTGCCGGCCAGATCGACGACCGCTGGGTCGATCTGCTGGTCAAGTCGGCGCCGCTGCACGACATCGGCAAGGTCGGCATCCCGGACAGCGTGCTGCTCAAGCCGGGCAAGCTCAACGCCGAGGAGTGGACGGTGATGAAGACCCACGCGCAGATCGGTGCCGACGCCATCAGCCGCGCCGAGAGCGACGTGGCGCAGCCCGTGCCGTTCCTGCAGGTGGCCAAGCAGATTGCCCGCAGCCATCATGAGCGCTGGGATGGCTCGGGCTACCCCGACGGCCTGGCGGGCGAGTTGATCCCGCTGGCGGCGCGTTTGATGGCACTGGCCGATGTCTACGACGCGCTGATCTCACGCCGGGTCTACAAACCCGCGTTCAGCCCCGACACCGCGCGCCAGATGATCGTGGCCGAGCGCGGTCGGCACTTCGACCCGACCGTGGTCGATGCGTTTCTCGACGGCGTGGCCGAGTTCGAGGCCATTGCCCACCGCTATGCCGATGACCCGCCGACGCCGCCGGTCATCGCTGGCGGGGCGCTGCAGCCGCACCGCTCGGCCGGCAATGCGGCTGCAGACGCAGCCAGCGCCGGCGTCAACTGATCGGTTTCGCCCAACCCGCGTCCAGGCGCCTGCTGCCCATGCACCGCCCCGTTCTGCCGATTGACGCCACGCCAGACCCGCAACCCAACCGGCCGGTTGTCCCGGCGCACGACGGCGTGCCCGAATACCTGGAGGTCTGGCGGCGTTTCATGTTTGACCAGGCGCGTGATGCGGTCTACCTGCTGGACGACCAGGGCCGGGTGATCGAGGCCAATGCCAGCTTTGCCGCGCTGCTGGGCTGCCCGCTGGCGGACGCCCTGGGGCGGCGGGTGTGGGACTGGGATATCGACTTTCCGCAGGCCCGGGCACTGGACGTGCTGGGCCGCGACGAGCCGGCGTCCGCCACCTTCCGGTCGCGTTGGCAGCAAGGGGCCGGCAACCTGCTGCAGGTCGAGACCCGTATCCACAGGATCCGCGTGCCGGGCCGGCACCTGATCTTTTGCGCCAGCCGCGATGTCAGTGCGCGCCATTCGGCCGAGCAGGCGCTGCGCGCCAGCGAGCAGCGTCTGGGCCTGGCACTGGCGGCCGCCGGCATGGGCGTCTGGGAATGGGGCCTGGCGACCCGCCGCCTGCACCTGTCGCCCGAGGTCTGGACGATCCTGGGCGAAGGCCGTGCCACCGACTCGGGGGGTGCGGTGCGCGGCGCCCGGCTGTTAAGCCGCCTGCACGCGGACGACCACGCCGCCGTCCAGGAGGCGGTGCGCTGCAGCCTGGTCGAAGCGCGACCGCTGGCGCTGGAGTGCCGTTTTTTGCGGGCCAATGGCACCGTGCAGTGGCTGGCGGCCACTGGTTTGCTGCAGCACGACGCGGACGGCCTGCCGCAGCGCCTGGTGGGCACGGTGCAAGACATCACCGCACGCCGCGAGGCACAGGCCCGGCTGGCGCACGAGGCGGTGCGCCGGCGTGTGCTGATCGAGCAATCGCGTGATGGTGTGCTGGTGATCGAGGATTCAGGCCGTGTGCTCGAAGCCAATCCGGCGTTGGCGGCCATGCTGGACCGTCCGCTGCCCGAGCTGATCGGTCTGGACCTGGCCGACCTGGGCATCACCTGGCCAGCCCGCCAGGCCCGGGCATTGCGGGTGGCGCCCGCGGGGTCGCGTACCAGCTTCGAGGCCAGCGTGCAGCAGAGCGACGGCAGCGTGATCGCGCTGGACGTGGGGGCCAGCGTGGTGGCGGAGGACGGTCAACGCTGGGTGTTTGCGGTGTGCCGCGACATCACCCGCCGCAAGCGGTCCGAGGCGGCGCTGCGCGAGAGCGAGCGGCGTCTGGGCGTGGCGCTGGTGGCCAGCGAGACGGGCGTGTGGGAATGGGATCTGGTGGGCCAATGCATCCGCTGGTCGGCCGACGCTGCGCGCCGCCTGGGCCGCGATCCGGCCCGGCTGGATGACGACGAGTGCAGCGTGGCCCAGATGCTGGCCATGGTGCACCGCGAGGACCGGGCCGGCCTGCTCGCGGCATTTGACGACGCGCTGCAGCGCACCGGCCTGTTTGTGATCGAGGTGCGCCTGTTTGGCTACGACGGGCAGCTGCGCTGGGTGCGCGAGCGTGGCGTGCTGGAGCGTGCGCCCGACGGCAGCCCGCTGCGCCTGCTGGGCACCTTGCTCGACATCACCGAACAACGCCAGATCGCCCAGCGCCTGCGCGACGACGCCAGCCGCCGCCGGGTGATGATCGAGCAGTCGCGCGAAGGCGTGGTGGTGATCAATACCGACGGCTCGGTCGATGAGGTCAACGCCGCTTTTGCCGAGATGCTGGGCTACAGCCTGGACGCAGCCACCCGCTTGCATGTCTGGGACTGGAACGTGCAGTTCAGCCGCGAGCAGGTGCTGGCCCGCCTGAACGACCCCGAGCAGCCGTCCGAGATCCGCGGCCTGTCGATGCGTCGGCACGACGGCACGACGATCGCCGTCGAGGGCAGCGCCACCCGCCTGCAGCTGAACAACCGCACCGTGTGGTTCTGTGTCTGCCACGATGTGACCGAGCGCAAACGCATCGAGGCCGAGCTGGCCGGCTACCGACAGCACCTGGAAGACGAGGTCGCCGAGCGTACCGACGAGCTGCGCCGGGCCGTGGTGGCACGCACCGACAGCGAGCACTTTTTGCGCTCGATTGCCGATAACCTGCCGGATATGGTGGGCTACTGGGGCGCCGACCGGGTGCTGCGCTTTGCCAACCGGGCCTACATCGAGGGGTACGGCCGGGGCCGCGAGCTGGTCGGGCTGTCGCGCCAGCAGGTCATCGGCGACCCCGATGACGATGTCGGTGAGCGCGCATTTGCCGACGCACTGAACGGTCGTGCCCAGCACTTCGAGTACCCCTTGGTGCTGCCAAACGGCAAGCTGCGCCACGTCTGGATGCACTATGTGCCCGACCGTCAGGGCGCGGCGGTGGTGGGGCTGTTTGTGCTGGTATCCGATATTTCACAGCTCAAGCAGGCCGAGCTGCGCCTGCAGACGCTCAACCATGAACTGACGGGCGCGCGCGACCGCGCCGACGCCGCCAACCGGGCCAAGACCGCCTTCCTGGCCAACATGAGCCACGAGATCCGCACGCCAATGAACGCCATCATCGGCCTGACCCACCTGATGCAGCGCGACGGGCCCCAGCCGGTGGCCGCGCAGCGTCTGGGCAAATTGTCGGACGCTGCGCACCACCTGCTCGGCGTGATCAACGACGTGCTGGAGCTCAGCAAGATCGAGTCGGGCAAGCTCAGCCTGGCGCGCACCAACTTCCCGATGGCTGCGCTGCTGCACCGTACCTGCGCGCTGGTGGCCGAGCGCGCCCGGGACAAGGGCCTGGTATTGGAGGTGCTGACCGACGGTGTGCCGCCGGTGTTGTGCGGCGACCCCACACGGTTCTCTCAGGCGGTGCTCAACCTGATGAGCAACGCGGTCAAGTTCACCGACCGGGGCAGCATCGTGCTGCGCTGCAGCGTGCTGGCAGACGCCGACAGCAAGGACGGCGATGCGCAGGACCGCGATCAGCAGGCCGGCGATGGGCAGCACGCCGACCGGCAGGATGCCGATGGACAGCTTGCCGGTGCGCTCTGCCTGCGCATTTCGGTCACCGACACCGGTGTGGGCGTGCCGCCGGACAAGATGGACCGCTTGTTCTCGGCCTTCGAGCAGGCGGACACGTCCAGCACCCGGCGCTTTGGCGGTACCGGCCTGGGGCTTGCGATCACCCGCCGGCTGGCCCAGCTGATGGGTGGCGAGGTCGGGGTGCAAAGCGCGTTGGGGCAGGGCAGCTGTTTCTGGTTCACCGCCCGCCTGCAGCAGGCCACAGGGCCGGTGCCGGCCGACGACGTGGTGGGTCTGGGGCTGCGCCGGTCCGACCTCGGGCAGGCGCCGCTCATGCCACTTCACCCGCCACCGCCCTCGCACCACCGTCTGGTGGGCGCCCATGTGCTGCTGGCCGAGGACAACCTGGTCAACCAGGAGGTTGCCTGCGAACTGCTGCGCGCGGTGGGCCTGGTGGTCGACGTGGCGGCTGACGGCGCGCAGGCGGTGGCGCTGGCGCAGCAGCACCCGTACGACCTGATCCTGATGGACATGCAGATGCCGGTGATGGACGGGCTGGCGGCCACCCGGGCGCTGCGCCGCCTGCCGCAACATGCCCGCACCCCCGTGCTGGCCATGACCGCCAACGCCTTCGGCGACGACCGCGAGGCCTGTCTGGACGCGGGCATGGACGACCACCTGGCCAAGCCGGTCGAGCCCGAACTGCTGTTTGCGCTGCTGGCCCGCTGGCTGCCGGACAGGGCGCCACCCGGCGTGCCTGCACCGGATGCAGCCGCGCTGACCGCGGCCCGGATGGCCGAAGTGAGCTCCGCGCCACCGGCCGATCGCCCGGCACCCACCGCGGCTGCACCGATCACTGCCGCAGCACCGGCCCCATCCGGTGCTGCGGCTGCCGCTGGCGCGCCTGGGCCACTGGACGGCATCCCTGGGCTGACGATGTCGCGTGCCTTGTTGTACCTGCCAGGGCGCGACCAGCTTTTTGCACGGGTGCTGCGCCAGTTTGCCGAGACCTACAGCGCCGGCCATCTCGACCTGGACGCCGCTCTGGCGCAGCACCGCTGGACCGACGCGCAAGGCTTGCTGCATTCGCTGCGCGGCGCCTGTGGCGCGATCGGGGCCACCGACCTGGCGGCGCTGGCGCTGGCGCTGGAATCGGCGCTGAATGACAGGCCGCAGCCTGCTGCGGTGGACGCCGCGCGGCAAGACGGGCTGCGGCTGGCGGATACCCTGAAATCGGCCCTGGCCACGCTGGTGCGGACCATCACGTACCGGCTCGGGGGCGGTCTGGCGGGCGGCGCGAGTGCCTTTGGCGGGCCGGCGGTGCCCGTGCCGCCCACGGCCGAGCTGCTGGCGGCAATCGAATCACTGTCGAACTTGCTGCACATCGCCGATTTCAAGGCCGGTGCCTGTTTTCGCGAGATCGAACCGCTGCTGCGCGCCTCGCTGGGCGAGACGGCCATACGCACGGTTGAACTGCCGCTGCAGGCCCACGACTACGAGGGGGCCTGGGCGGCCTTGCAAGCCTTGAACCTGCAAGCCTTGAACCGGCCGCCGCCAGCCTGACCGCGGGTGGCCGGCCGGCCGATGCCCTGTGCGCGGACTGCGCCGGGCACCGGGCGAATCAGGCCGCTGCGTAGCGGTAGACGCCCCGGCCGCTCTTGCGTCCCAGCCAGCCGGCGGCCACCATCTCCTTGAGCAGCGGGCAGGGCCGGTACTTGGAGTCGGCGTACTCCTGCACATAGACCTCCATCACCGCCAGGCAGACATCCAGACCGATCATGTCGGCCAGCGCCAGCGGGCCGATCGGCTGGTTGCAGCCCAGCTTCATGCCGGCGTCGATGTCCTCGGCGGTGGCCAGGCCCTCGGACAACACGAAGAAGGCCTCGTTGATCATCGGGATCAGGATGCGGTTGACGACAAAGCCGGGTGCGTTCTTGACCGTGATCGGCGTCTTGCCCAGCCGCAGCGCCATGCCATGCACCGCAGCGTGGGTGGCGTCGCTGGTCTGCAGGCCGCGGATGATCTCCACCAGCGCCATCATCGGCACCGGGTTGAAAAAATGCATGCCGATGAAGCGGTCGGGCCGCTGGGTGGCGGCCGCCAGCTTGGTGATCGAGATCGAACTGGTGTTGGTGGCCACCAGGGTCTCGGCGGGCAGCATGCTGTCGAGCTGGGCCAGGATCTTGCGCTTGAGCGCCTCGTTCTCGGTGGCCGCCTCGATCACCAACTGGGCGGGCAACAGATCGCCGTACCGGGTGGTGGCGTGGATGCGGGCCAGTGCGGCCGACAGGTCTTCGGCGCTGAGCTTTTGTTTTTTCACCAGCCGGTCCAGGCTGGCGTTGATCTGGCCCACACCGCGCTGCACGGCGGCATCGTCGATGTCGACCATCACCACTTGCAGGCCGCTCACTGCGCAAGCCTGCGCGATGCCGTGCCCCATGGTGCCGGCGCCGATGATGCCAATGGTCTGGATGTCCATGCGGTGAAGTCCTGAGTATGTTGCGGTGCAGCAGCTTAACCCGACAGGGGCGCGCGGCCAGTGCGTGGGGCTGCATCTCTTGCCACAGGCCGAACCGTATCTTGCGCGCATGACCTTGCGCCGCACAGCTGTTGTCTCGGAGGGCCGGCATGACCTGTACTGCCCGGTCGGGCAGGCGCCCGCGGGCGGCTGGCCGGTGGTGGGTGTTTTTTTTACGGCGGCAGCTGGCGCAGCGGTAAACGCGCTGACCACCGGTTTGTCGGCCAGGCGCTGGCCAGCCACGGCATGCTGGTGAGGGTGGCTGACGACCGGCTGTACCCCGAGGTCCCGCTAATCCTGCAGGACGCCGCCGCCGCCGTGACACACGCATTGGAACAAGCCGTGCACCGGGGCGGCAACGTGTGCCGGGTTTTTGTGATGGTCCACAGCGCAGGGGCCTACAACGCCGCGATGGTGTCGCTGGACCCGCGCTGGCTGGCTGAGGCGGCGCAGCGCGTCCGCCTGAGGGATGACACTGCCCCTAGAAATCAGGGTAGCTCGGCCGGCGGGCCGGCTTCAACATGGGTCGTGTTGGTCCAGCACCTGCGGCGACCGACCCCGCCGCCCCAGCCGGGGCAACCAGCCCAACCGCTCAGGAGACCTTGAATGGCCACTCGCAAGTCAACCGACTACATCTTCAACTGCCTGCCGTCGCCCAAGCCCGAAAAAAACTGGACGATCGAGACCGCGGTCGCCGCGGGGCTGCAGGCTGCCAAGCCACTCAGCGCCAAGGCAGACGCTGCACTCAATGTCGATCATCGCGCCGCCTGGTGGAAGGTGGGCGACCAGGGCAATACCGGATCCTGCGTGGGCTGGGGTTCGGCCGAGGGCGTGTTGCGCTGGCATTTTGTGAAGGCCGGCAAGCTGGCCAATACCGAGATGCTGTCGCCGCGCTACCTGTGGATGGCGTCCAAGGAGACGGACGTCTACACCACCCGGCCCACCAGCTTTATCGAGAGCGACGGCACCTGGTTGACGGCAGCACTCAACATTGCGCAGAAGTTCGGCGTGGTCACCGACAAGGTGCTGCCGTTCAAGTTGGGTGGTGCACAGCAGATGTATGTCGGCACCGCCAATGCTTTCTACGCCACCGCCTCGCAGTTGCGCATCGCCAGCTACTTCAACCTCGGGCGCGACCTGGCGGCCTGGCGCAACTGGCTGGCCACCAAGGGCCCGATCCTGACCCGGCTGGACGTGGACAAGCACTTCATGGGCGCCACCGCCACCAAAGGCAACCTGGACAAGTACGACCCCACCAGCATCCAGGGCGGGCATTGCGTGGCCTTGGTGGGCTACATCAACGGCCGCTTCATCGTGCGCAACAGCTGGGGCACGGGCTGGGGTGACAAGGGCTTTGCCTATGCCGTTGATGCCTACGCCCAACCCGCCTTCACCGAGGCCTTCGGGGTGTTGGTGTAGCCGCTGATTTGACCGGACAAAAAAAGGCCGCCCTCGGGCGGCCTTTTTTGCATCGCTGGCGCGATCAGCAGCGCTCGAACACCGCGGCGATGCCCTGGCCGCCGCCGATGCACATCGTCACCAGGGCGTAGCGCCCGCCGGTGCGTTGCAACTCGTACAGCGCCTTGGTGGTGATGATGGCGCCGGTGGCTCCCACCGGGTGGCCGAGCGAGATGCCCGAGCCGTTGACGTTGACCTTGGCCGGGTCCAGGTCGAGCTCTTTGCTGACCGCGCAGGCCTGGGCGGCAAAGGCCTCGTTGGCCTCGATCACGTCCAGGTCGGCCACCTTCAGGCCGATGCGCTTGAGCACGGCGCGGGTGGCCGACACCGGGCCGATGCCCATGATGGTGGGCTCGACGCCGGTATGGGCATAGCCCACCAGCCGGGCCAGGGGTTTGAGGTTGCCGCTCTTGACCGCATCACCGCTGGCCAGCACCACCGCGCCCGCACCGTCGTTCACGCCCGAGGCGTTGCCTGCGGTGACCAGGCCGTCCTTCTTGAAGGCCGCGCGCATCTTGCCCAGGGTCTCCAGCGTGGTGTCGGCCTTCACATGCTCGTCGGTCGTGAACAGCACCGTGCCTTTGCGGCTGACGATCTCGACCGGCACGATCTGCTCGGTGAAACGGCCGGCGGCGATGGCCGCGGC
>JBBQAH010000180.1:0-5224 GCA_038316145.1 Burkholderiales bacterium
TGGCCCAGGGTGTTGACGGCGATGCCGCCCAGGCCGTCCAGGTACTCGCGGCCCTCGGTATCCCAGACGCGGCAGCCTCGGCCATGCGACAGCGCAAAAGGCAGCCGGCCATAGGTGTTCATCACGTGGGAGGTCATCAACGGGCTCCAGAGTAGCGGTCCAACAATGAAAAAGCCGGCGCCTTGCCACTTCAGGCACGACGCCGGCCGGGAGCCCGGATTCTAAAGTGCAGCCCGGTATTGGCCGATGAAGCCACATCGATCAGGATGGGAGAACCTCATGCATGCTGCAGCGCAGCACTTCCGCGGCACAATAGCTGTTTTCCCGATGGCGGAGCCTCGGCTGATGCAGCCGCCGGCCTCGCCCCGGGTTCTGCCTGAGCCCGTCTCTCTATCCCCGGCCTGCATGTCTGCCCCCAAACCGCGTGAGTTTTTCATCCAGGGCATCACCCTGGCGGGCAAGACCTTCCGGCCCAGTGATTGGTCCGAACGGCTGGCGGGGGCGCTGTCGAGCTTCCGGCCCAAGTCGGGCACGGGTGGTATCGGTGCGCACATCGGCTATTCGCCCTACTGTGTGCCGCGGGTGATCGAGGGCATCAAGTGTGTGATCGTCAACGAGGCATTGCGCGACCTCGAGCCGATGGCCTGGGACTTTGTGATGCACTTTGCGCGCGACAACGAGTTGCAGGTGGTCGAGGCCTGCCTGCTGCCCGACCCGCCGCTGGCACCGCCTGGCTGACGGGCTTGGCAACCCGCATTCGGTCGATGGCAGTCGGCCATGAAAAAAGCCCGCCTAAGCGGGCTTTTTGCTTGCATCCGGACGCTGATCAGGCAGCGGCAGAAGCGGACAAGGCCTTGATCTTGGCCGACAGGCGGCTCTTGTGGCGAGCGGCCTTGTTCTTGTGGAAGATGCCCTTGTCGGCGATCGAGTCGATCACGGACTGTGCGTTCTTGAACAGTTCGGCCGGGGCGGCCTTGTCGCCACCGGTGGCGGCTTTGTCCAGCGCTTTTTGAACGTTCTTGACGACGGTGCGGAACTTCGAGCGCAACGAGGTGTTGGCGGCGTTCAGGACCACGTCCTGGCGTGCGCGCTTGCGGCCTGACGCCAGGCGGACGGTTTTCTTTTTGGCTTTGGAAGAGGTGGCCATGGTGCTGCTGATCCTAAAACTGTGGCTAGAACTGCGGTGCTTGATCCGGATGGAGCCCACGAGTATAGCAT
The DNA here is from genome assembly GCA_038316145.1 of Burkholderiales bacterium. GTDB lineage: Bacteria > Pseudomonadota > Gammaproteobacteria > Burkholderiales > Burkholderiaceae_C > Pseudaquabacterium. Next base: position 1,219 of record JBBQAH010000180.1, read on the forward strand.
CGGGTCAGATCAGTGGCAAAGCCAGCTGCGCGGCCTTCTTATAATGCGCCGTTGCTCGGCCTGACTGCAAACCTTGCCGGTCCAGGCCTGACTGCCCTCTTCGTGCGCGCTGCCGCACTCCACCGTGCCCGCATGAACCTGTCCAAGGCCGTTTTCTCGGTATCTGCCCTCACGCTGTTGTCCCGCATCACCGGCCTGGTGCGTGAGCAGATCGGCGCGGCGTTGTTCGGCACCTCGGCGGCGATGGATGCGTTTCAGATCGCCTTCCGCATCCCCAACTTGCTGCGGCGGCTGTTTGCCGAGGGCGCATTTGCCCAGGCCTTTGTGCCCCTGATCGCCGCCACCCGCGCGGCCGATGGCGACGAGGCCACCCATGCCCTGGTCGATGCGGTGGCCACCGTGCTGGCCTGGGCGCTGCTGCTGACCTGCGCACTCGGCATTGCCGCGGCACCGGGGCTGGTCTGGTTGCTGGCCTCGGGGTTTGCGCCGGCCACCGAGGACGCGGCAGTGGTGATGACCCGCTGGATGTTTCCGTACATCGGCTGCATGTCGATGGTGGCGCTGGCCTCGGGCGTGCTCAACACCTGGCGGCGCTTTGTGGTGCCGGCCTTCACGCCGGTCTTGCTCAACTTGAGCGTGATCGGCGCCGCGCTGCTGCTGGTGCCGGTGTTTCGGGCCCGCGGCATCGAGCCGGTCTACGCACTTGCCGTGGGCGTGATGGTCGGCGGCGTGCTGCAACTGGCTTTGCAGTTGCCCGCGCTGGCGGCCATCGGCATGTTGCCTCGGCTGGGGCTGGGCTGGGGCCGGCTGCGGGCGGCCTGGGCCCATCCGGGTGTCAAGCGCATGCTGTCGCGCATGGCGCCGGCGCTGGTGGGCGTGTCGGTGGCGCAGATCTCATTGATGATCAATTCGCAGATCGCCAGCCACCTGGGCACCGGCGCGGTGTCCACGCTGGTCTACGCCGACCGGCTGATGGAGCTGCCCACCGCGCTGCTGGGCGTGGCGCTGGGCGTGGTGCTGACGCCGCAGTTGTCGGCGGCCAAGGCCAGTGGCGATGCGGCGGGCTACTCGGGTCTGCTCGACTGGGGCTTGCGGCTGGTGCTGCTGCTGGCGCTGCCCTGCGCGGTGGCGCTGCTGGTGTTTGCGCAGCCGATGGTGGCGGTGCTGTTCCATCGCGGCGCTTTTGATGGTGGCGCGGTGGCAATGACCACGCTGGCGGTGATGGGCTACGGCGCCGGCGTGATCGGGCTGGTGGCGGTCAAGGTCGCCGCGCCGGCGTATTACGCCCAGCAGGACATGCAAACGCCGATGCGGGTGGCCATCATTGCGCTGGTGCTGACGCAAGTGCTCAACGCCGGCCTGATCGGCGGCCTGGGCATGGGGGTGTCGGCGCTGGCGCTGTCGATCGGGCTGGCGGCCAACGCCAATGCCGGGCTGCTGCTGTGGGGCTTGAAACGGCGTGGCCTGTACCAGCCCGCGCCGGGCTGGGGGGCATTTGCCTGGCGCGTGGCGCTGGCCAGCGCGCTGATGGGCGGCCTGATGGCGTTGGCGGCGCGGCAGATCGACTGGCTGGCGCTGGGCCGGCATGAGGCCCTGCGCGCCGGCGCGATGGCGCTGACACTGGCCGCCGCGGCGGTGCTGTACTTCGGGGTGCTGGCGCTGCTGGGCCTGCGCCGCAGCAGCTTCATGCGCCGGTCCTGACGGTGGCTTGCGGGGACTGTCCACCATGAAGCACCTGTTGCTTGCCCCATCCAGCGCGCTGGCGTACTTTGCGACGCTGGTGGCCGAGGATGCCGGTTTTGCCTTGCTTGAGGCAGCGATCTGCGTGGCCCATGACGACAACCCGACGCTCGATGCCCAGACCGTGCTGGCCGACATCGACCGCCTGGCCGGCCGCCTGAAGGCCCGGCTGCCGGCCGACGCCTCGTCGCTGAGCCGCCTGCAAGCGCTGAGCCAGTATTTTTACGGTGAGCTGGCCTTTGCCGGCAATGTCAACAACTACTACGACCGGCGCAACAGCCACCTGCACGAGGTGCTGGCCTCGCGCCGCGGCATCCCGATCACGCTGGCGTTGTTGTTTTGCGAGCTGGCCACCCAGCTCGGCCTGACGGCGCGGGGGGTGAGTTTTCCGGGGCATTTTCTGGTCAAGCTGCGCATGCCGCAGGGCGAGGTGGTGATCGACCCGGTCAACGGCCGATCACTGTCGCGCGACGAGCTGGACGAGCGGCTCGGGCCATTCCGGGCCCGGCACGGGTTGGAGGGCGACTTCGATACCCCGCTCGGCCTGTTCCTGCAGGCCGCACCGCCGCGCGATGTGCTGGCCCGGCTGCTGTTGAACTTGAAGGAGATTCACCGCACCGGCGAGGACTGGCCCCGGTTGTTGGCTGTGCAGCAACGCCTGGTGCTGCTGCTGCCGCTGGCCTGGGAGGAGCGCCGAGACCGTGGCCTGGCCTGGGCCGAGCTCGGCCGGCCGGTCGAGGCCGCCGAGGACCTGGCCGCCTACCTGGCCGCCCGGCCTGGTGCGGACGATGCCTTGCCTCTGGCAGAACGGTTGGCCGAATTGCAGGCCGAGCTGAAGGCGGGCGGTGCGCCCGGTCTGCATTGACCCGCCTCTTACAATGTGGCATGTGCAGCCTGCCGGACTTTCGCGTTGTTTCAGCGCCGATCGCGTCAGTGCCCAGATTGTCCGCGCGTCAACGTCCAGCGCAGCCCTCGACGGGCGCGAACTGTGCAGGCCGGTGCGGCCCGTGAGGCAACTGCCCTTACCGATTTTGCCGAGTCCCGCCGATGGCTTCGATAGCCTGGTCGTCGGCCGCAACGCCGCTGCGGTGGCGCATTTGCGCAACCTGGGCAACAGCCCGGTGGTGGCAGCACCGGTGTATTTGTGGGGCGAGGCGGGCACCGGCAAGACCCGGCTGCTGCGGGCACTGGCAACCCAGGTCCAGGTCGACGGCGACCGGGTGGGCTGGTTCGACGCCGATGAACCGCTGCCCTGGGCGCTGGACGAAGCCTGGCGCCTGGTCGTGGTGGACCGCTGCGACGCGCTGGACGCCGCCCACAGCCGGGCCGCTTTTGCGCTGTTCATCGAGGCTGATGCCCAAGGCGTGCAATGGGCGGCGGCCGGCCGACTGCCGCCGGTGGACCTGGCGCTGCGGGATGATTTGCGCAGCCGCTTGGGTTGGGGCCATGTGTTTGCGTTGCAAGCCCTGGCCGAGACCGAGACCCGGGCCGCGCTGCGCCGCGAGGCCGACCGGCGCGGCATCTTCTTGTCGGACGAGGTGATGGACTACCTGCTCAACCACTTGCCGCGCGACATGAGCCACCTGATGGACTTGCTGGCCCGGCTGGACGGTTTTGCGCTGGCCGAGCAGCGCCCGGTGACCGTGCCGCTGCTCAAGAAAATGCTGGCCGAGGAGGGCAGCACCGCATGAATCTGGCGCTTTTTGACCTCGACGGCACGCTGATCCCGGGCGACTCCGACCACGCGTTTGGCGATTTCATGATCCATCTGGGCTGGGTGGATGCCCAAACGCACCGCCGCCGCAACGACGATTTTTACCAACAGTACCTGGCGGGCTGCCTCGACATCGACGCCTACGTGCAGTTCTCCACCAGCGCCTGGCGCTGCCGGCCGCTGGCCGAGCAGCAGGCGGCGAGTGCCCGCTTCATGGCCGAGGTGATGGCGCCGCAGTTGATGGCGCCCGCGCGTGCACTGCTGGCCAGACACCGGGATGCCGGCGACCTGGTGGCCATCGTCACCGCCACCAACGACTTTGTCACCCGACCCATCGCCGATGCGCTGGGCATAGCGCACCTGCTGGCGGTGGACCTGGAGCGCGACGCCAGCGGCGCTGCCACCGGCCGGATCCACGGCGTGCCCTCGTTCCGCGAGGGCAAGATCGCCCGGGTACACGACTGGCTGCACGGGCTGGGGCACACCCTGGCCGGGTTCGAGCACAGCGTGTTCTACAGTGACTCCACCAACGACCTGCCGCTGCTCGAGATC
>JBBQAH010000489.1:0-1911 GCA_038316145.1 Burkholderiales bacterium
ATATTAAATATTAATATTATTATTTATTTATTTTTTACATTTTAATATTATATATTGCAAATGAAAAGGTACTTTCTTTGATGTAAAATTATTAATATCATATTAATATAAGAATGTTTTGGATTTTAGTATCGATATTAAATATTAAATTAAAAATGCACAGACGAATATTAAAATAAGAAAATACAAGTGCATGTATCAGATATGTTATATTGAACTGTCATATCACACTTATGGAAACTGAAGCCAGGTAAAGGTCACCCGCGGGGCTCTTACTTGACTTTGTTGGGTTGAAACTTGGAACTGCAGGGCTTCTCGGCTGACCACGTGGCAGCGGCCTCACGCGTCCGCACATCTTGTCCGCTCAGGCACTCAAACTGCTCAATCTGATCGGTGGTGGTGAGGTCCTTATCCACGAGATCCACCCGAAGATTCGCCTTCTACACGCCCAGCCAGGTTCAAAAGAGTACATTTGGTACAGCTTGCTCGAGGTATAATTGACATTTTTAATTATATTAAATTATTATTCTATATTTTTAAATTATTTGTATTAATTGGTATATAAATTCAATGCGACTTTTGTACGCAATACCGCAAGCAGACAAGAACGTGTAATGATGCCGTCTGTTTTTCTTACATTGTATGCGGATCCCACGCAGACATCTCGGGACACAATCTTGTTCACCGGTGTGCTGTCCGTGTCGTCGCTCTCGAAGATCTTCGTCCACTGCGAAAGGGGCGTTGTGCCAGGCCAAGCGTTCAACGGTTTAACCCTTTTCGATTAAGCAACAAGTTAACTGCGAAGTTCTCAGTAAAGTTTTCACAAAATGGTCAAAGTTTATTTTTGTGTAGAGTACGTAATGAAATCAGGGGTGTGTTTTTAGCGTGACTTCATCGACATGTCTTGTTTCCCTTACGTGTCAACGAAGCCGGTCAAACGGGGATCGCACTTGCTGCCAATGTCGCATTTCTTCCCGTTGGCGAGGATGCCCTCGGGATTGTCGAGTTTGGTCAGCTGAAACTCCACTCGCATGGAGTCACCCGCCACCTGCACGTATAAGCAGAGTTCTTAGAATGTCTTATGCCTACAGGGTCATGAAAGGAAATCGCCACAGTAGTGTCGCTGATATTTTTGCATTAGGTACATTACGATCAAACGAGTTATAGTGTCATTTACAGACATATGACAATACAAGTCACCTAGTTTACGATAAAAAGTAATACAGTAATATGACAAATTGGCAAGTAATATAGTAATATAAGCCGAACAGTAGTTGCTGATTAAACTTATGTTACATAACGCACTAAGCTTTTACTTTACATTACATTACACTAAATTAAGTATATTAAATTGTATTACAATACATTATATTAGGCTCTTCTACATTAGTTACAATACGTTACTGTACGTGATGCATTAAACGAGCAAATCTTTATGGCAGTACAAGTACAGTAGATGGGGCTTACCGCGGCAACGAGGGCGCATAACGCGACGAACTTTAGAGACATTTTGAACCTTTTTATTTATTGAATCACCAGTAGATTACTAAATATCTTCGAAGACACACTACTGCTTCACCGGTACCAAAGAATGACTTTTTTGAAAGCAGCTTCGCCCAAAAATGTCAAGTGGCCTGCGCGCTGATTCATATCAGGGACCGTAACAAACTTATCCGCTCATCAACGAGCCCATTTTTGTTCGGGGCGCGAGGGTTTTCGGTAGAAAACAAGTTTCAATGACTATTGTACTTAGATGCATCACCGTACGGCCAGCACTGCATGGGGTTTTAATAAGTTAGGGAAGATAGACATATTACGTAATCACAAAAAGTAGATTTTTGAGTCCCGCCGCCCCCCGCGGGATCAACAAAGAAAGAATCAACAGCACCATAAAACAGTATAGTAAGCAAA
>JBBQAH010000201.1:0-4500 GCA_038316145.1 Burkholderiales bacterium
CGCTTGCCGTCTTCTTCGGGCGTGATGCCGGGGCGGGCGTTTTTGAGCATCGCCAGGTAGTGAAGCGGGATGTCGGGGCGGCTCCAGGCATCCGGCGCGGGCGACAGGTCGTCGGTGTTGGTCTCGCCCACCACCTTGAAAACGGTGACGGTGATCTTCTGGGCCACTTCGGGGCGCGAGGTGAACCACTCGGCGTCGGCCCAGCTTTGCATCACGTCCTTGGCGAAAGCATTGCCAGCTTTGGCTTTTTCGGCCACGTCGTGGAAGAAGTCGAACATCAGCAGCGTCTTTTTCAGCGCAGCGGCGGCTTGCGGCGCCACGCTGGCGTCGTCCAGCAGGTCGATCAGCGGCTTGACGTTGTAGCCGCCCACCATCGTGCCCAGCAGCGCGGTGGCCTTGGCCTTGGAGATCAGGGCCACAGTCAGGTCACCGTGCGCCACGGCCGACAGGAAACTGGCCTTGACCTTGGCCGCGTCGTCGACGCCGGGCGGCACACGGTGGGTGATCAGGTCGAGCAAAAAGGCGCCTTCCGCGGTGTCTTGCAGGTTCTGCGGTGCCTTGATCAACTCGATCAGCTCGGCGGTCTGCTGGGCGGTCAGCGGCAGCGGCGGGATGCCGAGGGCGGCGCGTTCAGCAACGTGTTGGCGGTAGGCTTGCAGCATCTCGTGGGCTCCTGATGAGGGCGGTGGACGGACAGGGTGATCGGTGCCGGGTGCCGGCTGCGCCGCAAGATCGGGTGCAGGCAGGCATCACGGTCGGCGTCTACGGGTAAGTCCCATATTTTATGTCTTATATAAGACTTGCCAAGTGCAATCTTGAGCCGGCGGCCGGGTCATCGCGGGATTGTGACGCCGGGCAGCGCCGTTGCGCGTGAATTCCGGTGTTGCGTTGCCGGCGTAGCGGCCGGACCGGCGGGCCGGTTTGGGGGCGAAAAAAAGCCCGCTGCGGGCGGGCTTTCCGTGGCGGTGCGCGCCAGGTGGCGCGCGGCGCTCAGGTGTTGTCGCGCATCCACTGGGCGGCAAACTCGTCGGAACGGGCCTGGGCGGTGGCGCCGCTGGTGAACAGCCAGACGAGCGAGCCGGTGGTGAAGAGAAGTGGCACGAGGGCCAGAAACAGGGAGGTCATGGTGGGTGCAGGGGTCTGGGGTTGATCGCATGCCGGCAGAGGCTCTGTCGACAATGCTGCATTGCAGCATAACCTGGTGAAAGTGATGCTGCGGGCGGAATCCGTATTAACCCGGATCTCCTGGGGTTTCGGCCGCCTCAGGCTTGACTTGAGCCGGGTTTTTGTAAAGGCGCGGACGCCAGCGGGTGCGGGGCTAACCCTTCACAGGGGCCGGCGCCCGCCGGCAGGCGGCTCGGCCGGCGCTGCTGTCGGTGCTTCAGGCGCTTGCTGCGCTTGCGGCTGCGGCGGCTGTGACGGCTGCGGCTGCGGCGGCAGTGACGGCTGCGGCGGCTGCGGCGGCTGCGGCGCGACGGGCGGCGCGGCCAGGGTGACGGCGGCGGCTTCTGCGGCGGCGTTGGCGGCGGCATTGGCGGCAGCCACTGAGGCGATCGACTCGGCGGACAGTCTGGGCAGGTCAGCGCTGCCGGCCACCACGGACGCAGGCACGGGTGCCACTGCGGCGGTCGGCAGGATGCCCAGCCCGTTGGCTGCGTCGGCCACGGCTGCCAGCGCCACCCGCTGCTCGGCATGGGTGCAGGCATCGACCAGGCGCTGGCCGAGGCGGGCATTCATCAGCATCGACTTGGTGGGGATCTGCAGCCAGACGATGCCGGCGGCCGGGTCTTCCAGCCGGACCGCGCCGGTGGCGGTCTCCCGCGGCAGCATCCGGAAGCGCAGATTTTTGTGAGACACCCGGAAATAGCCGGGCTGGTCCGGCTCGGGCAGCACCGTGATGCGCTGGTTGAACTCGCACTCGGCGTCGCCGGTCAGCACCCGGGCGGCGATGCCGAGCTGGGCGTCGTTGATGGCTTCTACCGTGGCGCTGGCCAGGGCCAGGTCGCTGGCCGCAGATTTCAGCGCCTGCCGTGGCGTCGCGGCCTTGACCGGGCGGGCCGGTCTGGCTGGCTGGGTCAACTGGCTCGACTTGATCGATTTGGCGCCGCTGCCAGGACGGGTCGGCGCGGCGGCGCGGGCCGTGCCGGGCTTGTCGGCGGCAGCAGCCGATGCGCTTGGGGTCACGGCTGCGCCGCTCAAGGCCACGGCCAGCAGCCAGGTCAGTGGGCTGGCTGGCCGGGTGGGACAAAACGCAAATCGCATGGGCACGGGTCTGGTAGGTCGGGGGTGGGATTGTCGGCCACGCCCGTTGCCCGAGCGTGTCTACACTCCGGCCTCTCTGGTTTGGGCTTGCTGATCGTGGGGCCGGCGGTCTTGCCGGCGGTGCGGCCGGAAGGTGTGGCCGGAAGGTGTGACCGGAAGTGGTGGTCCGATGTGGCTGCAACTTTGGCAGTCCGACGGCCCGCAGCAAGCGCCATGTCTTGGCCGCACAGGCCCCGTCTTTGACAGTGGAGCGACCCGATGTCTCAATACCGCGCCGTGATTGCCTGGCAACGCGACGGCCAGGCCTTCTCCGACCGCCGCTACCGGCGCCAGCACCAGTGGCGCTTCGACGGTGGTGCGGTGGTGGCGGGGTCGTCGTCGCCGCTGGTGGTGCCTTTGCCGATGTCCGACGCGTCGGCGGTGGACCCGGAGGAGGCGTTTGTCGCTTCGCTGTCGAGCTGCCATTTGCTGTGGTTTCTCGACATCGCCTGCCGCGCCGGCTGGGTGGTGGACGACTACCACGACGAGGCCAGCGGCGTGCTGGCGCGCAACGCCGAGGGCCGGGCGGCGATGACCGTGGTCACGCTGCGGCCGCGGGTACGCTTTGCCGGTGATCACCAGCCCGATGCGGCTGAAATACACCGCTTGCACGAGCGGGCCCATGCGGACTGTTTCATCGCCAACTCGGTCAAGACCGATGTGCGCTGCGAGCCGGTGATGGCGCCGGCCTGACCGGCCCACCACCTGCCCACTCATCCACCCGAACCCGACGCCTGTTCCGACGCCGAACACCCGACCCGAGACCCACGATGTACCTGCCCGGCCACTTTGAAGAAACCCGCCCCACCGTCTTGCAAGCGCTGCTGCGCCAGCACCCGCTGGGGTTGCTGATCACCCAGGACGCGGCGGGTGCGCCGGTGGCCAACGCCATCCCGTTCATGCTGGACGCCGGTCGCGGTGAGTTCGGCACCCTGGTGGGCCATGTGGCCCGTGCCAACCCGGTCTGGCAGGCGCCCGCTGCGGGGCGGGCCGTGCCTGACGCGCTGGTGGTCTTCCAGGGCCCCGACGGTTACATCTCGCCCAGTGGTTACCCCGGCAAGGCCGAGCACGGCAAGGTGGTGCCGACCTGGAATTACGCCGTGGTCCAGGCCCGCGGCCCGCTGCGGGTGCTGGACGATGCCGCCGCCACGCTGGCCCTGGTGACCCGGCTGACGGTGCACCACGAGGCGGCCCAGCGCAAGCCCTGGGCCGTGGCCGACGCGCCCGACGACTACATCGCGGCGATGCTGCGCGCCATCGTCTGCATCGAGATCCCGCTGGCCGGTCTGGTCGGCAAGTACAAGCTCAGCCAGAACCGCAGCGCGGCCGACCGGGCGGGTGTGGTGGCGAACTTGCAGACCGACGCCGCAGCGCTCGCGCGCTGGATGCTTGCGGCCGGCGAGGGCCGGCCATGACCGCGCCGCTGCCCCCGCTGCGCCTGGCCGAGCTGACCGACGCCGATCGCAACGCCTGGCAGCCGCTGGCCCGCGGCTACAAGGCGTTTTACAAGACCGAGGTGGACGACGCCGGCTACGACGCCGCCTGGCGCCGGCTGCGTGCCGGCCCGCCGTTGCTGGCGCTGGGCGCATGGCGACAAGACCTGCTGTTGGGCATCGCCCACGGGGTGTTCCATGCCAGCCCCTGGGCCGACGAGGTGTGTTACCTGCAAGACCTGTTCAGCGCGCCCGAGGCACGGGGCCAGGGCGTGGCCGCTGCGCTGATTGCCGAGCTGGCCCGACATGCCCGCCATCGCGGCTGCGCCCGCCTGTACTGGCTGACCCATGAAACCAACGCCCGGGCGCGGGCGCTGTACGACCGGGTGGCGCAGCACCACGGCTTCATCCGCTACGACCTGGCCACACCGCTCTGACACGGCCCACGCGGCACCGGCCGGTGTTCGGCGGTGGGCATCACCCCGGTTGGGCAGGCGGTCTTGTGCCCGGCCCCGCCTCACTTCGGCCGCGGCGGCTTGCTGGACTTGTCGGGTTGGCTCAAACGCCCGGCGCGCAACTCGGTGACGGCGGCCACCACCGAACGGGCCACGTTTTGCACCTCCTCTTGCACCGCCTGGTCCCGGTCCAGCGCCTCGTGGCTGTTGAAGTAGGGCTCGAAGTAGCCGATGTAGCGGGCCAGCTTGGTGGTGGCGCCGGCATCGATCAAGCCCATCCACTCCAGCCAGTCGGTCATGTTGCGCCGGTG
>JBBQAH010000175.1:0-5603 GCA_038316145.1 Burkholderiales bacterium
CAGCTTCACCAGCCGCTTGTTGAGCCTTTTGTCGCCCAACTCCACCGTCGCAAACTCTTCCTCAGCCCAGCTCATCACTCAATTCCGTCGTAAAATCATGGACTTACAGATGATAGATGAAGTTGTGTGTAATGAAATGCCACTGACCGTGGCGGGCGTCGTTACAGGCGTGCCGGCATCGCCGGACCCGCCACCGCCGCAGGCCTGCAACAGCAGGGCGCAGGCGGCGAGGGCAACGGCGCGCAGGCGGGTAGCAGACGGTGATGCCAGGGCGGACGACGAAGCGGGCGACGAGGCGGTGGACAGCAAGGTGGACATGGCAGTGGGGGTCATGGTGGGCGCTGGGCGAGCGTGTTTGGCGACGGGACAGACAGGCTGCGCAGTATCGCCCGCGATCAGGCCTGCCGGCCGGTCGCTGAGGTGACGGCGCCGCGCGCCGCCGCCGCCCTATGCTGGCCGCTGGCCCCGACCCCCAACTTGCCCCTCTCGACCATGACCTACACCACCCTCGACTGGCAGATCGACGACCGTGTGCTGACGCTCACGCTCAACCGCCCGGCGCAGCTCAACGCCTTCACCGTCACGATGGCCGAGGAGTTGATCGACGCCTACGGCCGCGCCAGCGACGACGACGCGGTGGGCGCGGTGGTGGTGACCGGCGCGGGCCGGGCTTTTTGCGCCGGCATGGACCTGTCGGTCGACGGCAATGTGTTCGGCCTGGACGAGGCCCTGTCGCCCAGCCTGGCCGAGCTGGACGCCCGCTGGGACGACCCCGCCATCGTGTCGGGCGTGCGCGACACCGGCGGGCGGGTATCGCTGGCGGTCTACGACTGCAAGAAGCCGGTGATCGCCGCTATCAACGGTGCGGCGGTGGGCATAGGCGCGACGATGACGCTGCCGATGGATATCCGGCTGGCGTCCGACAAGGCCCGCATCGGTTTTGTCTTTGGCCGCATCGGCATCGTGCCCGAGGCCTGCTCGACCTGGTTTCTGCCGCGCATCGTCGGCCCGCAACAGGCGTTCGACTGGGTCTACTCGGGCGACATCCTGAGCGCCGAAGAGGCGCTGCGCGGCCGGCTGGTCAAGGCCGTGGTGCCGCATGCGCAACTGCTGGACGAGGCGCACCAGCTGGCCCACAAGTACATCGACCAGCGCAGCCCGGTGTCGATAACACTGATGCGCCAGATGCTGCTGCGCAACCCGGCGTTGCCGCACCCGCGCGATGCGCACGCGGTCGAATCACTGGCGATGCTGCATACCAGCCAGCGTGACGGCAAAGAGGGCGTGCGGTCGTTCAATCACAAACGGGCGCCGGTCTACACCGGCCGGGCCTCGGACGGCCTGCCCGATTTTTACCCCTGGTGGTAGGCCGGCATTGCCGGTCAAGCCCCGCTCGACGGCTTTGAAAAATCAGGAGATGAGCATGGAACGCAAGGTGTGTGTGGTCACGGGGTCGTCCTCGGGCATAGGCGCGGCAACGGCACGCCTGTTTGCCGAGCGCGGCTGGAACGTGGTGGTCAACTACTCGCGTGAGGCGGCGCCCGCCCAGGCCGTGGCCGACGAATGCCGGCAACTCGGCGCAGCGGCGGGGGTGGACGTGCTGGTGCAGCAGGCCAATGTGGCGGTGGACGCCGACTGCCGCGCTCTGGCCGCCGCGGTGGACGCCCGCTGGGGCCGCTGCGACGTGCTGGTCAACAACGCCGGCACCACCAAGTTTGTCGGCGCGCGCAACCTAGACGGGCTGGACGCCGAAGACTTTCAGCGCATCTACGCCGTCAACGTGATCGGCGCGTTCCAGATGATCCGTGCGCTCGAGCCCCTGCTCAAGCGCCACCCGCCTGCAGGCGTGGTCAACATGTCGTCGATCGCCTCGCTCACCGGCATGGGCTCGTCGGTGGCTTACGCCGCCAGCAAGGGCGCGCTCAACACGTTGACGTTTTCACTGGCGCGCGCGCTGGGCCCGGCCATCCGCGTCAACGCGATCGCCCCTGGCCTTGTCGAGACACCCTGGCTGCAGAACGGCATGGGCGCCGAGCGCTATGCCGCCGGTGTTGCCGCCTACAAGTCCCGCGCCGCGCTGGCCGAGATCATCCAGCCCGAGGATGTGGCGCGGGCCGCCTGGTATCTGGGCGTGGATGCGCTGAAGACCACGGGCGAGGTGCTGTCGGTGGACGCCGGGGCCAAGCTGATCCCGATGTAACCTGGTTGGCCAAGCGGGTCGCCCTGGGCGCTTGGACCACCGGGAATGCGTTGAGGCAGTTGCGCGGTGGCTTCAGTTTGGCGCCCGCTGTCCGACAACCTGGGGGTGATCGATGCCGCCTCTCCGCCGCCAGCGCCTTGTCGCGCCCCTGCCCCGGGGCGCGCGTGGCAGCGGGCCTGGGTCTGCACCCGTGCGCTGATCGGGGTGACTTCGCTGCTGCTGGGATGTTCAGGCGTCCGGGCCGAGTCGGTCCGCGCCCAGGAAGCCGCGTCCTGCTTGGCCGGCGAGGTCAGCACCTGGTCCGATGGCCAGGACCGGGCCGCGGCCGCCGGCGGCCTGCGCCTGGTCTACCGCCATGCCGGCGCCCCTCTGGGGTTCGATGAGGCGCAAGTGCTGGGCGCGGTGCAGCGCGCGCTGGCAGCCTGGTCGGGCTGCGGCGTGCCGGCCGAGGTTTTTGGCGAGGCGGCTGCGGGGATGATCCCTGCCCAGGTCGTGCGGGTGCAATGGGACGACGCCGGCAGCCGCGGCAACTTTGGCCTGGCCCATCTGGGCCAACGCACGCTGTCGCTGGGTCCGGCGTCATTCGCGCTACTGGCCCAACGCAACCCGCGCCACCCGGCGCACCAGACGCTGCAGATGGTGATCAGCCACGAGCTGGGTCACTTTTTTGGCCTGATGGCCCATTCACGGCGCTGTGTCGATGTGATGTCCTATTACGACAACGGCCGCGGCGAGACTTGCCACACCCGTGACGGTAGCGCCTACAAGGCCGTGGCCGAGTACCGCGCCCTGCTGCCCACGGCCTGCGATATCGAGCGTTGCCGGGCGGTCAATCCACGGCGCTGACATGGGCACTGGGCGGAGCACCTGAACGGCGGCAAGCGGCCGTCAGGCGTCGTTCGCGGTTGGCATCAGCGTCGCGCGCAGCTTGAGCGTCTGGCCACGACCTTGCCTGCCGCCGTCATCGACTGCGGCAGACCGGAGCCGCATCGCAACCGCCGTTGCCATCCACCGTACGGTCCGGTCATCGAACACGCCCACTCAGATAACGGCGCATTGCCGGGCTGTCGCGTGTCGCGTCGTGGCCGGCAGCGATGGCCTCGTCGATGTCCGTCTTTGGAAGCACCAGACGCGTTGCCATGCTCTTCAGGCGATCAGCCCGCGCACCTGTCGGCAGCCCTGCCTCGCGCCCTGGACGGCAGATGATGATGCAGTTGCTCCGGGCTCAGCGAACAGCGAAACCTGATGAGGCTGGCGCGCCATTCTTCGACCATGCGGGCAAACGCGTCGGCCCCAGTCTCGTGGCCGAGTCCACCGCGGCGTCGGCCGCCGCCAGTGCCACCTCGACGCCCGGGCCGTTCTGCGTCTTGGCCCATTGGCCCGCGGGTGGCCGGCCCGCATCCACCACCAGAAAGAGCAGGCGCCGGGCCCTCACCGCTTGCCCCTCTTCGAGCGGACCATAGGGCGCGCCGGACACCGTACGCGCGATGAGGATGCTCGACAGGCCGTTGTTGTCGGTGATGCCGCCGTCCACCAGCTTCACGTACCGCATGCGGTGGGTGTCGCGGTAGTTGAGCAGGGCCTGCGCGGTGGCGCGCACGACGCCCTGGCCGGCCTGCCCGGCCTGACCTGCCCGACGTTGGGCCTCTGGCAGGGCCCAGGGCGGCAGGGGCGTCAGGCAACGGTCGGGGTGGGTTTGCAGCACGATGGGGGCAAAGACCAAGGGCACTGCCATCGACGCCGCAACGGCGTCGGCGATATGAAACTGCGACAGATCGCTGCACAAGCCTAGGAACACGGGCGGTATGAAAGGGAACGGCGTGCGGTTGTACAAATCCGACGCATTGATCCATATCTCAGGCTTGCCGCGCCGCTGCAGTTGGGCAAACGTCGCCTGCCCGAAGACCTCGCGGTGCAGCACGTGGGCGAGGTTGCTGCGGTCGTTCAACCCGCCCGCCAGCAGACGCGCAATGTTGACCGGCGAGAGCATCGACATCCGCAGGTCGCGTTCGAGGTCCTGGTCCAGTACACGGCTGCGGAAGTCGGCAATGCCCTCACGTCCGTGCAAGCCGAAGTACGCTGCCGTCAGCGAACCGCCCGACACGCTGGAGATGAAAGTGAGGTCGTCGAACACATCCCTGCGGGCCGGCTCCCCACCCTGCAGCGCCTGCAGCACGCCAAAGGCAAATGCGGCGGCGCGCATGCCACCGCCCGACAACGACAGGGCAATCAGGTTTGCGCCGCCGCTCGGGTCGGGCGGTGGCGGTGATCCGGACAGTGCGACAAAGGCCGGCGTGATCGGTGCGTTCAGCGGTGCGTTGTCGAAGTGCGTGGCGCAGGCCGTGAGTGCCAGCGCGGTGACGCAACTCCACAGGTGGCTGGCGTGCGGCCTGGAGCGCTGGTGCCCGAAGGCCGTCTCGACTTGCCAGCGGGCATGCAACAACGCCCGTGGTCCAGGTTTTTCCCACGCAGCGGGGTATGAGGGTGTGTTGTGGACCGCCTTCATTGCGCGCTGTGCAGATCCGGGCGCGCCAGCCGCCCCCTCTCGATGACCACGATGATGAAGGCCGGGGCCAGCGTCACAGCCGGAATGGCCCCAGCCAACGGCAGGCCGGCGGCCACCGCTGCCACGACGGCCACCAGGATGGCCAGCGCAGCGCCCCAAGCCCAACCCAGCTGTGCCTGGCCGCGGGCGATGTGGCGGTGCAGCCACCACAGCGTCAGCAAATAGACGCCCACCGCAGCTGCCACCAGGCCAATCGCCAAGGTGGGCGCAACCGCATGTGCGGCCTCGGCAGCCGTGGGGCTTGCACCGGCGATGGTCTTGAGCTGATCGGCCACCACTTCGAGAAAGGCACCGAGCGCCGCCAGCGAGCTGAAGACAACAAAATGTCCATAACCCCAGTTGAAAGCCCGTTCGCGGTGGTGATGCAGGGTGTCGGCGTTGGGCACCAGGAAGTACACCCACCACAAGGCCAGCACCAGGCTGGTCGCGCCCATGCCCACCAGCGCCACGTCGAGCGACCAGCCCTGCGCCCCGATCACGCCGGCCACGGCATTGGTGGCGCCGAGCACACACTCGCCCAGCACGATGATCGTGAACAGGCCGTAGCGCTCGGCGATGTGGTGGGCATGCCAGGGTGTGTGTCCGGCTTTCGAGGCCCACACCGGAATGGCCAGATCGAGCAACATCAGCAAGAAGAAGCCAGGCAGCGCCCACGCTGCCGGCAAGGCCAGACGGGCCAGCCACAACAGCTGCAAGGCCCCGAAACCCATGGCATGGCGTATCGCGGTGCGACGCCGCTCCGGGTGCTCGCGCGCGGCGCGCAGCCACATCGCCACCAGGCCGATGCGCATCACCGCATAGCCGATCGTCACGGTCGTGAAGTCGCCCTGCGCGATC
>JBBQAH010000113.1:0-10202 GCA_038316145.1 Burkholderiales bacterium
CGCAGGCCCAGGTGGAACTGACGCTGCTGAAGATTGTCTGATCGGTGGGTTTGTGAATTGGTGAATTGGTGAATTTGACCGCGCGCTCTACTGGCCCTCCTCTATCCGGGAGGGCAGAGAACAGAGGAATCAAATTCACAACTCCACCAATCCACAAATCCACTATAATGATCCCTTCTCCGCCCGTCGATGAGGTGTCCCTTGTCGGGACGCCGACGGAACGGATGCTCTATTCAGGTAGTACTTCTCCCGGGCAGCGGCCCAGGGGTGGATCGAAACGAAAACACATGGTAAATCGCAATCTCCTCTCTCAATACGACTCCACCGAAGCAGAACTCGACGAAGTGATGGGACTCAACGACGGCTGGTTGCCGCCCGAAGCCCAGCTATTTGAGGTCAACAAGATCATCACCGGCCGGGTCATGCACGTCGTCGGCGATGATGTGGTCATGGACGTCGGCTACAAGTCCGAAGGCATCATCCCGCTCAACGAGTGGTACGACGAGGGCGAAGACAAGATCAAGCCGCCCGCGCCCGGCGATCAGGTGCAAGTCCTTCTCGAAGCCGTCGAAGACGAATCCGGCGCCATCGTTCTCTCCTACAAGAAGGCCAAGCGCCAGAAGGAGTGGGAGAACGTCATCGAGAAGCACAAGGAGGGCGACGTCGTCTCCGGCATGGTCACCCGCAAGATCAAGGGCGGCCTGCTCGTGAACATCGGCGTCAACGTCTTCCTTCCCGCCAGCCAGGTCGATATTCGCCGGCCACCCGACATCGGCGACTACATCAACCGCACCATCGAGTGCAAGATCCTCAAGATCGACGAGGCCCGCCGCAACATCGTCGTCAGCCGCCGCAAGCTCCTCGAAGACCTGCGCACCGAGATGAAGGAAAAGCTCCTTCGCGAGATCGAGCCGGGCCAGGTCCGCAAGGGCGTCGTCAAGAACATCGCCGACTTCGGCGCCTTTGTCGATCTCGGCGGCATTGACGGTCTCTTGCACATCACCGACATGGCCTGGGACCGGGTCACGGACCCGCGCAAGGTCGTCAAGATCGACGAGCAACTCGAGGTCTACATCCTCTCGGTCGATCGCGAGAAGGAAAAGATCGCCCTGTCGCTCAAGCACAAGACGCCCAACCCGTGGGCCAACGTCGAGGCCAAGTACCCCGTCGCCAGCCGGCACGAGGGCGAGGTCGTTAACGTGATGTCCTACGGCGCCTTCGTCAAGCTCGAAGCGGGCATCGAGGGCCTCGTCCACATCAGCGAGATGTCCTGGACCAAGCGCATCAACCATCCCGACGAGGTCGTCCATATCGGCGACCGGATCAGCGTCCAGGTGCTGAACATCAACAAGGAGAAGCAGGAAATCTCGCTGGGCATGAAGCAGGTGCAGCCCAATCCCTGGGACAAGGTGGCCGAGAGCTACCCGACCGGCAAGATCGTCCAGGGCAAGGTCCGCAACTTGACCAACTACGGGGCCTTCATCGAGATCGAGGAAGGCGTTGACGGCCTGCTGCACGTCAGCGACATGAGCCACGTCCGCAAGGTGGCCCATCCGAGCGAGGTGGTGACGGTCGGCCAGGAGCTGTCGGCCAAGGTGCTGAAGTTCGACGCCGAGAAGAACCGCGTCTCGCTGGGCATCAAGCAGCTGGGCGATGACCCGTGGCATGGCGTGTCGCGCCGCTACCCGAGCAGCACCCGGCTGTTTGGCAAGGTCACCAACATCGCCGACTACGGCGCGTTTGTCGAGATCGAACCCGGCATCGAAGGCCTGGTGCACGTGTCCGAGATGGACTGGACCAACAAAAACGTGGCCCCGGCCAAGATCGTCGCGCTGGGCGACGAGGTCGAAGTCATGGTGCTCGAGATCGACGAAGACAAGCGCCGTATCAGCCTGGGCATGAAGCAGTGCAAGGCCAACCCCTGGGAAGAGTTCTCGGGCACCGTGCACCGGGGCGACAAGGTCAAGGGCCCGATCAAGTCGATCACCGACTTCGGCGTGTTTGTCGGCCTGGCCTCGGGCATCGACGGCCTGGTCCACCTGTCGGACCTGTCGTGGCACGAAACCGGCGAAGTCGCCGTGCGCAACTACAAAAAGGGCCAGGAAGTTGAAGCCCTGGTGCTGGCCATCGATGTGGAACGTGAGCGCATCAGCCTGGGCATCAAGCAGCTCGACGGCGACCCGTTTGCCAACTACACCTCGATCAATGACCGTGGTGCACTGGTGACCGGCAAGGTCAAGACGGTGGATGCGCGTGGCGCTGAAATCCAGCTCAACGACGACGTCACCGGCTACCTGCGCGCCTCTGAACTCAGCCGCGACCGTGTCGAAGACGCACGCAACCTGCTCAAAGAAGGCGACGAAGTCAACGTCATGATCATCAACGTGGACCGCAAGGCGCGTTCGATCCAGTTGTCGCTCAAGGCCAAGGACGCCGCCGACCAGCAAGAGCAGATGACCCGTCTGACGCAGACCAGCGAACGCGAAAACGCCGGCACCACCAGCCTGGGCGCCCTGCTGCGCGCCAAGCTCGACAACCGCGAGTAATTGACGCGGTCGCGGGCCGGCCGGTGTGCTGTCACCAACAGCCACCGACCGGCCCGTTGCACGTCAGCGCCACCTTTTTGCAGTCTGGTAGCCCAAGATGACCCGCAGTGACCTGGTGAACCAACTGGCTGAGCGCTTTGGCCAGCTGACACAGCGCGACACCGAGTTCGCGGTCAAGACCATCCTGGATGCGATGAGCGACGCCCTGGCGCGTGGCCACCGCATCGAGATCCGGGGTTTTGGCAGCTTCTCGATCAACCGGCGTCCACCGCGGCTGGGGCGCAACCCGCGCAGCGGCGAGAAGGTGACCATCCCCGAGAAACTGGTGCCGCACTTCAAGCCTGGCAAGGCATTGCGCGAAGCGGTGGACGAGCGGTTGCCCGTGCTGGACGATCTGCCCGCCGGGCCGTAAAGCCGGCAAACGGTTGACCTGGGGCCCTCGTGGCCCCATTTTTTTGTCCGAGGCGGCTGGCCGGGCTGTCGTTTTCATGCGCCCAGGCGACGCGCCTGCACGGGCTGCAGCAGGGCGGCGTGTCCGGCTCCTTAGAATGCCTGTCCCATGCGCGTGATCCTCTGGGCCCTGCGGGCCTTCATCTTCTTCACCCTGTTCGCCTTTGCGCTCAACAACGAGCAGTTGGTGGTGGTGCACTGGTTTTTCGGTGCGATGTGGAAGGCCCCGATGGTGATCGTGGTGCTGGTGGCGTTTGCTGCCGGCGCGGCGCTGGGCGTACTGGCGATGGTGCCCAGTTGGTGGCGCCACCGCCGCGTGGCCAAGCGCCATGCGCCGCCACCACCGCCGCCCAAACGCCCGGTGGTGGATGCACCCACCCAGGCGCCCAGCGAGTTCGGCCCCGAGCATCCGCCGCGGGAAGGCCTGTGAGCCGCGCCAGCGCCGCCGTACCGGTCACCGCCGCAGCGTCAACCGCAGCCACCAAGCCGGTGTCTGCCCTGACCGAGCCTGCCCATGGACTTTGAGACCCCCGGCCTGCTGCTCGGGCTGCTGGTGGCACTGCCGGTGGCCTTTCTGTTGGGCTGGGCCGCATCACGCATCGATTTACGCCAATTGAAACGCGCCGACCGGCAGGCGCCCAAGGCCTATTTCAAGGGCCTGAACCTGCTGCTCAACGAGCAGACCGACAAGGCGGTCGATGCCTTCATCGAAGCGGTACAGCACGACCCCGACACCAGCGAGCTGCACTTTGCGCTGGGCAACCTGTTCCGCCGGCGCGGTGAGGTCGAGCGCGCGGTGCGGGTGCACCAGCACCTGCTGCAGCGCGCCGACCTGAGCACCGCCGACCGTGAGCGCGCCCAACATGGATTGGCGCAGGACTACATGAAGGCCGGCCTGTTCGACCGGGCCGAAGACGCCTTCCGGGCACTGGCGGGCACGCCGTTCGAGACCGAAGCGCGCCTGGCCTTGCTGTCGCTGGCCGAGCGGTCGCGCGACTGGCGCACCGCAACCGAGGTCGCGGCACTGCTCGAGAAAAGCGGCACCGGCTCGTTTGCCACCCGCATCTCGCACTACCTCTGCGAGCAGGCGCTGGAGGCCGATGAGCAAGGTGATGCTGCTGCGTTCAGCGCCCTGCTCGGCAAGGCCCAGGCCGCATCACCGCAGGCCGCGCGGCCGCTGGTGCTGCGGGCCCAAAGCCTGGCGCGGCTGGGCGACCCTGCCGGCGCGCTGGCCCCCTGGGCTGAATTGCGCCAGCGCGACCCGGAAACCTTTGCCCGCCTGTCGGCTGAGTACGCGGCATGCGCGCTGGCCTGCGACCAGGGGGCCGCTGCGCACGACGTGCTGGCACCGATGTTTGACCACCACCCCGGCATCGACCTGCTGCGGGCGCTGGCCACACTGGACGGCGTGCCCGCGGGCAGCGCGCCGCAGCTGCTGGACCTGCTGCGCGAGCATCCCAACCTGTCGGCAGCCATCGAACTGCTGAACACGCCCGCCGACACCTGGCCGACATCCGCGCGTGAGTTTGCGCACGACGCCGTGGCCCGTGCCGCCAAGCCACTGCAGCGCTACCGCTGCGCGGCCTGCGGTTTCGAGGCCCAGCGCCATTTCTGGCAGTGCCCGGGCTGTCTGGGCTGGGACACGTTCCCGTCCCAGCGCATCGAAGACCTCTGAGGCCCCAAGGCGGCGGCAAAACGCCCGCCGCCGCCGCCCCTCCCCGAGGGGGAATTACTGCAGCGGCACACCCGTCTTCTGCTGCAACTCCTCGCGCGTCACGCCCGGCGCCAACTCCACGACCTTCAGGCCGTGCGGCGTGACGTCGAGCACCGCCAGGTCGGTGACGATGCGGTCCACCACGCCCACGCCGGTCAACGGCAGGGTGCAGTGCGGCAGGATCTTCAGATCAAAGCCGCCGTCCTTGCGGCGTGCCACGTGCTCCATCAGCACCACCACGCTCTTGACGCCGGCCACCAGGTCCATCGCGCCACCCATGCCCTTGACCATCTTGCCGGGGATCATCCAGTTGGCCAGGTCGCCGTGCTCGCTGACCTGCATCGCGCCCAGGATCGACAAATTGATCTTGCCGCCGCGGATCATCGCAAAGCTGTCGTGACTGCCAAAGATGCTGCTGCCGGGGATGGTGGTGACGGTCTGCTTGCCGGCGTTGATCAGGTCGGCGTCCACCGCGTCCTCGGTCGGGAACGGGCCAATGCCCAGCATGCCGTTTTCACTTTGCAGCCAGACTTCGATGTCCGGGCTGACAAAGTTGGCCACCAGCGTGGGCAGGCCGATGCCGAGGTTGACGTAAAAACCGTCCTGCAGCTCTTGGGCGGCACGTGCCGCCATCTGGTCGTGGGTCCAGGCCATGTCAGGCTCCTGCTTTGTCGGTTGAAGTGGCGGTGGCGGTGACCGTGCGCTTTTCGATGCGCTTCTCCGGCGTCGCGTTGAGCACGATGCGGTGCACGTAGATGCCGGGCAGGTGGACAGCGTCCGGATCAAAGGTGCCGGTCTCGACGATCTCTTCGACCTCGACCACCGTCGTGCGGCCGGCCATCGCGGCGGCCGGGTTGAAGTTGCGCGCGGTGCGACGAAACACCAGGTTGCCGCTCTTGTCGGCCTTCCAGGCCTTGACCAGCGCCACCTCGGGCAGCAGGGCCCGCTCCATCACGTAGACGTGGCCATCAAACTCACGCGACTCCTTGCCCTCGGCCACCAGGGTGCCCACCCCGGTGCGCGTGAAAAACGCCGGGATGCCGGCGCCACCGGCGCGCAGCCGCTCGGCCAGCGTGCCTTGCGGCGTAAATTCAAGTTCCAGCTCGCCGGCCAGGTACTGGCGCTCGAACTCCTTGTTCTCGCCAACGTAGCTGGAGATCATCTTCTTGATCTGGCGTGTTTCCAGCAGCTTGCCCAGGCCGAAGCCGTCCACCCCGGCGTTGTTGCTGATCACCGTCAGGCCCTTGGCGCCTGAGGCCGCCAGCGCGTCGATCAGCGCCTCGGGGATGCCGCACAGGCCGAACCCGCCGACCGCCAGCAACTGGTCGTCGTGCACGATGCCGGCCAGCGCTGCGGCGGCGCTGGGGTAGATCTTGTTCATGGTGGCGTCTTTCGCTTCGGGTGTGGGGACGGCGCGAAGCGTACTCCTTGGGGGATCAAGCAGGGGTTACGTAAAATCGCCTAATCCCCTGTTCGGAGCACTGCATGGCTGAATCTTCCGCGCCCTCTCCCGCATCCAAGGCCGACCTGGACGTGGCCGCGCTGCAAGCCATCCTCAGCACCGTACTGGCCGACTGGGTCAAGGCGCTGGACCTGCGGGTGCTGGAGGCCCGTGCCGGCGAGGTGGTGCTGGCTCTGCCGGTCACGCCGCTGCAGGTGCACGGCGGCGGTGTGCTGAGTGGCCAGACCCTGATGGCAGCGGCCGACACCGCGATGATCCTGGCCGTCAGCAGCCAGCTGGGGGGCTTCCGGCCGATGACGACCGTGCAACTGCAGACCAGTTTCTTGCGCCCGGTGGCCGGCGACAGTGGCGCCGTGCGGCTGGTTGCGCGGGTGTTGCGCGCCGGCAAGAACCTGGTGTTCGGCGAGGTCGAGGCATTTGATGCCGCCGGCCGGCTGGCAGCGCACAGCACCACCACCTACGCCCTGCTTTGAGCGGCGCCCTGCCCGTTCCGCCGGCCTGGCCGCCCGGTACGGCCGAGCCGCCACTGGACTACCGCATCGCGTTTGATCTGGCACCGATCGGCCTGGTGCTCTCGCGCCAGCGCCAGATCGTCGACTGCAACCAGCAGCTGCTGGCCATGTTCGGTGCGCAGCGCGACCAGCTGATGGGCCGCAGCTTCGAGGTGCTGTACCCCAGCACCGACGAGTTCGAGCGCACCGGCGCGCGCATCGCAGCCAGCCTGGACGCCCAGGGCTGGTATGCCGACGAGCGGGTGATGAAACGGCTGGACGGCCCCGCGCGCGGCGAGCTGTTCTGGTGTCATGTGTCGGGCCGCACGCTGAACCCGCTGCTGCCGCACGCCGCCGGCATCTGGGCGTTTGAGGACCTGTCGTCCAAGCGCAAGCTCAAGGTGGTGTTCACCGCCCGCGAGCGCGAGATCGCGGCGCTGCTGATCGAAGGCCTGACCAGCAAGCAGATCGGCAAGCGGCTGGTGATCAGCCCCCGCACGGTGGATGTCTACCGCGGCCGGCTGATGCGCAAGGTGGGCGCGGCCACCACGCCCGAACTGGTCAACAAGCTGCTGTCGGGTTGAGCTGCTGCTGCAGGGCAGGCCGCCGGCTCAAGCCCCGGCAAACAGCGCGCGCCAGCGGTCCGGCAAGGCCACCGACCGCTGCGCCTTGAAGTCGGTCCAGACCACGGTGGCGCCACCGGTGGCGTGGATCACACCGGGCTGGTCCAGCCGCTCCAGCGTGGCGTAGGTGTCGAGCGTGCTGCGGCCCATTGCGCCGACATAGTGCCTGGCCAGCACGTCGCCGGGGTATTCGAGCTGGCGGATGAAGCTGCAGAAGGCGTTGATGATCACCGGGCCCACGCCGTCCGCGTCCGGCAGGCAGCCGATGCTGCGAAACCAGTCGATGCGCAGCGTTTCCAGGTAGCGAAAGTAGTTGGCGTTGTTGACATGGCCCATCGCGTCCATGTCGCCCCAGCGGATCGGGATCACCAGCTCAAAACACAGCCGCTTGTCGTCGGGCAGGTCGAATCGCATTGAATCTTGCCGCCTCAGCCCGCCTCGGCGGGGGGCGTCGGTTCGGTAGTGATGCCCAGCTCGGCCGCCATGCGCAGCACCAGCGCACGCAGGTTTGCCAGCTCGGTCGACTGGCGGCGCAGTTCGGATTTCAACGCCACCAGTTCGCCCACGCTGACCGCGTCGTCGTCGGACGCGTTGCCACCGCCGGTGTCGCGCGCGGCGGTCATCTGCACCTCGCCACACAGCAGGTGGGCCCAGCGCGGCTCGCGGGCGCCGGGCGCACGCGCCAACAACACCACCCGGGGCGGAAACCGGTCGGCCAGGTCTTGCAGCACCACTTCGACCGCAGCGATGTCGGCAAAGCGGTGCAGGCGCTCGGCGTTGGCCCGCAACTCGGCCGATGTCTGCGGCCCGCGCAGCATCAGCACGGTCAGCAGCGCCACCGCGTTGGCCGGCACGTTGATGCCGCGCACGGCGTTGTGCTCGTAGCGGGTGACCCGCGTGCTGCTGCCCTCGAAGGCCAGGCTCATGCGCTTGAGCCCGTCCAGCGCGCTGAGCACCTCGGCGTCGGTAGCGTTGATCACCGGGTCACGCGTGGTCTTCTGGTTGCAGCCGGCCACCAGGGTGTTGAGCGACAGCGGGTAGGTGTCGGGCACCGTCGCCTGCTTTTCGACCAGCACACCCAGCACACGGGCTTCCAGGGGGGTCAGCGCACGGGCCATGGCGGCAGGTCAGGCGCCAAAACCATCGTCGGCGGACAGGATCGCGCCGTTGATGAAGTGGCTCTCGTTGGCCACCAGCATCATCAGCGCAGAGTCCAGGTCGTGCGGACGGCCGACACGCTTGCGCGGCAGGATGTTCATCAGCTTCTGGCCGGCCTCGGTCTGCCAGTGCTGGTGGTTGATCTCGGTGTCGATGTAGCCCGGGCACAGCGCGTTGGTGTTGATGCCGAACTTGCCCCATTCCAGCGCCATCGCACGGGTCATGTGGATCACGGCGGCCTTGCTCATCGCATACACACCGATCTGGCTGAGTGGCCGCAGGCCGGCCATCGACGCCACATTGACGATACGCCCACCGGTGAAGGTGCCGGGCGCGGCGCCGCGCGAGCGGGCAAACATGCGCCTGGCCACCTCTTGCGCCATGAAGAAGGCGCCCCGGGTGTTGGTGCCCATGATGAAGTCGTAGTCCTCGGGCAGCACGTCCACCAGCTTCTGGGTGTTGGACACGCCGGAGTTGTTGACCAGGATGTCGATGGTGCCCATCTCGGTTTCGGCGTGGGCCACCGCCGACTTGATGCTGTCCGGATCGGTCACGTCGAGCTCGACCACCTGCGCGTCGCCGCCGGTGGACTCGATCTCGGCGCGCAGCGTCTTGAGGCGTTCGACGCGTCGCGCGGCCAGCACCACAGCGGCGCCCGCCTGGCTGAGCGTGCGGGCGAATTGCGCACCCAGGCCGCTGGACGCGCCCGAGACAAAGGCCACGCGGCCGGACAAATCGATGTTGTAGCTCATGGTGCTTTGGGTTCTGGAGTCGGTCTGGCAGGGAATGCGAGCGGAATGCAGGCACGCGCGGCAAGCGGGTATGGCCGGATCACGATAGCACGGCGCCGCAGCGCTTCGGCTCAGGCCCGGGCGGTTGTCAATCGCCGGTCCGGCACCAGGAGCGCACCCAACGGCAACGGCAAGATCGGTGGCTGGCCACCGGCATCACGCAACAGCTGCAACCAGTCGTCGACGGGAATGGGCCGCGAAAAGTGGTAACCCTGGAACTCGTTGACACCCATCGCCGCCAGCGCGGCCAGTTGCTGCGGCGTCTCCACGCCCTCGGCCACGGTGTGCATGCCCAGCACATGGCACAGCCGCACGATGCTGTCGAGCAGGCGCACGGCGGCCGGGTCGCGCTCGATGTCCATCACGAAGCTGCGGTCGATCTTGATCTTGTCGAACGGCAGGTGGCGCAGGTAGCTCAGCGACGAGTAGCCGGTGCCGAAGTCGTCGAGCGCGAGCGAAAAGCCATGGCCGCGCAGCCGGTGCAGCATCGGCTTGACGACGTCCATGTTGTGCACCAGCGCCGATTCTGTCAGCTCCAGCTCCAGCATGCCGGGCGATATGCCGTGGCGCCGGCAGGCCTGCAGCAACAGGCTGTCCAGCCCGGGTTGCAGCAGTTGCTTGGGCGACAGGTTGACCGCTACCGGCAGCGCATGGCCCAGCGCAGCGCTGGCCGCCGCCAGTTGCGCCGCGGCGTGGGCGGCATGCCGGCCCATCAGCTGGATCAAGCCCACCTTTTCGGCCAGCGGGATGAACTCGATCGGCGACACATTGCCGAAGGCTTCGGTGTTCCAGCGCATCAGCAGCTCGGCGCCCACCGGCCGGCCACCGGCATCGACCTTGGGCTGGGCCACAAAGCGGAAGCCGTTGCGGTCGGTGTCGATGCGCAGCAGGCTGGTCATGCGCACCCGGCGCTGGGCATCGTTGTCCAGCGAGCTGTTGAAAAACACCAGGCAGTTGCGGCCGGCCT
>JBBQAH010000131.1:0-8911 GCA_038316145.1 Burkholderiales bacterium
AAATTGACAACAAAATGGCACCGCGCTACCTGCCAACCGGCGGCGGCTGGCGCACTCTCCGGGGGAAACCATGACCTGTATGAGATTGATGTGGGCAGGCCTGCTGCTGGGCACTGCGCTGGCGCTTCACCCAGCGCCCGCTTTGACGGCTGAACCATCGGACCTGCTCGTGGCCGAGGACGTTGCCGGCCCGGCACCGCGGGCCAAGGCGGCCGCCGCCACCGGCAGCGACGAACCCGCCACAGTGAGCATGTTGAACCGCGAGGTGGTCACCCTGCGCATGCGCCTGGGCGGTCTGACGCCGCAGATGCGGGTGCAACGGGTGGCCGAGCGCATGCGCAAGATGCCAGGCTCAGCGGCCAACGACCCGTTGAACATCACACCGGTCACTTTGGACGGCCGCAACGGCATGCAGTTCATGTTGGGTGACAACCTCTTGTTCGTGCTGATGGAGGACGACGTCGATGTCGAGTCGCAGCAGAGCTTCAAGGCACTGGTCAAGACCACGCAGACGCGGCTGGAAGAGGTGCGCACCGCCTACCACGCGTTGCGCGACGGCGGCCTGCTGCTGCGCGGCGGCCTGCGCAGCGGTGGCGCGACCTTGGTGCTGGCGCTGCTGATCTGGGTCACCTACCGCGTCAGCCGCCGACTGGTGCTGTGGATGGAGGACAAGCGCGACCTGGTGGCGGCGCGCTTTGCGTACATCGACATGCGCGAGTTCCTGGCCCGGATCGCCGTCGCCAGCGTGCGCCTGGTGCAGTGGTTTGTGCTGCTGACACTGGCCTACTTCTGGATCTATTTTGTGCTGGGCAGTTTCCTGGCCACGGCACCGATCGCGCAGCTGATGGGCGACTGGCTGTGGCACAAGCTGATCTGGTTGGCCAGCGGCGTGCTGTCCAGCCTGCCCGGGCTGATCACCGTGGCTATCGTGCTGGTGCTGACACGGGCCACCGTCGACGGACTGGGCTACTTTTTCGACGCGGTGCAAAAAGACAGGGTGCGGCTGCCCTGGTTTCACCGCGAGACCGCCACCGCAACGCGGCGCATCTTCTCGTTGATCGTCTGGGCGCTGGGCCTGGCCATCGCCTACCCCTTTCTGCCCGGGTCCAGCAGCGAGGCGTTCAAGGGCGTGTCGGTGCTGCTCGGCCTGATGCTCACCTTCGGCTCCACCGGCCTGATAACCCAGGCGATGAGCGGCTTGGTGGTGGTGTACTCACGCTCGCTGCACAAGGGCGACTTTGTCGACATCAACGGCGTGCAGGGCGTGGTGACCGAGGTGGCCGCGCTGGCCACCAAGATCGTCAACCTGCGTAACGAGGAGATCACGATCCCGAACTCGGTCTTGATCGCCCACCCGATCCACAACTACTCCAAGCTGGCCGGCACCCAGGGCGCGCTGCTGACCACGCGTGTCACCATCGGCTACGACGCGCCATGGCGGCAGGTGCATGAACTGCTGATCGCTGCGGCCAGAAAAACCCCCGGTGTGCGCAACCCACCCGAGCCCTATGTCTACCAGCGCGCACTGTCCGACTTTTATGTCGAGTACGAATTGTTCGTCAGCATCGACAAGCCGCTGGAGCGTGTGCCGATCCTGTCGGCCTTGCATGCCAGCATCCAGGACGGCTTCAACGAGCATGGCGTGCAGATCATGTCACCGCACTTTTTCGCGCAGCCGGACCAGCCGGTGTTGGTGCCCAAGGCAGGCTGGTCCGGGTCGCCGGCGCAACTGCCATGATGGTGATCGCCATGGCAGCCTGGCCAGCTACATCAACACGATGTCGTACTGCTCCGGGCTGAACGACGGTTCGGTGGCGAGCGAGATCGGCTTGCCGATGAAATCACTCAAGCCGGCCAGGTGCTGGCTCTCCTCATCGAGCAACATCTCCACCACCGCGGCGCTGGCGATGATCCGGAACTCCTTGGGACTGAACTGCCGGGCCTCGCGCAGGATCTCGCGCAGCACGTCGTAACACACGCTGCGCGCCGTCTTGACCTGGCCCCGACCCTCGCAGGTGGGGCAAGGCTGGCACAGCATGTGGGCCAGGCTTTCCCGGGTTCGCTTGCGAGTCATCTCGACCAGGCCCAGCTGGCTGAACCCGCTGACCGACACCTTGGTACGGTCGCGGGCGAGCTGCTTCTTGAACTCGGCCAGTACCGCCGACCGGTGCTCCTCGCGCACCATGTCGATGAAGTCCACGATGATGATGCCGCCCAGGTTGCGTAGGCGCAGTTGTCGGGCAATGGCGCCGGCAGACTCCAGGTTGGTCTTGAAGATCGTGTCGTCGAAGTTGCGTGCGCCGACAAAGCCGCCGGTGTTCACGTCCACCGTGGTCAGAGCCTCGGTCTGGTCGATGATCAGGTAACCGCCGCTCTTCAGATCAACACGCCGCGCCAGTGCCCGGGCGATTTCTTCCTCGATGCCGAACAGGTCGAAGATCGGCCGCTCACCCTTGTACAGCTCCAGCTTGGACGCCGAGCCAGGCGTGAAGACCTCACCAAAGGCCTTGAGGTCGTCGTACTGCAGCTTGCTGTCGATGCGGATGCTCTGGGTGTTGTCGTTGACCATGTCGCGCAACACCCGCTCGGCCAGGTTCAAGTCCTCGTGCAGCAGCGTGCCGGGCGGCTGCGACAGGCCCTGGGCCTTGATCGTCGCCCAGGCCTTGCGCAGGTAGGCGATGTCATCCGCCAGCTCCCCGTCGCTAGCGTCCTCGGCGTTGGTGCGCAGGATGAAGCCGCCGGTGGGGCTGCCGTCGGCAGTCGTGGTCAGGGCCTGCATGCG
This sequence comes from Burkholderiales bacterium, assembly GCA_038316145.1. GTDB lineage: Bacteria > Pseudomonadota > Gammaproteobacteria > Burkholderiales > Burkholderiaceae_C > Pseudaquabacterium. The sequence goes on from JBBQAH010000131.1 coordinate 2,783, forward strand.
GCTGCGCAAATGCTCGCGCGCCTCGGGCGAACCGATTTTTTGCGAGATGCCGATGTGGTTGTCCTGCGGCAAAAACACCAGCATGCGCCCGGCAATGCTGACCTGGGTCGACAAGCGTGCGCCCTTGCTGCCGATCGGGTCCTTGATGACCTGCACCATCAGGGTCTGGCCTTCAAACACCTGGCGCTCGATCGGCACCTGCACCGCTACCTCGTGCTTGGGCACATGGTGGTGGCCGCCGCCGTGCAGGTCGGCCACGTGTAAAAAGGCGGCGCGCTCCAGCCCGACATCGATGAACGCGCTTTGCATGCCGGGCAGCACCCGCGCCACCTTGCCCAGGTAGACGTTGCCGACCAGCCCGCGCTCCAGCGTGCGCTCGATGTGCAGGTCCTGCACGGCGCCGTTTTCAATGATGGCGACGCGGGTTTCCTGCGGCGCCCAGTTGATCGGGATGTCATGCATGGCGCGGGGCTTTTCTTGGACGCGCCGTGGGCGTCTAGAACCGATCCTAGAAAGTCACGCGCGCTTGTCTCAGCAACTGGGCCGTCTCGAAGAGGGGCAAACCCATGATACCGGAGTAGCTGCCGGCGACATGCGCGATCCAGCCCGCCAGCTGGCTCTGCACGGCGTAGCCGCCGGCCTTGCCGTAGGGCTCGCCGCTGGCGATGTAGGCGGCAATGGTGGCCGGGCTGAGCACTGCAAATCGCACTTGCGACAGGCTCAGCGCGGCCAGCGCGCGGCGGGCGCTGCCGGCCGGTGCCACCGCCACTGCCGTGAGCACCCGGTGGCTGCGGCCTGACAGTGCCGCCAGCATCTCGGCGGCTTCATCGGCATCGGCCGGCTTGCCCAGGATGCGCCGGCCCAGCGCCACGGTGGTATCGGCGCACAGGATGGCGGCGGCGGGCAGGCCGCGGCGCCGGTGGCGCGCCCGGGCGGCCTGCAGCTTCAGGCCGGTGACACGCTGCACATAGGCGGCCGGCAGCTCGCCCGGCAGCACGGCTTCCAGCGCCTCGGCGTCCTCGTCGGCGTCAGCCAGTAGCAACTCGTGCGGCACGCCCAGCTGGTCCAGCAACTGGCGGCGGCGCGGGCTTTGCGAGGCCAGGTAGATCGGGGTGGCAGCGGGCATGTCGGGGCGGTGGTTGGGCAAAACAGGGTTTGGCGAAACCTGCGCCACGGCTGCAGCGCGGCCCGTCAGCTATTCGCGGTGGTAGGGGTGGCCGGCGGTGAGACTCCAGGCGCGGTACAGCGCCTCGGCCAGCAGCACCCGCACAAAGGCGTGCGGCAGCGTCAGGTCCGACAGCCGCAGGGTCTCGTCGGCAGTGGCCTTGAGGGCCGGGTCCAGCCCGTCTGGGCCGCCCACCAGCAAGACCACATCCCGCCCGTCACCCAGCCAGAACCGCAGCCGGTCGGCCAGCTGGGCGGTCGTCAGCCGGGCGCCATGCTCGTCGAGCACCACCCGGCGTGCACCTTTGGGGCAGGCTGCGTCCAGCCGCACCGCCTCGGCCGCCATCATCTGCGCGGCGGTCTTGGCAGTGGTGCGTGGCTCGGCCTTGATGGCCTTGAGCGCCAGCCGCATCTCGGGCGGAAAGCGCTTGGCGAAGTCCTCGTAAGCGGTCTCGGCCCAGGCCGGTGGCCGCTGCCCCACCGCAGCCAGCAGCAGGCGCATGGCTGGCGGTCAGCGCCGGGTCGAGGGTTTGGACGACGGCTTGGAGATCGTCTTGGCCGCCGATTTGCGACCGGACGGTGCTGCAGCACGCCCGCCTGCGGCCGTCTTGCGCGCCGGGCCGGCGGTCTTGCGCGCCGCGGCCGATGCCGTCTTGACGGCTGCGGTGCGGCGGTCCACCGCCTTGACGACGATGGTTTTGAGCACCGGCGCCTTGGCGATGGCCTTTTTGCGCGCGACGACCTTCTTGGCCGCAGCCACCTTGGCGGCGACCTTCTTGGCCGCTGCGGCCTTGGACGCCGGGCGCTGCGACGGCTCGGGCTTGGCGGCCACGGCCATGCGCGCCTCCTGCTGCGGCGCGACCTTCTTGGCGGCCTTCTTGGCCGCCGTCTTGCGTGCCGGCTTCTTGGCGACGGGCTCGTCGTCTTCGTCGTCCTCGTCGTCCTTGTCACCGATGCCCTCGGACGCCTTGACCAGGCCCTTGGCCACACCGCCCAGCTTCATCTTGACCGGCTTGCCGCCCCAGATCTCCTCCAGGCGGTAGTAGTCGCGGATGGCCGGCTGCATGATGTGGGCTACCGCCGCACCGCAGTCGACGATGATCCACTCGCCGTTTTCACCACCCTCGGTGGCCAGCACCGGGAACCCGGCCTCGCGCACCGCGTTGCGCACGCCCGAGGCCAGCGCCTTGGTCTGCCGGTTGCTGGTGCCCGACGCGATGATCACGCGCTCGAACAGCGACGACAGGTGCTCGGTGTTGAGAACCAGGATGTCCTGGGCCTTGACGTCCTCGAGTCCATCGACGATGGCCCGTTGAAGTTTGCGAATGTCCATTCAGTGGGGGGTGTCCCGTGGGGTTTCGGGCAAATTGCCCTGTTTATAGAGATGATGCTGCGAAATGTAGCCGGCCACGCGCTCGCCTACCAGTGCTGCAACCGGTTGGCCGGCCGCCAGACGGTGGCGGATGTCGCTGGCGGCGATGTGCGTCGGTGGCAAATCCAGGGTTTGCACCCGGTGTGGCAGCGCCAGCAACGCCGCCGGTGCCTGAGGGGCCTGACCCGCCCGCCCGGCCACCGCCAGCGTGAGCCGCTGCAACAGTTCGGGCCAGTCTCGCCAGGTGTCGAAGCGCGCGTACTGGTCCTGGCCCAGGATCAAAAACCAGTCTGCGCCGGGTTGTTCGGCCTGCAACTCACGCACCGTGTCGATGGTGAACGTGGCGCCCGCGCGTTGCAGTTCGCGGGGGTCGATCACCTGGTTTCCGGGCTCGCCGGCCAGCAATTCGGTCAACATGGCGACCCGGTGCTCGGCCGGCGCCATCACACGACCGGCCTTTTGCCAGGGCGCACCCGCGGGCAGCCAACGCAACTCGTCCAGCGCCAAGGCCTGCAACGCCACTCGGCCGAGTGCCAGGTGCGCCAGGTGCGGTGGGTCGAAGCTGCCGCCGAGCACACCGATGCGCCGTGCCGCTGTCAAGGCGTGCCGATCCAGTCGCGCGGCCGCAAGAAGTCGCTGTAAAGCCGGGCCTCGGGCGTGCCCGGCTCGGGCTGCCAGTTGTAGCGCCACTTCACGACCGGCGGCATCGACATCAGGATGCTCTCGGTGCGCCCGCCCGACTGCAAGCCGAACAGCGTGCCGCGGTCGAACACCAGGTTGAACTCGACATAGCGGCCGCGTCGGTAGGCCTGGAAGTCACGCTCGTGCTCGCCGTAGGGCAGCGCGCGCCGGCGCTCGACGATCGGCAGGTAGGCCGGCAAAAAGGCATCACCCACCGCGCGCAGCATGGCAAAACTCTGCTCGAAGCCCAGCTCGGAAAAGTCGTCGAAAAAGATGCCGCCAATGCCACGCGGCTCGTTGCGGTGCTTCAAGAAGAAGTACCCGTCGCACCAGGTCTTGAAGCGCGGGTAGAGCGCCGGGCCGAACGGCGCCAGCGCGTCGCAGCAGGTCTGGTGAAAGTGCCGGGCGTCGTCCTCGACGCCGTAATACGGCGTCAGGTCCATGCCGCCGCCAAACCAGACCACCGGCGCTTGGCCGTCCGGTAACGCGGCAAACATGCGCACGTTCATGTGCACGGTCGGCACAAACGGGTTGCGCGGATGCAACACCAGCGACACGCCCATGGCCTCGAAGGGCGCGCCGGCCAGTTCGGGCCGGTGCTGCGTGGCCGAGGGCGGCAGCTGCTGCCCGCGGACATGGCTGAAGTTGCAGCCGCCGCGCTCCAGCAGGCCGCCGTCTTCCACCAGTTGGGTGCGGCCGTCGCCTTGCAGCCGCTCACCCGGTGCCCGCACCCAGGCGTCCGTCACAAACGGCTTGCCGTCGACCGCCTGCAGCGCGCCGATGATGCGCTGCTGCAAACCCAGCAGGTAGTCACGCACGGCCTGGGTGTTGGTGATGTCTCCGGGCTGGCCGGCAGGCACGGCGCCGCTCAACGCTTGATGGCGCGGTGGCCGATGTCGCGGCGGTACAGCACGCCGTCGATGTGGATGCCGCGCAAGGTGTCGTAGGCGCGTTGCTGCGCCAGCTTGGCCGAGTCGCCCAGGGCGGTCACACACAGCACCCGGCCGCCGGTCACGCGCAGGCTGCTGCCGTCGCTGGCCGTGCCGGCATGGAACACCACCGCATCCTCGGTATCGACCGGCAGGCCGGTGATGGCATCGCCCTTGCGCGGTGCAGCAGGGTAACCCGCCGCTGCCAGCACCACGCCCAGCGCAAAGCGCCGGTCCCACTGCAGCTCGACCTGGTCCAGCGTGCCGTCGGTGGCGTGCATCAGCACGTCGAGCAGATCGTTCTTGAGCCGCATCAGGATCGGCTGGGTCTCCGGGTCGCCCATGCGGGTGTTGAACTCCAGCGTCTTGGGCCGGCCCTGGGCGTCGATCATCAGCCCGGCGTACAGGAAGCCGGTGAACGGGATGCCGTCACGTGCCATGCCCGCCACGGTCGGCAGGATGATGTCCTGCATTGCCTTGGCATGCACGTTGGGCGTGACCACCGGCGCGGGTGAGTACGCGCCCATGCCGCCGGTGTTGGGGCCGGTGTCGGCATCGCCCAGGCGCTTGTGGTCCTGGCTGCTGGCCAGCGCCAGCACGTTCTTGCCGTCCACCATCACGATGAAACTGGCTTCTTCGCCTTGCAAGAACTCCTCGATCACCACCCGCGGCACCGCCTGGCCGGCGGCGTTGGCGTTGTGCACCATGTCCAGGCCGCCGTCTTGCAACATGAAGTTGATCGCGGCGTGGGCCTCGGCCAGGTCCATCGCCACCACCACGCCCTTGCCGGCGGCCAGGCCGTCGGCCTTGATCACGATAGGCGCACCCACCGCATCGATGTGGGCATGGGCCAGCACAGCGTCGGTAAAGGTGGCGTAGCTGGCCGTGGGGATGGCGTGGCGCTGCATGAAGTCCTTGGCAAAGGCCTTGGAGCTCTCCAACTGCGCCGCGGCCTGCGTCGGGCCGAAGATGCGCAGCCCGCGGTTGCGGAAGATGTCGACCACACCGGCGGCCAGCGGCGCCTCGGGGCCGACCACCGTCAGGCCGATCTTGTTGGCCTCGGCAAAGTCGGCCAGTGCCACCGGGTCGGTGATGGCCAGGTTGCTCAGGCGGTTGTCGCGCGCCGTGCCGCCGTTGCCCGGTGCTACGTACACCGCCTGGGCGCGCTCGCTTTGCGCCAGCTTCCAGGCCAGGGCGTGCTCGCGGCCACCGCCGCCAATGACAAGAATGTTCATGTGTCCATTTCGGCGTTGTGGAACACCGCTTGCACGTCGTCCAGGTCCTCGATCACGTCCAGCAGCTTTTGCATGCGCTCGGTGTCCTCGCCGGCCAGCGGGATGTTGTTCTCGGCCCGCATCGTCACCTCGGCGATCTCAGGCACCAGGCCAGCCGCTTCCAGCGCGGCCTTGACGGCCTCGAAGTCGGCCGCGGCACACAACACCTCGGTCGAGCCGTCGTCGTGGGTGATCACGTCCTCGGCGCCGGCCTCCAGCGCCACTTCCATCAGCGTGTCCTCGGGCGCGCCGGGCGCAAACACAAACTGGCCACAGTGCTTGAACTGGAACGCCACCGACCCCTCGGTGCCCAGGTTGCCGCCGTACTTGCTGAAGGCGTGGCGCACCTCGGCCACGGTGCGCACCCGGTTGTCGGTCATGGTGTCGACGATGACCGCCGCACCGCCGATGCCGTAGCCCTCGTAGCGGATCTCCTCGTAGCTGATGCCCTCCAGCGTGCCCGAGGCCTTGTCGATGTTGTACTTGATGCGGTCGGCCGGCATGTTGGCGGCCTTGGCCCCGGCAATGGCCAGCCTCAGACGCGGATTGACCCCGACATCGCCGCCACCCTGGCGCGCCGCCACGGTGATCTCGCGGATGATGCGGGTCCAGATCTTGCCGCGTTTTTCATCCTGCCGGCCCTTGCGGTGCTGGATGTTGGCCCATTTGGAATGACCCGCCATGCTGGGAAAGCTCCTTGTTCGAAGCC
>JBBQAH010000286.1:0-2315 GCA_038316145.1 Burkholderiales bacterium
ATTCAGTGTGCAGATCAACTGCATACTGGCAGTGCTGCGCACTGGCAGTCAAAACGGTGCTTAAGCCGCATTACAGGGACTGTGCTCAATGAATAACGGGAAGCTCGTTATGAATTGGGCACTTTACACCGCACCACTTCACGAAAATCCTGTCCGAAGTTTGTAGTACAACAGTCGATACAGCAGACGTCAATTGCGCATACGACAGTGATGATATTAAGACTATAAACAAAAGAGCCAAGATTCAAAAATGCCCTCGCCCATCAAAGCATCAGTAGCGCCGGTAGCGCGCAATCGAAGTTAAAATCGATATAATAAAACGCACTTTTACCGGAAAATTTAATCAAAGTCAAGCAGTGGCGTCACGCATTCCTGCATGAATATCCTTACTATTGCACCATATATCTATATATATACATGTTTATCGTGTATCCATATCGTTCCCACTCAATAGATCGACGCGACTCGATTATCCATGACATCGGGCGATTTTGTAAGGATTCTTTCGTTATTTTTGGTATCCCTTATTACAGATATTGATATAATTCCCTTTGTGTCGTTATGGAGCATCTCTTGACTGATGGTTTTGTCGAACACAATAGGTCTTCATTACGGTTCAGCCCACCAAACGACCGGGCATCGGGCCGGTCACGTGGCGCGGCAATGGGACCTCCGAGCAGGATAAGGTGCGTTATGGGAGGCATACGTGTAGTGTAGACGAAGCTGGCCCCCATTGATGGTTCATGACCTTTCGAGTCCCGGCGCCCGATCTAATCGATATACTTTGTGTGGGAAAATTAGTTGACGTGTGCAACTTTTTGGCAATCCCTCAGATGGCGGTAGACGGTCTAAAGTGCCTGCTCGTGATCACCGGTGTCGTGCCGGTTTGGAGCCGGATAGAGGCCTTGACGTTGGAAATTTCCACAACCGCGCGCAAGGATTACAACTTTACGTACTCTGCCGATGCGCAGGTTCGTGACGTCATATTTGCGAACGAATTAAAAAAATATACAGAGTAGTTGTCTGAAATTAATATATAATCAAACAAATTATAATATAACTAACGATCATGAATATTGCACTGTATAATAATATACAGTAGAACTTGCACTACACTTTTTATTACAATATTTAAACATTAAACTGTAAATGCAATTAAATGGACACAGAAGGACAAAAAACATGCAATAATAAAATCCGCATTGGCCGTGATATTTTATTAGAGCAAACAAAATAATATCAGTAATGCTATTACTCTTCAATGCAATACTATTAATTCTTGTAAAATTGAATTATTAGCAAACTGATATGAGTAATCAGCAATTATTAATGTAATACTGCGTTATATACTCCATAACTAATTAGATTAGATAAACAATATATGCAGATTTACTATGATATAAACTATTGCCAAACCGATAAAAGGTTAAAGTCACTGTGTTAAGTGCACCAGTTTTCAGTGTTGTAAATTTCAGGTTCAGTCACTGAAATTAACGTAGTAAATTAATATTCAAGTGATAACTTCCTCTGTCATATAAGGGCTAACAGCAAAACGTTCGGTCATTACTCAAAACATACCATTTCTAACGTTATAACTTTAATATTACCAGTTTTTTATTACGGCTCGCGTTATAAGTTGTATACAGCACATATATTTTACTGTAGAATAGTTTTCAAATTAGTACATAATATGGCTTTGCTATGTTGTATTTTGTAGGAAAATGACATGCAAATTGGAATTTATGAATCAACCATGATGTTTGGTCAGGTACGTGCAAAATGTGTTTACTTCCAGCAACATAAAATGACCGCGAAGAAGTTTTTCCGAGTAGACTGCCACCAGGCTGCACGATACTAACATACTGTTCTCATAATAGACCTTAATAGATCGTGTTAATTGAAAAACGTAGGTATTCGATGAGAACTATCCAGACGTCATCAATATGACCAAACGGGGATTCATCGAAAAGTTTTATAATCGATGGTTTACGTTCGCCGATCGCAATTACTCCACAAACTCCCAGGGCGGAAAAGTGTTGCCGATTATTGTGCAGCGGTTCAGCCTACAGACCGAGACGATGGAGGTAAAAACTGATCGTGGGTGTGGTTTTCACCTGGCATTATTGATAAGACTCATAAAACAGGGGGCTTCATTTTGTTCATACCTTTTGATGTACTTTATTATTAGTTATTCTCTATGAGTTCTAAGGAATCACTACTAGGCAATTACTAATTTGTTAATATTTATCAGATAATTCATATTCAGTTTTTACTTATTAATTCGTGGTTTTCAGTTTATCGTTAGTGTCAGTGAT
>JBBQAH010000019.1:0-25501 GCA_038316145.1 Burkholderiales bacterium
TCGATGTAGCGTCGCGTGTCATCGAAATAGTGGCCCGTCTCGGGGTCGATGCCACGCACGGCGCCGATCATCTCGCTGGCAAAGAGGATGTTGTCCACCGGGATCACCTTCGTCAGCAAGTCGATGCCCGGCTGGTGATACACGCAAGTGTCAAAGTAGATGTTGTTCAGCAGATGGTCTTTGAGGAGTGGTTTTTTAAGCTCCTGCGCCAGACCCCTGAAACGGCCCCAGTGGTAAGGCACCGCACCACCGCCATGCGGGATGATGAATTTCAGCGTCGGAAAATCCTTGAACAAGTCACTGGTCAGGAATTGCATGAAAGCCGTGGTGTCGGCGTTGAGGTAATGCGCGCCGGTGGTGTGAAAGCAGGCGTTGCAACTGGTGCTGACATGCACCATCGCAGGGATCTGCAGCTCGACCATTTGCTCGTAGATCGGGTACCAGCAGCGGTCACTCAGCGGCGGGCTGGTCCAGTGGCCGCCTGAAGGGTCGGGGTTCAGGTTGATCGCCACGTTGCCGTATTGCTCGACGCACTTGCGCAGTTCGGGGATGCAGGTGGCCGGGTCCACACCCGGGCTTTGCGGCAGCATCGCGGCCGGGATGAAATGGTCGGGGAACAGTTGAGAGACGCGACAGCACAGCTCGTTGCAGATCGCAGCCCAGGTGCTGCTGACCTCGAAGTCGCCGATGTGGTGCGCCATGAAGCTGGCCCGCGGGCTGAAGATCGTCAGGTCGCTGCCGCGCTCTTTCATCAAGCGCAGCTGGTTGCGCTCAATCGTCTCGCGCAACTCGTCGTCGCTGATCTGCAAATCACTGGCCTTGGGCATCAGCGCGGCGTCCTGGATGCCGGCGATCTGCCGGTTGCGCCAGGTCTCCAGCGCCTTGGGCGCGGTGGTGTAGTGGCCGTGGCAATCGATGATCATTGGGGGAGGTCTCCTTGGGTTCGGACAGGGCTGGCGCGCGCCAATCCTGCGTGAGTCCGCGCGTCTCGGGCGTACTTCAGGCGGGCACCATGCCGTGGCGCAACTTGGACTCGCTGGCCTGCGGAGACGCCAGAAAGCCCAGCAGCGCCATCACCGCCTGCGGCTGGGTCGAGCCGCGGCACAGGCCGGCTGAAAACGTGGTCGTGATCTGGACGGCGGCCGGCAGCGGGCCGACGATGTGGATGCCGTCCAGGTGGATCAGTTCGCTGAGTTGCTGGAAACCCAGCGCCACCGATCCCCGTGCCACCAGTGCGCCCACCGGCACACCCGGCGCCGCCACCACGGTGCGTGCCTGGATCTGTTCGCCAATGCCCCAGCGCTCGAACAACTGTGCCAACTGCACGCCGCTCGGCCCCGTCGAGGTGCCGATGCTGCCGGCGGCCAGTACGGCACAACGCAGCGCTGTCTCGGTGCCGATGTCGGGCAGCGCAGCGCCGGCCCGCACGGCAACCGCCACGCTCGACTGCACCAGGTCTACCCGGCTGCCGGGCACCACCTGGCCGGCAGCGATCAGGCGCTCGATGGCGTCGGACGCCAGCACCACGAGATCGAACACTTCACCGGCCAGCACCCGCTTGCACGCATCGACCCCACCGGTCGCCTCGATCTGCACCGCCACACCGTGTTGTTGCTGGTACAGCAGCGACAGATCGGTCAAAAAGCCACGGGTGGCCATCGACGAAATGCCGTTGAGGTGCGGTCTCAAGGTTGCCCCTGCTCGGCTTGCGCCGGGTTGGACGTCGAAACGATCACGCGCTGGCCCCCTTGGGGTGTGGCAATGTTCGGATTCTGTCGCCGTCAACCTGTTCAATCCAGGCAGGGCTGCAAATAGCAGCTAGATCAATTCAGCATGGTCTGTAGCCCGCTCGCCGCCGGGCAGCGCACACGCCGCGCCTGGCCGGCGGGCACGTCAGCCGGGTTGCGACTGCGCCGCCGTGCCCTGCGGCAGGCTGCGCACCAGCTCGGTCAACAGCCGGGTGGCCTGGCGCATCAGCGGGCTGGGCCGTTTGTGGGCCGATACGGCCAGGCACAACATGCTGTTGAGTCGCGGCTCGACCAACGGCCGCACCCGCAGCAAGTCGGCGCGGCCCGACGCCGCCACCGCACTGGCATGCAACACGGCGTGACCGTAACCGGCGCAAACCAGGTCGACGATGGCCGAGATGCTGGACACCTCCCAGGCGATGCTGAGCTTGATGCCCGCCAGCACTGCCTGGGTCTCGATCAGCTTGCGGATCGCGTGGCCACGCTCGGGCACGATCAAGGGCCATGCAGGCAACTCGCGCAGCGGCATCACGGCCGCGGCGCCCGGGTCCGCCAAGCCGGGTGACACCAGGCACAGCGCCTCTTCGATCACCGGGGTGATCTCCAGCGCCGGTTGGGCCTCGGGGTTGTAGAGCAGGCCCAGATCCACACGCCCGGTGCTGATCCACTCACTGATGTGGCTGGACAGGCCCTCGACGATGGCCAGCCGCGCGGTGGGCAGGCGGCGCTGGAAGCCGTCGATCAGCGGCAGCGTCAGCTGGCGGCCCACCGACGGCGGCAGGCCGATGGTGATACGGCCGACCGGGGCGTCGCGGTTGGCACCCATGTCGTCCTGGGCCTGCGCCAGCGCCTGCAGGATGTTGACACCGTGCTCGTACAGCCGCTGGCCGGCATCGGTCAGCACCACGCCGCGGCCGTTGCGCAGCAGCAATGTCTCGCGCAATCCGACCTCCAGTGCCCTGACCTGGCGACTGAGCGCCGGCTGGGCGATGTCCAGCACCAGTGCGGCCTTGCTGAAGCTGCCCAGCTCGGCCACATGCACAAAGTATTCGAGCTGCTTGAAGTTCATTGCGGCTCGATTCTGGCCGCACGAACCCGCTCGGCACCGAGCAGGACCTCTGCCGCCAGCCACTGCCGCAGCCGCTCGGGAGTGCCGCACTGGGCACGCACGCCCAGCGCACGCAACTGACCCCGCACCACCGGCTGGGCCAGCGCCTCGTTGGCGGCCTGGTTCAACCGCAGGATCACCTCGGGCGGCGTGCGGGCAGGCACGGCCAGCGCGTTCCATGAACTGAGCTTGAAGTGCTGCAGGCCAGCATGGGCCGCACCGTCGCCGCCGCCGTTCACACTGCCACCACCGCTGCCCGACGCTGCCCGACCCCACTCGGCCACGGTGGACACTTGCGGCAGGTCGACAAAGCGCTGCGTCGAGCTCACGGCCAGCGCACGCATCCGGCGGTCAAGCTCGCCAGTGGGCAGGCGCAAACCCGGCCCGCCGGGCTTGGCTTGCTGCAGGCGGTGATGCGGGTCCGGGCGCGTGGTCATCTGGCGGTCATTGTCCGGCAGCCCGCCCGGACAATGACCGCGCCGTGATACTGCAAGGCCCGTCATCCCTGACCACGGCAAACCGCACCATGCACTACGAAACCACCGGCCGCGCGCCGGGCCTGAAGTTCGACCCGTTCAAGGCGCTGGCCGTGCCCCGCCCGATCGGCTGGATCGCCACCCTGGGCCCGGATGGTGTGCCCAACCTCGCTCCCTACAGCTTCTTCAACGCCATCAGCGACCGGCCGCCGATGGTGATGTTCTCCTCAGGCGGCTACAAGGACTCGCTGCGCAACATCGAGCACAACGGCGAGTTCACCTGCTCGATCGCGTCCTGGGACTTGCGCGAAGCGATGAACCTGAGCTCGGCCCCGGTGGCGCCCGGCGTCGACGAGTTCACGCTGGCCGGCCTGAGCCCTGCGGCCTCACTGTGTGTCAAGCCACCGCGCGTGGCGCAGGCACCTGCCGCGTTCGAGTGCCGGCTGTGGAAGACCCTCACCCTGCCCTGCCCGCCCGCCCGGGCGCTGCCAGTGCGCCCGAGGGCTACACCGTGGTCATCGGCGAGGTGGTGGCGGTCTACATCGACGACCGCTTCATCGAGGACGGCCTGGTGATGACCGGCAAGATGCGTCCGCTGGCCCGCCTGGGCTACATGGATTTTTCGGTGGTCACGCCCGAAAGCATGTTCACGCTGAACCGCCCGACCGCCAGCGCCGACGGGCTCAGTGCATCGGTACAGCCCGGGGCCTGGGACGGGGTGTACCGCTAGGCAAGGCCTTGATCCGGCCAGCGCCGGTTTGGGTTGCAACCGGCGCGGCCGGGCTGCCCGACAGCGGTGGGGCCGTCCGGCTCGGCCGTCACGGCAAACAGGTCGTGGCACGCGCTGGCGGAACCCTGGACACGCTGGTGGTCAAAACCCTGCCGCATGCCGGAGACAAACTGGCAGGGGACCGGCACGTCCCTGCCGCGCCCAATGCCCGCTTCGCTTTCAGGGCTGCCAGCTGGTTGCACGGGGCTCTGCCGGGTGCGTGCGCAAGAACCCCAGCCCCAGGGTCTGCCCAGGCCGTCGACGCCTGAGCGTCAGTCTGTCAGGCGCTGAAGTTCAACCCGCGCGGGATGCGACTTGGCGGGCGGCTTGTGCGCCGACGGTTCGGCCGGCACGTCCCATGCCGTCAGCGCACGCAACAGCGGGCGTTTTTTCGACTGGTGTGCCTGCATGCGCTGCAGGATGTTGTTGAGGGTGCGCATGGCGTCCAGGATGTGCGGACCCTTGTTGAGCATCACGCATTCGGCGCGCCCGCCCATGGCAGCATCGGTGATCTCGGCGCGAGACGGCAGGCCGGTCTTGGCCAAGGTTTCCAACACTTGCGTGGCCCAGACCACCGGCATGTGCGCCGCCTCGCAGGCCCAGAGGATTTCTTCCTGCACTTCGGCCAGGCGCTCGTAGCCGCACTCGACCGCCAGATCACCGCGCGCAATCATCACACCCGCCGCTGGTCCGGCCATGGCGGCCAGCAGCATCTCGGGCAGGTGCTCAAAGCCCCGCCGGGTCTCGATCTTGAGGATGATCCCGACCTGGCCCGCGCCCTGCTCGACCAGCCGCTGCCGCAGGTCCAGCACGTCCGACGCAGACTGTGCAAACGACAGGCCGACCATGTCGGCCAGACGTGCCGCCACCTGCACATCGGCCAGGTCCTTGTCCGTCAGCGCCGGCAGATCAAGTCGGGTATCGGGAAAATTGATGCCCTTGTCGGCCGCCAGATGCTCGCCGCCATCACGCGCCTCGATGATCTCCACCTCGACCTGCCTGGCACTGGCACGCCGCACCACGCCGCCGATACGCCCGTCGTCGAACCAGATGCGCTCACCCTTGCGCACCCGCGCCAGCGCCTCAGGCAAGGTGCAAGCGATGGTTGCCGGCTTGCCCGAGCTTCCCTTGATCCCCGGCAAGGCGTCATGCCCCACACCGCTCGGCATCAAGTGCAGCAGGTCGCCACGCTGCAACCGAAGCTCGCCCGGCGGCTGTGTCAGGTCGTGGATCCGGGTCTTGAGCACATCCTGGCCCCGCCGGTGCAAGCGCAGTGCGGTGTCGGGCGTCAGGTAGGCCGTGCGAGAGCACTCGACCAGCACGCCGTTGCCCTGGCACGCCACCACCGTCATCCGTCGCCGGGCAGCACGTGCGTCGGTCAGGTTGAAGTGGCTGCCCACCATGAGCTGCGCCAGCCAGTCGGGATCGACGCCCAGGCAATGGCCGGCACCCGCGATCGGCAGGGTGGACCCAACCGGCCGAAGTCCGAGCCGGCCAGGCGTCGTCACCTGGCCATAGGCATCGCGTGTCGGTTTGATCCGCAGCACCGCTGGCCCGGCAGCCACCGGCCCGGTCCGCAATTTGGGCCCGGCCAGGTCCATCAGCACCCGAACCGGACGACCCAGGCGCTTTGCCGCGCGCCGCACACTTTTGGCCATGGCCGCCCACTGCTCGGCACCGTCGTGCGCGCAGTTGATGCGGGCGATGTCCATGCCGGCTGCCACGAAGGCTTCGACCAGGCGGTCATCCTGTGCCGCATCACTGGGCAGGGTCACCATGATCCTGACATCACGTTCAGGCGGCGAGGCACCAAACAACAGTTTGGCTTGCTGCGCCAGCAACTCGCGGCCCCGGATGAAGCCTGCAGGCTCCTCAGGCGACAGCGGCGTCCAGTCCAGGCCCGCGATACGGTGCAGGATGCCGAGCACCTTGTCGACGTTGGCCAACACATGGGATTCAGCCCGGCCCAGCGAGGACACCCCCATCCAGGCCAGCCTGTCTTGCAGGTGACGCAGGTCATGCTGACGAAGTGCCAGGTAATGCGCCAGATTGACGGCGCTGGGCCGGTGCGCGGCATCGACATTGCGCAGCCAGGGCGCCAAACGCTTTTGCTGGTTCAGCATCGACTGGCGCAGCGACCAGAGATCCTCGATCAGGCTGGCCACTTCATCGACATCCCAACTCTTTGGCGCCGCCACGCCCGCGATTTTTTTCATCAGCTCCCCTCGGCGAGGAGTCTGAGGTTTGAATATGGCAATTCAGTGACGTGCGCTGCCAGCCGGGGATTGCGCAACACTCGGCAACGCAATTTCGGGATCCAGAAATGCAAAACCCCAAGCAAGGCATTCACTTGGGGCAGGCATGCTGGAGGAGACGGAGGGATTCGAACCCTCGATGGAGCTATTAACCCCATACTCCCTTAGCAGGGGAGCACCTTCGGCCACTCGGTCACGTCTCCCGGGGCAAGAGCAGCATTCTAGCCTAGCTTGGGCGCCCTCCCGAGCTTGCAGGCCGCCATCATTGCAGCGGCTTGCCCGGCGCAGGGTCTCAGGCCAGTGATTCGGGCGCGTCCAGGCCGAACGCCCGGTGCAGCGCACGCACTGCGAGCTCCATGTATTTTTCGTCCAGCACCACCGAGGTTTTGATCTCGCTGGTGGTGATCATCTGGATGTTGATGCCCTCTTCGGCCAGGGTGCGGAACATCGTGCTGGCCACACCGGCGTGGCTCTTCATGCCGATGCCGACGATCGAGACCTTGCAGATGCGCGGATCGGCAGTGAACTGCAGCGCGCCGATGGTGGGCACGATGGTGTTCTTCAGCAGATCGTTGACACGCTGAAAATCACCGCGCGGCACGGTGAACGAAAAATCGGTACGGCCGTCGTGCGACACGTTCTGCACGATCACGTCGACGTCGATGTTGGCGTCGGCCACCGCGCCCAGGATCTTGTAGGCAATGCCCGGGGTGTCGGGCACGCCGACGACGGTGAACTTGGCTTCGTCGCGGTTGAACGCGATACCCGAGACAACCGCTTGTTCCATTTTTTCGTCTTCCTCGAAAGTGATCAGGGTGCCCGAGCGGGCCTCTTCGTCGATATTGATGTCCCAGGGCGTGAAGCTCGACAGCACGCGCAGCGGCACCCGGTACTTGCCGGCAAATTCAACCGAGCGGATCTGCAGCACCTTGCTGCCCAGGCTGGCCATCTCCAGCATCTCCTCGAAGCTGATGGTCTTCATGCGCCGGGCTTCGGGCACGACGCGCGGGTCGGTGGTGTAGACGCCGTCCACATCGGTGTAGATCAGGCATTCGGCCGCACCCATGGCTGCGGCCACCGCCACTGCCGAGGTGTCCGAGCCACCGCGCCCCAGTGTGGTGATCGAGCCGGTCTCGTCGATGCCCTGGAAGCCGGTGATCACCACCACCCGGCCCGCGGCCAGGTCGGCGCGGACCCGGGCATCGTCGATGCTGGTGATGCGCGCCTTGGTGTGGGACGAATCGGTCTTTACCGGCACTTGCCAGCCGGTGTAACTGACCGCCGCCATGCCCTCGGCCTGCAGCGCCAGCGCCAGCAGGCCGACCGAGACCTGCTCGCCGGTGGCCGCGATCATGTCGAGCTCGCGCATCGCGGCGGCATCCGGCGTACCGGGGTTGACCTCGCGGGCCAGGCCCAGCAGGCGGTTGGTTTCACCGCTCATGGCGGAGGGCACGACCACCAGTTGGTGGCCGGCGCGGGCCCATTTGGCCACGCGCCTGGCGACGTTGCGGATGCGCTCGGGCGAGCCCATCGATGTACCGCCGTATTTGTGAACGATCAATGCCATGGTTGTCGGCACAGGGGTGCCGGATGCTGGGGCGCCATCGGTGCCTGATGCGACATCAGGCGTGCGCGGCCCCGGTGCGCAACCGCGCATTTTAGCCAGCCGGCTTGGGCGGGGCTGACACGGGCGGAGCCGACACACCTGTGTCGGGACACCAGCGCAACACCAGGCCCGGCGCTGTGCTGAACGACCAGCAACGCGCATCGACACCCAGCCCCGGCACAAAGAGCAATTGCCCGTCCGACCACAGCAGCGGGCCAGCGCGGTTGCACTCGGGCACGGCCGCGGCCTGGAACTGTTTTTTCAAGCTGCGCGGCAGGCCGCGGGGGGCGCGTTGGAAGCGCTCGCCGCCGGTACGCTGCCGCGCCTGCAGCCGCTGCAGCAGGGCGGGACTGGCGCCCTGCGCCCCCTCGGCCACTTCAATGGCGCCGGCCCAGCCGGCAACGGGCCAACGGCCGGGACAGGACAGGTCCAGCAACACCAGGTCTGGCGATGGCGTGCCAGCCGACGCAGGCCAGGCCGGGCGCTGAGTCACCGGATGCGATACCGCCGGCACGGCCGAGCTGTCCAATCGTCCACGGTACTGCACACACCACCGCCCTGCCCCAATCGGCCAGCGCGCCGCGCCTTTGGGCTTGACCTCGGCCAACAAGCGGTGCAGCGACGTGTCGGACACGGCATGGCCCGTCCTGCCCTGCCACCAGGCGCGCAACGCATTGGCCTGGCGGGCGGCCGACAGGCAGCGCCAGCCTGCGACATCCAGGCGCCCGGCCGGGTCGACCAGCGGCAGCAAATCCAGCGCCGCCAACTCGGCCAGTGCGGCACGTGCCTCCTGGGCGCGCCGCGCTGCGCCGGCCAGGGCCGCTTCGGCATCGCCGAACGCCGCCAGCAGCGAGGGCCACACCTGCAGCCGAAGCCGGTTGCGGGCCAGCCTCAAGTCGCGGTTGGACGGGTCTTCAATCGGGCGCAGCCGGTGCCGGTGGACATAGGCGTCGATGGCCTCGCGAGGTTGGTCCAACCAGGGCCGGGCCCAGGTCAGGCCGAGTCGCAGTGCCGTGGCCGGCATCGCCGACAGACCGGCCGGCCCGCCGCCCCGCAGCGCCTGCAGCAACACCGTCTCGGCCTGGTCACGCCGGTGCTGGGCCAGCAGCAGCAGGCCTGCGCCCTCCTCCTGCGCCAGCTGGGTCAGCGCGGCATAGCGCCCGGCCCGGGCCCAGGCTTCCAGGCTGTCGCCTACTGCGGGTGCACCGTCCAGTCGCTGCCAGCGCAGGCGCAGCGGCCAGCCGCGGCGGCGCCAGCGGGCGCACAGGCGCTGGGCCCAGCGGGCCCAGCCATCGGCCTCGGGCAACAAGCCGTGGTGCACATGCAAGGCCACGACCTGCAAGCCCAGCCCGGCGGCGGCGCGGCAGGTGGCGTGCAACAGTGCCAACGAATCGCGACCGCCACTGAACGCCACGGCCACCGTGGCCACCGGCGTGGCCGTCATTTCAATTGCGCAGGCGCTCAGCGGTCTTTGGTGTCGGCAAAGCGGCCGTAGGACTGCAGCCGGTCATAGCGGCGTTGCAGCAAGTCCTTGGGCTTGAGGTCCGATACCTGGCGCAGTGCATCCACCAGCGCGCGCTTGAGTTGCGACGCCATCTGCCGGGTGTCGCGGTGCGCACCGCCCACCGGCTCACTGACGACCTTGTCGATCAGGCCCAGCGCCTTGAGCCTGTGCGCGGTGATGCCCAGTGCCTCGGCGGCGTCGGGCGCGCGCTCGGAGGTCTTCCAGAGGATCGAGGCACAGCCCTCGGGCGAGATCACCGAGTAGACCGAAAACTGCAGCATCAGCACCTGGTCGCCCACGCTGATGGCCAGCGCACCGCCCGAGCCGCCCTCGCCGATGATGGTGACGATGATCGGCACCTCGAGCTGGCACATCTCGAAGATATTGCGGCCGATGGCTTCGGACTGGCCGCGCTCCTCGGCGCCGATGCCAGGGTAGGCGCCAGGCGTGTCGACGAAGGTGAAGACAGGCAGGCCGAACTTTTCGGCCAGTTTCATCAGCCGCAGCGCCTTGCGGTAGCCCTCGGGGCGCGACATGCCGAAGTTGCGCAGCCCACGCTCCTTGGTGTCGCGGCCCTTTTGCTGGCCGATCACCATGCAGGCCAGGCCATTGAAGCGTGCCAGACCACCGACGATGGACGGGTCATCGGCGTAGTGGCGGTCACCGTGCAGCTCTTGCCAGTCGGTGAACATCTCGTTGACGTAGTCGAGCGTGTACGGCCGCTGTGGGTGGCGCGCAATCTGCGTCACCTGCCAGGGCGTCAGGTTCGAGTAGATGTCCTTGGCGAGTTGCTGGCTTTTTTTATCGAGACGGCCGATCTCGTCGGAGATGTCGACCGCAGACTCGGACTGCACAAAGCGCAGTTCGTCGATCTTGTTTTCGAGTTCGGCGATAGGTTGCTCGAAATCGAGGAAGTGTCTTTTGCTCATCCGCCGGTTCGGGTTGGGTGGATCGGGGCCGGTGCGGGCGCTGTTGGCAGCCCCCGCGAGCGGTGCCGGCCCGGTCAGGGCCAACGGAGTCAGTAGTCTACCGGCAGCGGGTCCAGGCTCCGCCAGATGTACCAGGTGGCGACCGAGCGGTACGGCGCCCAGGCCTCGCCGACCTCGCGTGCCTCGGCCCTGGACACCGGCTCACCACTGAAGTAGCCCTGACTGATGCCCTTGATCAGGCCCAGGTCGTCGAGAGGCAGCACGTTGGGCCGCATCAGGTGGAAGATCAGGAACATCTCGGCGGTCCAGCGGCCGATGCCGCGGACGGCGACCAGCTCATCGATGATGGCTTCATCGTCCATCTGCTGCCATTGCCCGACATGCACCGAGCCCGACTCGAAATGCCGGGCCAGGTCGCCCAGGTATTCGGCCTTGCGCGCCGACAGGCCCGCTGCCCGCAGCGCCGGGACCTCACGGGCCAGCACGGAGGCCGGCGCCAAGTGGGTGGTGGGCCCGCCAACGACCGCGACAAAGCGGTTCCAGACCGATTGCGCCGCCTTGACCGAAATCTGCTGGCCAATGATCGAACGCGCCAGCGTGGTGAAGGCGTCGCCCCGGCTTTGCAGACGAGCCTCGCCGAACTTCGGGATCAGCTTCTTCATGACCCGGTCGCACTTGGCCAGGTGGCGGCAAGCATCGTCCCAGTAGGCCGGCGTGACACCGGGGGCGGCCTGCGCCTCAAGCGCCATGCCGCCAGAGGCCGTTGCGGCCACACCCGCGATCGCGCTCGGGACCACGCCCGTGGTTGCAGCCACCGTCGCACCGTCTGCCGCACCTGCAGTCGGCAAGGCGCGATCTTCCGGAAGTCCGCCCCTGGGCGCGTTCAAGCCTTGACCCAGGTGGTGCCGGCGGCTGAGTCCTTCAGCGCGATGCCCAGGCCGGCCAATTCTTGCCGGATCCGGTCGGCCTCGGCGAAGTTCCTGGCTTGCTTGGCGGCAGCCCGTGCGTCGATCAGCACCGTGATCGCCGCGTCATCCAATCCGCTGCCGGCCTGCAGGTAGGTGCTGGGCGCCTGCTGCAGCACCCCCAGCGTGCCCGCCAGCGCCCGCAGCAGCACGGCGGTTTCGGGCGACCGGCTGCGGTTGCACTGGTTGGCCAGCTCAAACAGCACGGCCAGCGCACCCGGCGTGTTGAAGTCCTCGTCCATGGCTGCCTTGAAGGCAGCGGCCTGGGGTTGCGACCAGTCGATCAGGGCTGGCGAAGTGGCATCGGTCGCGGGCAGCGGGATGCCGTCCAGCGCGGTGTAGAGGCGTCGCAGCGCGGTGCGGGCGTCGACCAGCAGTGCGTCACTGAAGTTGAATGGGCTTCGGTAATGCGTGCGCAGCATGAAAAACCGCAGTGTCTCGCCGTCGAAACTCTTGAGCACGTCGCGGATGGTGAAGAAGTTGCCCAGGCTCTTGGACATCTTTTCGTTGTCGACGTTCAAGAAGCCGTTGTGCAACCAGGTGTTGACAAACGGGTGGCCCAGCGCACCCTCGCTTTGGGCGATCTCGTTCTCGTGGTGCGGAAACTGCAGGTCCATGCCGCCACCGTGGATGTCGAAGCGCTCACCCAGCAGCGCGCAACTCATGGCCGAGCATTCGATGTGCCAGCCGGGCCGGCCCGGACCGTACTCACCGTCGAACTTGGCATCCTCGGGCTCGTCGGGCTTGGCCGCCTTCCACAGCACGAAGTCCAGTGGATCGTCCTTGCCGTCAGCCACGGCGACCCGCTCGCCAGCGCGCAGGTCGTCCAGGCTCTTGCCCGAGAGCTTGCCGTAGCCGGGGAACTTGCGCACCGCGAAGTTGACATCGCCGCCCACAGCCACCCCACCCGCGCCGTCGCCCGCCCGGTAGGCCAGCCCCTTGGCTTCGAGTGTATGGATCATGGCCAGCATCTGTGGCACGTAGTCGGTGGCGCGTGGCTCGAACGTCGGCGGCACGGTGCCGATGGCGGCCAGGTCTTGCCGCATGGCGTCGATCATCTCGTCGGTCAGGGCGCGGATCGTGATGCCGCGCTCGACCGCCCGCTTGATGATCTTGTCCTCGATGTCGGTGATGTTGCGCACATACACGACCTGGTAGCCGCTGGCTTCGAGCCAGCGGTAGACGACGTCGAACGCCATCATCATGCGCGCATGGCCCATGTGGCACAGGTCGTAGATCGTCATGCCGCACACGTACATGCGTACCTGTCCCGGTTGTATCGGGATGAAGGGCTCCAGGCGGCGGGTCAGCGTATTGAAGAGGCGCAGTGTCATCGGCCGAGGCAAAAGACGGCCGCGTCCAGGGCGGCCGAGAAAGAGGGAGAAGGCAGGTATGCGAGCGGGGCAACTGCGCAGTGGACCGCGGCATTGCACGCCGCTTGGCGCGCCCTTGCCGGGCAATCGAACGACCCCGCAACAGGGGTCGATACAATGAAATCAGTATAGCGGCGGCGGCGCTGCCGCCACCCCCGCCGTCACCCCCGATTCGACTGACAGGCCCACCGTTTGCCCTCACGATTGACCGCCCGATTCAGCCCCGACCGCCCGCGCCGGCCCCGGTCACCGGCGCCCATTCGCGTGCGCAGGATGGCGGTCGTGGTGCTGGGTCTGGTGTGCGGCCTGAGCGGCTTGATGCCCCTGCCTGCACGCGCCGCTGATGCTGGCAATCCAGCCCGTGAGATCGAGCAGCAGTTTCGTCGTGGCGAGACTGCGCTGGCCTGGCAGCGTCTCGATCAGGCGCTGGCCGTGCCGCCTGGCGACACAGGCTTGAGATTTCTCAAGGGCGTGTTGCTGACGGAGACCGGCCGGGTGACCGAGGCCGCAGCCCTGTTCGAACGGCTGACGCAGGAGTTCCCGGACCTGCCCGAGCCTTACAACAACCTGGCCGTCTTGCTTGCCGCTGCCGGCAACCTGGATGGCGCGCGTGCGCAACTGGAGGCCGCACTGCGGCTGGACCCCAGCTACCGCACCGCGCACGAAAACCTGGGCGATGTTTTTGTGCGGCTGGCGTTGCGTGCTTTCGAGTCGGCGGCGGGTCCGCGCAGCGAGACCGCACTGCTCAACAAACTGCGCCTGGTGCGCGAACTGGCAGCGCTGCGCTGACCGCACCCGCACCCGCACCCGCACCCGCACCCGCCCGAGAGCCCGCATCCCCCACCCCCCCCCCGAAGAGCCCTAACGATGAAATCATTTGCCGTTGCCGCTGTGCTGGTTGCCAGCCTGGCTACCGCCGCACCCGCCTGGGCCCAGAAGGTCAGGCTCAGCACCTCGATGGGCGATATCGTGTTGCAACTCGACGCCGAGAAAGCGCCGGTAACCGTGGCCAACTTCGTTCAGTACGTCAAGGCTGGCCAGTACAGCGGCACGGTTTTTCACCGGGTGATCGACGGCTTCATGATCCAGGGTGGCGGCATGACGCCCGACATGCAGGAAAAGCCGGTGCGCTCGCCGATCAAGCTGGAGGCTAAAAACGGCTTGTCCAATGTGCGAGGCAGCGTCGCAATGGCCCGCACCAATGCTCCGGACTCTGCCACGGCACAATTCTTCATCAACCTCGGTGACAACCTGAGGCTCGACGCCGCCAACTCGGGCGACGGCAATGGCTACGCCGTGTTTGGCCAAGTCGTCGAGGGCATGGACGTGGTCGACAAGATCAAGACCGTAGCGGTCGGCAACAAGGCCGGCCATCAGAACGTGCCGCAGCAAGCGGTGCTGATCAAGCAAGCAACCCTTCTGGAGAAATGACATGACCAAGACCGTTGAAATGAGCACCGCCCAGGGCAGCTTCCGTATCGAGCTCGATGACGCCAAGGCGCCACTGTCCGTCGCCAACTTCCTGGCTTACGTCAACAGCGGCCACTACGACGGCACCGTGTTCCACCGCGTCATCCCGGGCTTCATGATCCAGGGCGGCGGTTTCGAGGTGGGCATGAAGCAGAAGCCTACGTTGGGCGAAATCCGCAACGAGGCCAACAACGGCCTGAAAAACACCAAGTACACCCTGGCGATGGCACGCACCAGTGCGCCGCACTCGGCCAGCTCGCAGTTTTTCATCAATGCCACCGACAACACCTTCCTCAACCACAGCGGCGAGAGCGCGCAGGGCTGGGGCTATGCGGTGTTCGGCAAGGTCGTCAGCGGCACCGAGGTGGTGGACCAGATCGAGCGCGTCGCCACCGGCCGCAAGGGCGGTCACGACGACGTACCGGTCGAGGATGTCGTGATCCTGAAGGCGGTCGAGATCGTCTGAGTCTGACCGGCCGGCAGGCATGAACAGCTTGGCAGGCGCAGCCGGTCAGGGTGTGCTGGGCGGCGCGATGGCTGATTTGTCGGCTTGCCCGGCTTGGCAGGCCGACCCGGCCTGGTCTTGCATCGATCTGCTGTCCGACGTTCACCTGCAGGCGGATCGCCCCGACACCTTTGCCGCCTGGCGCCAGCATCTATTGGGTACGCCGGCCAACGCGGTACTGATCCTGGGCGATCTGTTCGAGGTCTGGGTCGGTGACGACGCCCGCAGCGGCCGCTTCGAGGCCGAATGCGCCGCTGTACTGAAGCAAGCGGCCCGACATCGGCGGCTGGCCTTCATGCCGGGCAACCGGGATTTTCTGGTGGGCGATGCACTGCTCGCCGAGACGGGTATGCAGCGGCTGGCCGATCCCACGCTGATGCTGGCCTGGGACCGCCGCTGGCTGCTCAGCCACGGTGACGCCCTGTGCCTGTCGGACACCGCGTACCTGCAATTCCGCCGGCAAGTGCGGGGGGCCGAATGGCAGGCGCGGTTTTTGGCGCTGCCGCTGGCCGAGCGCCAACACCAAGCGCGCACGATGCGCGACGCCAGCGCGGCGCACCAGGCCCGCCAGGGTGCTTTTGGCTGGAGCGACGTGGACGACGATGCCGCCGCCGAGTGGCTGGTGCAGGCTGGCGCCGAGGCCCTGATCCATGGCCACACCCATCGCCCCGCCACGCACACGCTGCCGGGCGGTCTGGTGCGTCACGTGCTGGGGGATTGGGACTTTGAAGCAAAGCCTGCGCGCGCGCGCATCTTGCGGCTGAGTGCATCCGGCTTGCAGGCGCTGGACCTGGGCGCCGCACCACCTTGAAAGCCCTCTGGCAGCGTTGGCAGGCGCACCGCGAAACCAAGGCGCTGGCGCGGCGGGCGATCCCTGAAGCGCTGTGGCAACTCACGCTGGCACGCTTGCCGTTTCTGGCCGCCCGACCGCCCGAGGACGTGGCCGAGTTGCGCCGCCTGGCCAGCCTGTTTCTCGACGAAAAGGAGTTCACCGGCGCGGGCGGCCTGGAGGTCGATGACGCTATTGCCGTGTGCATCGCTGCCCAGGCGGTGTTGCCGGTGCTGCGTTTTGGCTTGGCACCCTACCGCAGCTTCGTCGGCATCGTGGTGCACCCCGACGAGGTGGTGGCACGGCGCGAGGTGACCGATGACGACGGCATCGTGCACGCCTACGAGGAGGTGCTGACCGGCGAGGCGATGGCCGGCGGGCCGGTGATGCTGTCCTGGGTCGATGTGAGCGAGTCTGGCGACTCCGCCGATTGGGGCTACAACGTGGTGATCCACGAGTTTGCCCACGTGCTCGACATGGGCGACGGCGAGGCCGACGGTGTGCCGCCCCTGGCCAGCAGCGCTGAACGCGAAGCCTGGATTGCGGTGATCGATCCAGCCTTCGAGCAATTCTGCTCACAGGTGGACGCGGGTATCGAGACCCTGCTCGACGCCTACGGCGCCACCGGCATCGATGAATTTTTTGCGGTGGCCGCCGAGACGTTTTTCACCGGGCCCAAAGAGATGCGCGCCAGGCATCCCGAACTCTACGGGTTGCTGGCGCGCTATTTTCAGCAAGACCCCGCGGCCTACCGCGGGAGCTGACCGACCTCTGGGCGGGTGTCAGGCGGGGGTTGGTTCGACCTTGCTCTTGTCGTTTTTCTTGGGCGGCTGGATGTCGAGCAGGACTTCGCCCTTGTCGTCGAAGTCCACCGTCAACCGACCGCCATCGACCAGACGGCCAAACAGCAGCTCGTCGGCCAAGGCCCGGCGGATGGTGTCCTGGATCAACCGTTGCATCGGCCGTGCGCCCATCAGCGGATCAAATCCCTTCTTGGCCAGGTGCTGGCGCAGCGTGTCGGTGAAGGTGACTTCAACCTTCTTCTCGGCCAGCTGGGCCTCGAGCTGCAGCAAGAACTTGTCGACGACCCGCAGGATGATCGACTCGTCCAGCGCCTTGAAGCTGACCGTGGCGTCCAGCCGGTTGCGGAACTCTGGCGTGAACAAGCGCTTGATGTCGGCCATCTCGTCGCCCTGCTCGCGCGCCGTGGTAAAGCCGATGGTCGACTTGTTCATGGTCTCGGCCCCCGCGTTGGTCGTCATGATGATGATGACGTTGCGGAAGTCGGCCTTGCGCCCGTTGTTGTCGGTCAGCGACCCGTGGTCCATCACCTGCAACAGCACGTTGTAGACGTCGGGATGGGCTTTTTCGATCTCGTCGAGCAACAGCACGCAGTGCGGCTTCTTGGTGACGGCCTCGGTCAGCAGGCCGCCCTGGTCGAAGCCGACATAACCCGGCGGCGCGCCGATCAGCCGGCTGACCGCGTGGCGCTCCATGTACTCGGACATGTCGAACCGGATCAGCTCGATACCCAGGATGTAGGCCAGTTGCTTGGCCACCTCGGTCTTGCCCACGCCGGTGGGGCCGCTGAACAGGAAGCTGCCGATCGGCTTGTCCGGCCGGCCCAGGCCTGAGCGCGCCATCTTGATGGCAGCAGCCAGCGCGTCGATCGCCGGCTCTTGGCCAAACACCACGCTTTTGAGGTCGCGGTCCAGGCTCTTCAACTTGCCACGGTCGTCGTTGCTGACCGACGCCGGCGGGATGCGGGCGATCTTGGCGACGATCTCCTCGACCTCATTGCGGGTGATGGTCTTTTTCTGCTTGCTCTTGGGCAGGATGCGCTGCGCTGCACCGGCCTCGTCGATCACATCGATCGCCTTGTCGGGCAGGTGACGGTCGTTGATGAACTTGGCCGACAGCTCGGCCGCCGCCTGCAACGCACCCAATGCATACTTGACGTTGTGGTGGTCCTCGAAGCGGGATTTGAGGCCCTTCAAGATCTCCACCGTCTGCTCGACCGACGGCTCGACGACATCGATCTTCTGGAAGCGCCGCGACAAGGCCGCGTCTTTTTCGAAGATGCCACGGTACTCGGTGAAGGTGGTGGCACCGATGCACTTCATGGTGCCGTTGGACAGCGCCGGCTTGAGCAGGTTGCTGGCGTCCAGCGTGCCGCCCGATGCCGCGCCTGCACCGATCAGCGTGTGGATCTCGTCGATGAACAGCACCGCGTTGGGCTGGTCTTTGAGTTGCTTGAGCACGCCCTTGAGCCGCTGCTCGAAGTCACCCCGGTACTTGGTGCCGGCCAGCAGTGCGCCCATGTCGAGCGAATAGACGGTGGACGATGCCAGCACCTCGGGCACGTCGCCCTGGGTGATGCGCCAAGCCAGGCCCTCGGCAATCGCGGTCTTGCCCACGCCGGCTTCGCCGACCAACAGCGGGTTGTTCTTGCGGCGGCGGCACAGGATCTGGATGACACGCTCGACCTCGGCATCACGGCCGATCAGCGGGTCGATCTTGCCATCCTTGGCCTGCTGGTTGAGGTTCTGGGTGAACTGGTCCAACGGTGAGCCCTTGCCGGAATCGGCGGCTTCTTCCTTCTCGGCCTCGTTGCCACCGGGCTCACCGGCGCCCTTGGTCGGCTCCGGCGGCTCACTCTTCTTGATGCCGTGGGCAATGAAATTGACGACGTCGAGCCGGGTCACGCCCTGCTGGTGCAGGTAGTAGACGGCGTGCGAGTCCTTCTCGCCGAAGATCGCCACCAGCACATTGGCGCCGGTCACTTCTTTCTTGCCCGAGCCGGTGGACTGCACATGCATGATCGCGCGCTGGATCACGCGCTGGAAACCCAACGTGGGCTGGGTGTCCACTTCTTCAGTGCCGCCAACGGTCGGCGTGTTCTCTTTGATGAACGTGGTCAGGCTCTTGCGCAGGTCATCGATATTGGCCGCGCAGGCCTTGAGCACTTCCGCGGCGGACGGGTTGTCCAGCAGCGCGAGCAGCAAGTGCTCGACCGTGATGAATTCATGGCGCTGCTGGCGCGCCTCGACAAACGCCATGTGCAGGCTGACTTCCAATTCTTGCGCAATCATGCGGCCTCCATAATGCACTGCAGCGGATGCCCGGCGCGGCGGGCCGCGGCGAGCACGAGTTCAACTTTGGTCGCCGCGACGTCTCTGGTGAACACACCACAGACGCCACGGCCTTCGTGGTGGATTTTCAGCATGATGAGCGTGGCAGATTCGAGGTCACAGCGAAAGTAGTGCTGCAACACCATCACCACAAACTCCATCGGCGTGTAGTCGTCGTTCAGCAAGACCACCTGATAGAGCTGCGGCGGCTTGGTTCGTGCGGTCTTGCGTTCGACCACCACGGCACCGTCGTTGCCGCGGCGAGGCAGCGCGGGCGGTCTGGGTGGCGGTGAAGGCGGGTCGTCCTGAGGCATGGTTCATTCTATCGAGTCACGCTATGGGCCATCGGCATCGGTGGGATATTGCGCCATTTCGGCCAACTGCAAGCCGTGAAAAGCAGCGCGGGACGACGCCAGTTGCCACCGAGCACCTCTGCGCCGTGCCAACGCGATGCGCTGCGCGGAACAAGCCTCGCGCCGGCATCCCGCATGCGATGTAAGGTGTTCGCGACACCACTTGGTCCAGTTTTCCGTATTGACCCGGCCGTTGCCACCTTCACAGAATAAAAAGCATTCTCAGCCGACGAGGATGACCTGGAGTACATGATGTTGATGGGGACGGTCAAGTGGTTCAACGACGCCAAGGGCTTTGGGTTTCTTGAGCCTGATGGGGGTGGCCCCGACGTGTTTGCGCATTTCTCTGCCATCGAGATGGAAGGATTTCGGACGCTGAAGCAAGGCGGCAAGGTCAGTTTCGAGATGGTGCAGGGGCCCAAAGGCAATTTGGCGCACAACATCCGGGCGCTTGCACCGGACGCCGGGTGTGAACTGCCTCACCCGCTGACTGCCACGCGGGCCCAGCAGGCCCAGCAGGCGATGCAAGCTGCTTGACGTCTAGCCTAACCAGTGCAGAGGGCATGGACGCGAAAACCGGTCCATGCCCTTGTTGCCTGTGCGCCGAACCGGTTATCGGTAGGGGTGCAACAACTGGTCCATTGACATCCGTCCCGGGCCTCGTGCCACCAACATCAGCAACAGTGCGGCCCAGGTGCCGTGCGTGGCATAGGCGCCCGGATAGACCTGCAACTGGATTACCAGCGTCATGCCCAGCAGCCCCAGCGCTGACAGCCGTGTGGCCAAGCCGAGCAGCAACAGCAGCGCCAGCCCATGCTCGGCGGAAGCGGCCAGCACCGCTGCCAGCTCGGGCGGCAGCAGCGGCAGCTTGTACTCGTCACGGAACAGCGCAACCGCCGAGTCGGACAAGCGCGGCCATCCGAGTTGCACCTGGCCATCGACCAGGTTGATGACCAGGCCCTGGACCTTGGTCTGGGCCGAGGTCCAGAACACGGCGGCGATCGAGAAGCGGGCCAGCAGCGCGATCGCGCTGTACGGGATTCGACCGCAGACGGCGACGAACCTGTCGGCCCAGCGCGTCAGTTGCGCAGCAAGCCCCGGCGTGGCGGTTTGTAGCGGGGTAGCGGTCAGAGTGTTCATCGGGTCAGCCTTTCAGGCGGTTTCCGGGAGCAGGACGGCAGTCAGGGCGCCTTGCACCAGCAGCAGACTCAGGGTTGCAGACAGGTCGAACCCAGGGTCGGCCTGTGCAGCGTCGGCCGCGGCCGACGCCAGGTCGGCTTGGCTGCGCAAGACGCGAGCGAAGGCTGCGGCACCGGGCGTCAGGGCGATGACATGCACGGTCAGCGCCGGTCGCAGCACCAGTGCCGATTCGGCCTGGTCCAGGTCGATGTCAGCCAGGGCGATGTCTGCATCGTCCTGGTGCGCCGCCCACAGGGCCACCACCGGATGTGCCGAGCGCACAAGATGCATGGCGGGGTGGCAGACCAGCCGCAACTCGCCAGTGCGCTCGCCGAGGTTGAGTGCCGGTGCGGCGTCGGCCGCAGTCAGGACTGGCGCGTCGGCAGCATGGAATGCCTGGATGCGGGCGTGTTCGAGGCGGGCGATGTCAGGCAGGTAGCGCAGCCCGCCGGCAGGCGCAAAACCGGCGATGAAGCTGGCAAAGCCGTCACCGTACCGGGCCAGCACGGCCGAGCGCGGTGGCGCTGCCCGCACAAACACGGCGGCCATGGCGCGGAAGAAGTCCTCACCGACAAGGGCTTGCACCACCGGAAAACTGGTCGCCAGCCCATCGATCAGGCTGCCCAGCACGTTGTTGCGGTAAACCGCCAGCCGCCGCGTCGCGTCGGAGGCGTCCCAAACCACCAGGCCCGGCGGGCATGGCAGCGTCGGGTCAAGCAGCGCCGCCGACCAGCCAGCCGCATGATCGGACTGCTGGGTTGGCGGGTCGGTCGACGCCGATGCACTGGCCCATCGCCCAGCCGCTGCCGTCATGGTGTCAGCCTTGAACCGCCAGGCCACCCCGCCGCGGTATGCATCAAGTGCTCGGCGCGCTGCGCCTCGGCCAGCAAGACCTCGAGCGCAGGCACGGCGTTGTCGCGCTCGATCAGCGTGGGCCGTGCACCGTACCGCGTGATCCACGCGGCGTACAGCCGCCATACCGTGTCGGCCACGGCTGAGCCGTGGTCATCGATCAGCAGCGGAGCAATCCCAGCGGCCTGCTCAACAGCAAAACCAGCCAGATGAATCTGGGCTACCCGGTCACCAGGCAGTTCGTCCAGATAGGCCCGGGGGTCCTGGCCATGGTTGACGCAGGACACCTCCACATTGCTGATGTCCAGCAGCAGCTTGCAACCCGTACGCTTCAATACCTCGCACAAGAATTGCGCCTCGCTGAAAGTGGAAGCGTCGAATTCGAGGTAGGTGGCAGGGTTTTCCAACAGCAAGGTACGGCCGAGCCGGGACTGAATCTGGTCAATGTGCGTGCACACCCGGGTCAGTGTCGCCACGGTCCACGGCAGCGGAAGCAAGTCGTTGAAATACACCCCACCGTGGCTGGACCAGGCCAGGTGCTCGGAGAACACCGCGGGCTCGAAGCGGTGGATCAGCGCGGCCAGCCGATCAAGGTGGGCGGTATCGAGCGGCCCGGCGCCGCCGATCGACAAACCCACACCGTGCAGCGAAATCGGGTAGTGCTCACGCACCCGGTCCAGAAAGTGTGGGGTGGGGCCACCGGCCACCATGTAATTTTCAGCGTGCACCTCAAAAAAACCCAGGTCTGGCCGGGTTTCCAGCACGGCTTGAATATGTTGCGATTTCAAGCCCAGGCCGGCGCGCAGTGGCAGCGGTGCCGAGCCGGCCCCGAGTGTTGAAATGCCAATGTCCGCGCCCGCCCTACCGGTTTCAATCACGGAGCGACACAATTTGGCAGGTGAGCAGGCGACGAACTGGTGACGTGCGGCGGCCTGCGTCGTCTGCCCATTCAGGCCGATTTGGCGGCAAAGGTCTTGAGCTGGCCGTTGCCGGTGGGCGAGCTCTTGGAGGCCGTCTTCTCACAGGTGCCCTTGGGCACCAAGGTCCAGGCGTTGGCCTGGTAATCGACCTTGGAAGTGCCCGCGCAAGTGGTACCGGCGCCAGCTGCGCAATCGTTCTTGCCCTTGAGCGCAACGCCGAAACACTTTTCCTTGTCGGCCTGTGCGGCAACCGGCAGGGCGACAAAGGCCGTGCTGAGGGCAAATGCCAGGGCGGCGGCGGGCATAACAACGGTTGGGTTCTTGGTCATGGT
This sequence comes from Burkholderiales bacterium, assembly GCA_038316145.1. Classification (GTDB taxonomy): domain Bacteria; phylum Pseudomonadota; class Gammaproteobacteria; order Burkholderiales; family Burkholderiaceae_C; genus Pseudaquabacterium. The sequence goes on from JBBQAH010000019.1 coordinate 22,305, forward strand.
GGGGCTCCGAGCTGGGGTCAGCGGTTGGGTTGCGGATCGATCGGCGCCAGGTTGAGCGTCGATCCTGGTGCCGAGAGTGGCGTTGTGGGAAGGGACGACGTTCAGTCGCCGACGGCAGGCATTGCTTACACGCCACCGGCATTCTCCAGCGATGTTCTGCGGGCCCACGGGCCCACGGGGCCGCCAACAAGAACGCGGCCGGTGGGGATGGCATCATTTCGCCAAGCCCCAGCCAAACGGTCCTGCCGACATGTCAGCGCCTGGTCGTGGTGTTCACCAAGCCAAGCAGCGGCGAAGTCTGCAGAAACAGCAGGCCTTGCTGGCGGCCGGGCGGGATCTGTTCAAGTCGCACGGCCTGCCGGCCTCGAGCGTCGCCCAGGTAGCCGTCGCGGCCGGCGTGGCCGTGGGCTCGTTTTATGCACGTTTCGAGGACAAAAACGCCTGGTTTGCCGAGCTGTCACGCGAAGCGGCCGTTGCCGCCTTCGCCGAGCTGGAGCAGCTGCTCGCTTCCCCTGGCCTGCACGACGCGACGCGACGGCGGCGGGCAAGGTGTCGCTGCTGATGCACTGGGGGGTACAGGTGCACCGCGATCACCAGGGCATTTTCCGCGCCGCCGTCAGCGATCCGGCTCGCACGCGGCTGTACTGGGCGCCACTGATGCGTTTGTGCGCCCGGGTCGACCCGCTGGTCTATGCGCTGCTGGCGCCCGACTTGCACGCCGAACCTGCCGGGCTGAGGCAGATGCGGGTGAGCTTTGCTTTCCAGATGGTGTTTTCCACCCTGGTCAATGCGGTGGTGCATGACGCTGGCCCGGTCCGGCTGCACGACCCGGCGCTCGCGCCGGAACTGGCCCGAAGTTTTCTGGCAACAGTCGGCTTCACAGCGCCTGCAGGCTGATCGGCAGGCCGTCGCGCGGCTTGGCGATAGGCACCAGCTGGTAGGGCATGCGGTAGCCCTCGGGCACGCTGAACCGGAAGCGCCGCAGCACCTGGTGCATCACGCTCTTGACCTCCATGTCCGCAAAATGCTGGCCGATGCACAGGTGTGCACCGCCGCCAAACGGCAGGTAGCCGTAAGCGTGCCGGCGGTGCTCGGCCCGGACGGGTGAAAAACGCTCGGGATCGAACTCGGTGGGACGGGTCCACAGCGACGGCATATGGTGGGTGTGGATCGGCGATATGCCTACCGGCGTGCCTTTGGGGATCTGGAAACCGCCAAACTCGCAGTCCCGCCTGGCCTTGCGGGGGATCGAGGTCAATGGCGGGTAGAGCCGCAGGGATTCCTTCATGACCCACTCGGTGCGCTCGCAGATGGGCAGATCGGCGTAGCGCAGCTGGGCATCGGGCAGGGCCAGCGCGTCCTGCCGCAACCGGTCTTGCCAGTCGGGGTGGCTTGCCAGGCAATAAAACATCGTGGTCAGGGTCGAGGTGGTGGTGTCGTGCGCCGCCATCATCAGAAAGATCATGTGGTTGACCACCTCGACGTCGGTGAAGCGCTCGCCCTCCTCGCTGCGGGCGTGGCAGAGCTGGCTGAACAGGTCCGGGCCTTCGGTGGCGCGCTTCTCGGGCAAGCGGGCCTGCATCGTCTGCACCAGGAACCTGCGCGCCCGCACGCCGCGCCACATCGCAAACGGCGGCAGCGGCTTGCGCACCAGCGCCAACGAGGCCGCCACCGTGTCGATGAAGGCCTGGTTCATGCGGTCGGCCTCGGCGCCCAACGCCATGCCCATGAAAACCCGGGCCGCGATGTTGAGCGTCAAGGCCTTGATCTGCGGAAACACCCGCATCGCCCCGCCCGAGCCGGCGGGCCAGGTGTCGAGCACACGCTCGATCACCGGCCCCATGTCCTGCACATAGCGCTCCATCGCCGAGCGCTTGAACGCACCCTGCATGATGCGGCGATGGTGTTTGTGCTGAGGGTCGTCCATCGCCATGATCGCGCCCGGAAACACCCGGTCGATCCAGTAGTACCAACCACCCCGGCTCGAGAAGTTGCCCTCGCGGTCGTGCAGCACAAACTGGTTGGCGTCCGGACCGAGCAGCGTGACGGTCTCGAAGAAGGTGCGCGACCGCACCACGTTGCCGTGTACCTCCAGCGACTGGGCATTGCCCAGCGGGTCGCGCAGGAACTTCGGCAGGTTGCCGACCAGCGGCAGCCCCTTGACCAGGGGAATGGTGTTGTAGGGTGAGGAGGGCATGCAGTGCTGTGATCCGGCGTTGGTTTTCAGCCCCGACGCGCCCCCAGCGGTGCTTCAGGGCGCGGCCCCGAGTAGCCTCAAGGCCAACCTGCCGGGCCGGTGCCCCAGGTGTCTGGCAGCGGCATCATAAAAAATATGAATCCATATTCAATTTTATGACGTGGCGTGAATCCAGCGCACGGCTGCAGCGCTCAGTCAGCACGACCTTGAGCACCGGGTCGAGCGCGACGATCCGTCCCCGCCGGGCTATCAGGGGCCGGCGGCGGGGTCAGAACCCGAGTCCGCTGTGGATGTGGCGCACAAACGCTGGCGAGACTTCCATGCGCTCCACCAACTGCCGGATTTCAGCGCCGAGGTTGCAGCTGCACCGCAACGACTCCAGCATCTCTGCCTCACCAGTGCCGTATCGCGCGCAAAGCAGCCAAACGGCCGCCACCTTGGCCGCGTCGAACGCCCGGATGAAGCGTCGCTCCTGCGCAGCGTCGAAGCCGTGCTCTCGCAGTTCCCGCGCCATGGCCTGGATGTCGTGTCTGGGCTTCATCTGCACTCTCCGCTGAGCTGATTTCGGAAACCGCGGGGCATCAAGGTTTTGGCCGGTGCACCCGTTCGATCTGGGTGTCTACCCCGATGAAGGGTTACTTCGACTCAAATCCGACATTCTGAAACCGGTAGACATCCTGCGAAGCGTGTTCAAGGCGTTCGCTTCAGCCCACCGAGCTCGACTTGGCAACGCCACGGAAGGCGGGCTTCATCAAGGCCTTGCCTTCATAACTGTTGTTTTGTACAGTGCTCACTTCTGGAGATCAAAAATGAACAGTGCACATCGACAGTACTACCGCCCGACGCAAAACCGTGTGCCCGAGTGGCTTTGGCGCATTTGGCTCTGGTGCTGAATCTGCTGCCGAATCTGCTGCCGCGTTGCCAGAAAGCAAAAAGCCCGGTGTCTTGTGGACACCGGGCTCAAGCTAACTTTGGTCGGGACGGCGGGATTCGAACTCGC
>JBBQAH010000353.1:0-2572 GCA_038316145.1 Burkholderiales bacterium
AAACTGTTTTTCATACGAAGTTTTTCTGATCATCAAGAGATTTTTTTTGCACTCACTGAACTGATTCCTTGATTGTATCATTGAACAGGCTGATTTGGACGTGTTTCCGAGTTGATTGTGTGATAGTCACTGTCAATTACCGTTTTGGACATCGTTCAGTCAATCAAGTAAATATTAAAATGGAATATTAAAATATTAAAATATTCAGATGGAATATGTTTAAATATATTAAAATATTTTAATATTAGTCAGAATTTGCAGAATATTAAAACTAACATTAATTAATACTTAAATCTAAAAGATTTAATATATTAAAATATTATAACATCTAAAAAACTGAATCTTAGAACAACACTAATCGCCTGGTGATTAGCCAATCTTGATTTTATGCACAACCCTTGGGGTACTGGGAATCTCGCGCGAATTCGCAACAAACTGCAACATACTGCACTGTAATGTAGTGACACAGCAGTGCATTCAGTAATGGATACAAGTATGTACAATGTCATGTCATGTCATATGTAAGTCGTATTACAGTAATAAAAAAGCAAAGAAATAATAACACAATCGGAAGAAAAATCGGACATGCCAGTAGAACGTCGTGGGGAAGAGGCGGGATGCCTGGGTCGCCACTAACTCGAAGCACTGATTAGAGAGACGAAGATCAAAAGGTCATTTACCAACATCCCCACAATATATTTCGCGGTTCACTTGAGTGCAGCCGTGTAACAGCGGAAAGTTGGCTTGAGCCCTCATGATTACTTGACTGTGCCGAAAATCTCGTCAGGGTCTGACTCTCGAAGGTCGCACAATGTCGTCGGACAAACTGCCTTTCCCCCACATACACTTTCATATTTAGAAAAGTACCACGTACCAACCAAAAATTATAATATGGAGCAGTGTAGCAAATACAGAACAGTAAGGCCGGACGTGCCATTGATTGTTTGATTTTGGACGGTTTTTTCAAAAACAGACATTATCAACCAATCAACTGACCGCCCCTCGTTGCTGTTCTACACTGCCACACTGTTCCGTATTATAATTTTGCTTGGTATCGCAAAAGTCTTTCACTGAGCTTGCCTTATTACTTCACTTGACCGCCTGTAAAAACCGCGGCCAAGTGTAGAGATGAGGACACACACAGTATGGCACAGTGCCGACTGTATAAGAGCGGATAGGCGTGACTGGTTGAGAAGCAATGGGGAAAACCGTGCGGAATGAAAGGATCTAATGAAGTCGCGCGAAAACAAATGTCAGAGCCGCAAATACAAGTCCGAATAATGCAGTGCAAGGAACGGGCCGTCCGGAGCCGGCCGTTAGAAAGGCCGCCGCCGCCGCATCGACCGGTTTCAGGGAGGTCCTCTGCGGCACTGATGTCGATTTAGCCGGTACGCCCTGATCCTTCCCGGTGTCTTGTCTCTTGCCTGGGAAAGCGCCGGGACCGGCCATCGATGAAGTCAGGACAATGGGTGGAGGTATTTGGATGGTTGGTCTACCGATACAAGCGGTCGCCTTGTTCACCAGCGGAATGTACGCATCGGAACGGCTGGATCGCAACGAACCAGTCTATATCAAACACAAAAGACAAAGTCATTTCTGGAAAACCGGAAATCCCTCCACTGACAATTATCTGATTCATCAGGAATAATTCTTATCATGTTCAGTAAATCAATCAAGCAATCAATAACTTAATCAATGAATCAACCGACCAATCAATGAATCTATCAAATCAATCAATCAACAATTGGGCGAAGCAGTACAACAAACCAGCAAGCAATTAAGTAATCAATTAATCAATCAATCAATCGATAAGTCAAGCGATCAATCAGTTATGCTCGACTTTTAGTAGCTACATGTAACGGAAGAAGCTTTGCCCACCGCATTTCCGAAACACATCGCCAAAGAATCTTCGTCCTTGTAGAATTTCTGCAGCTTCTGAACGTTGTCCGGCGTGAAGCTGTACTTGGTTTTCAGGTAGGCGCGAATAAGGCTGCTGTTGGCGATTTCGTCACTCAACAGGTCACCCACCGCGGCGGTCTGTGACGGCGAACTGCGACAAAAACTGATTTTTACCAACATGCACCATCTTAATGTTCCACTAAAAGAGACTACAACACTTGTTCGTATTTAAAATTCGCATACTCGAATAATTCTGTTCATATAAAAAATAAGTAACAAATATATTTTATTATATATTTTATACATAAAATTATATTAAAAACAATTGAAAAATATTTAATAAATATTTTAAAAATATTTTAAAAATATTTAAAAAAAATATGAAAAACATTCAAAAAATATTTGAAAAATATTTAAAAAATATATACAAAATATATACAAAATATATACAAAATATTTTCATTATATAACATAATTAAATTAAAAAATAACTATTAATTTTCCTGTAAGGTAATACCGGTAGGTAAACTGTCAGGAGCAAACAAGCAATGCGCTGTTCAATGTCAATGACAAAGTCAAAATTAACCCCTAAAGTAGCACTTACGCGACGGGAATGTAGTCTGTCAGTTCAAGGAACTTTTTGGTGTTGATGTTGCTGCCGCAGCTGGTCATA
>JBBQAH010000110.1:0-10385 GCA_038316145.1 Burkholderiales bacterium
GTGGTGGCGTACAGGCCGGTGAACAGGTCGGCCACCGCCACGCCCACTTTTTGCGGCTGGCTGCCGGGTGTGCCGTCTTTTTCGCCGGTCACGCTCATCAGGCCGCCGGTGGCCTGGATCGCAAAGTCATAACCCGCCGCACCCGCCATCGGCCCGGTCTGGCCATAGCCGGTGACCGAGCAGTACACCAGCCTGGGGTTCAGCGCCGACAGGCTGGCGTAGTCCAGGCCATACCTGGCGAGTTGTCCGACCTTGTAGTTCTCCAACACGACGTCGGCCTCGGCCGCCAGCTGGCGCACCAGGGCCACGCCCTCTAGCGTGGCGATGTCGATCGCGATCGAGCGCTTGCCGCGGTTCGTGCTGAGGTAGTACGCCGACATGCGGTCCGCCGCATCACCCCACCAGGGCGGGCCCCAGGTGCGGGTGTCGTCGCCGATTTCGGGCCGTTCGACCTTGATCACGTCGGCACCGTAGTCGGCCAGGATCTGGCTGGACCAGGGGCCGGCCAGCACACGCGACAAGTCGAGGACGCGGACGCCCGCCAGCAGTTGGGGTGAGCTCATGCCGAGGTCAAGAAAAAGCGGGGATGCCCGTGATGGCCCGGCCCAGGATCAGCGCGTGCACATCGTGCGTGCCCTCGTAGGTGTTGACCACCTCCAGGTTGACCATGTGGCGGATCACGCCGTACTCGTCCGAGATGCCGTTGCCGCCCAGCATGTCGCGGGCCTGGCGGGCGATGTCCAGCGCCTTGCCGCAGCTGTTGCGCTTCATGATGCTGGTGACCTCGACCGACGCGGTGCCGGCGTCCTTCATCCGGCCCAGTTGCAGGCAGCCCTGCAGGCCCAGCGTGATCTCGGTCATCATGTCGGCCAGCTTTTTCTGGATCAGCTGGTTGGCGGCCAGCGGCCGGCCAAACTGCTGGCGGTCCATCACGTACTGGCGAGCCCGGTGAAAGCAGTCTTCGGCCGCGCCCAGCGCGCCCCAGGCGATGCCGTAACGCGCGCTGTTCAGGCAGGTGAACGGGCCTTTCAGGCCGCGCACCTCTGGGAAGGCGTCCTCCTCGGGGCAGAACACGCCGTCCATCACGATCTCGCCGGTGATCGAGGCCCGCAGGCCGACCTTGCTGTGGATGGTCGGTGCGCTCAGGCCCTTGGCGCCTTTGTTGAGGATGAAGCCACGGATCGCACCCTCGTCGTCCTTGGCCCAGACCACAAACACGTCGGCAATCGGTGAGTTGCTGATCCACATCTTGGCACCCGACAGGCTGTAGCCGCCGGCCACCTTCTTGGCGCGGGTCACCATGCTGCCCGGGTCCGATCCGTGATTCGGCTCGGTCAGGCCGAAGCAGCCCACCCACTCACCGCTGGCCAGCTTGGGCAGGTACTTCTGCCGCTGGCCCTCGGTGCCGAACTCGAAAATCGGCACCATCACCAGGGACGATTGCACGCTCATCATCGACCGGTAGCCCGAATCGACCCGCTCGACCTCGCGCGCCACCAGGCCGTAACAGACGTAGTTCAGGCCGGCGCCGCCGTAAGTCTCGGGGATGCCGGTGCCCAGCAGCCCAAGCGCGCCCATCTCGTTGAAGATCGCGCGGTCGGTTTTTTCGTGGCGGAAGGCCTCCACCACCCGCGGCGCCAGGCGCTCCTGGCAGTAGGCATGGGCGGCGTCACGCACCGCGCGTTCATCGTCGGTCAGCTGGGCATCGAGCTGCAGCGGGTCGTCCCAGGAAAATCGTGCGTGGCTGGCCATCGGGTGTCCTTGTCAACAAGCAAGCCCGCACGATACCAAGGCCAGCGCGGTCGGGGCTGCCGCCTTGACGACAAGGCTTGCAAAACAAGGACAGCAAAACCAGGACTGCCTGCATCGGTCGGTAAGCCGGCACGTGGCCCATCCAGCGGCTGGCCCTTCGGCTAGAATCTGGTTGATTCAACCAATACCGGGGCGCACTGTGGAATCGATAGGCCTGTTCGAAGCCAAGACCCATTTGTCCGAGCTGATCGCCCGTGCCGAGCGCGGCGAGGAGGTGATCATCACCCGCCACAACAAGCCGGTGGCCAAGCTGGTGCCGGTGCACGCTGTGGCGTCCGATGTGGCGGGCCGGCACGTGGCAGTGCGCGCCTTGCTGGACGCCGCGCGGGGCCGCACGCTGGGCCTGGACTGGAAGGCCTTGCGCGACGAGGGCCGGCGGTGAGCGGTGCGCCGCCCGCGTTTGTGCTCGACAGCTCGGTGGCGTTGGGGGCGTTTTTCGAGGACGAACAAGACCCGTATTCGCTCAGTGTCTGGCATTCGCTGGCCGAGGCCCGCGCAGTCGTGCCGGTGCTGTGGCACCTGGAGATGGGCAACATCCTGTCGCGTGCACTGCGCGCCGGGCGAATCAGCCAAGCCGGGCTGGACGAGAGCTGGCAGCGGCTGGACGCGGTGGGTCTGCACGAGCTGCCGCTGCTGGGCAACGCCCGCCACTGGACCCAGCGCGCCACCGACTGGGGCCTGACCACCTACGACGCCTGCTACCTCGACACGGCGCTGGCACAACGCCTGCCGCTGGCCACCAAAGACAAACAACTCGCCGATGCCGCACGCCGCATCGGCGTCCCGATCTACCTGAATCCGCAAAACCGACCCACTGAGGCCCGCCGATGAAAGCCGCTGAAATCCGCTCCACCTTCCTCAAGTACTTCGAGTCCAAGGGCCACACCATCGTGGCCTCGTCACCGGTGATCCCGGGCGACGACCCGACATTGCTGTTCACCAACGCCGGCATGAACCAGTTCAAGGACGTGTTCCTGGGCTTCGACACCCGCCCCTACAGCCGCGCCACCACCAGCCAGAAGTGCATCCGCGCCGGTGGCAAGCACAACGACCTGGACAACGTCGGCTACACCGCGCGCCACCACACCTTCTTCGAGATGCTGGGCAACTTCAGCTTCGGCGACTACTTCAAGGCTGAGGCCATCGGCTTTGCCTGGGAGCTGTTGACGGTGCATTTCAAGCTGCCCGCCGACAAGCTCTGGGTCACGGTGTATGCCGAGGACGATGAGGCCTACGAGATTTGGCACAAGCAAGTGGGCGTGCCGGCCGAGCGCATCGTGCGCATCGGTGACAACAAGGGCGGCCGTTTCCTGTCCGACAACTTCTGGATGATGGGCGACACCGGCCCCTGCGGGCCATGCACCGAGATCTTCTTCGACCACGGTCCCGGGATTGCCGGCGGCCCGCCAGGATCACCCACCGAGGACGGCGACCGCTACATCGAGATCTGGAACAACGTCTTCATGCAGTTCAACCGGACCGAGGACGGCGTGATGCACCCGCTGCCCAAGCCCAGCGTGGACACCGGCATGGGGCTGGAGCGTCTGACCGCCGTGCTGCAGCATGTGCACAGCAATTATGAGATCGACCTGTTCGTCTCGCTGCTCGCCGCGGCCAAAACGGCTGTGGACGCCGCTGGCGGCCAGGCCGCTTCACCCGAAACCGGCGGCTGCGACAAGGATTCACCTTCGCTGAAGGTCATCGCCGACCACATCCGCGCTTGCGCCTTCACCGTCGCCGACGGCGTCAACCCCGGCAACGAGGGCCGCGGATACGTGCTGCGCCGCATCGCCCGCCGCGCCATCCGCCACGGCTACAAGCTGGGCGCACGCAAGCCGTTTTTCCACAAGCTGGTGGCGCCACTCGACGCCGAGATGGGCGAGGCCTACCCCGAACTGCGCCGTGCTGCGGTGCGGGTGACCGAGGTGCTCAAGACCGAGGAGGAGCGCTTCTTCCTGACGATCCACCACGGCATGGAGATCCTGGAAGCGGCCCTGGCGAATATGGACGCGGCGGGCAACAAGGTCATCGACGGCGACACCGCCTTCAAGCTGCACGACACCTTCGGCTTCCCGGTCGACCTGACCGGCGATGTCTGCCGCGAGCGCGGTGTCACGGTGGACGAGGCCGGCTTCAACGCCGCGATGGGCCGCCAGCGCGAGATGGCGCGCGCAGCGACCCAATTCAAGATGGCCGCCGGTCTGGTCTATGCCGGCACGCCCACCACCTTCCACGGCTACGAGCACTTGCAGTGCGAGACCTCGCGCATCACCGGGCTGTACCTGGACGGCGCCGCCGTGGCCAGCGTCAAGGCCGGCGACGATTGTGTCGTCGTGCTCGACCACACACCGTTTTACGCCGAGAGCGGCGGCCAGGCCGGCGACGCGGGTGAGTTGCGCAACGCGGTGGCGCGGGTGCTGATCGAGGACACCACCAAGATCCAGGCCGATGTGTTTGGCCACCATGGCCGGGTGGTGGAGGGCACTTTGACCGTGGGCGACACCGTGGCCGCTCGGCTGAACGCCGAGCAGCGCGCCCGCACCGTGCGCAACCACAGCGCCACCCATTTGATGCACAAGGCGCTGCGCGAGGTGCTGGGCGAGCATGTGTCGCAAAAGGGCTCGCTGGTCACGGCCGAGCGCACCCGTTTCGACTTTGCCCACAACGCGCCCCTGACCGACGCGCAGATCCGCCGAGTCGAGAACCTGGTCAATGCCGAGATCCTGGCCAACGCCCAAGCCCAGGCCGAGGTGATGGCGCTGGACGATGCGCAAAAAAGCGGCGCGACGATGCTGTTTGGCGAGAAGTACGGCGACAGCGTGCGGGTGCAGACCATCGGCAGCAGCAAGGAGTTGTGCGGCGGCACCCATGTACAGCGTACCGGCGACATCGGCCTGTTCACCATCGTTGCCGAGGGCGGTGTGGCGGCCGGGGTGCGGCGGGTCGAGGCGCTGACCGGCGACAACGCGCTGGCCTATGTGCAGGGCATGGAGACCGCGCTGGGCGGCATTGCCGGCACGCTCAAGGTGCTGCGCGCCGACGTGCCGGTGCGGGTGCGCTCGCTGCTCGACCAGGTGCGCGGGCTTGAAAAAGAGCTGGAAGCGCTCAAAGGCAAGCTGGCCAGTGCGCAGGGCGACGAGCTGCTGGCCCGGGCGGTAGACGTCAACGGCATCCATGTGCTGGCAGCCACGCTGACCGGCGCCGACGCCAAGACGCTGCGCGACACGCTGGACAAGTTGAAGGACAAGCTCAAGTCGGCGGTGGTGGTGCTGGCCGCGGTGGACGGCGGCAAGGTGCAACTCGCGGCCGGTGTCACGGCCGGTGTGCTGGCCGCGCCGGCCAACCGGCTCAAGGCCGGCGAGCTGGTCAACTTCGTGGCCCAGCAGGTGGGCGGCAAGGGCGGCGGCAAGCCTGATCTGGCGATGGCCGGCGGCACCGAGCCTGGCAAGCTGGACACGGCGTTGGCCTCGGTCGTGGGCTGGGTGCGCGAGCGAACCTGATTGAGCTTTGCAGCGCGGGTGGGCCCGCGCTGCAACGTGTGCGCTGGCCTACCGGGCGCGAGCGGCGCTGGCAGGATCGGGCCAAGACCAGGGCGCCGGCCGGCGCCCCTGTGCGATCAGGTCAAACCGCGGGTAAGCAGCTCGGCTACCAGGCCGTTGATGCCGCCGGCGTGCGCGGCGGCGCGTTCGCTCAGCTGCGCGGTCAGCGTGGCCGGCAGCTTGCAGGCAAACGGCACCAGGCCGGCGGCAGAGTCGATACGGCGCTGTTCCTTGCGGTCGAGCGGAGCCCCAGCGTCGGTGCCAAAGCGGCCCGGGGTGGCAGCGCGCTGACGCTGACCTTCGAGCTTGCTCTCAAGCTGGCGGACGAGGTCGGTTTTTTTCATGCTCATGGTGGCTGTCTTGTTGTGGTGGTGATCAACCTGCATTGTCGTTCAGGCGCTGCAGCGGGTCGGGCGTGGTCGTCGCGACGGTTGACGCGGGCGCCCGGCCTGCCACAACATGCCATCAACCCCGCTCTGCAGACGCCGCCATGACGACCGCACCCCTCCACATCCGCCGTGCCGTGCTGGGCGACGCCGCCGCGCTGGCCCGGATCATGGGCCACCTGGACGTGCTGTCCAACCTGTTGCAGACGCCGTACACCAGCGAGGCGTTGTGGCAGGCCCGGCTGACCGACATGCTGGCCCTGGGCAAGCCCGACCTGATGCTGGTGGTCGAGCGGCCCGATGCCCATGGTGACCCGCAGGTGGTGGCCAGCGCCGGCCTGCATCCGGCCGGTGCGGCGCTGCGACGCCGTCACGCGATGATGCTGGGCATCTCGGTGCTGCCCGAAGCGCAAGGGCAGGGCGTGGGCACGGCGCTGCTGCAGGCGCTGTGCGACTGGGCCGACCGCTGGGGCCAGGTACTGCGGCTCGAGCTGACGGTGTTTGCCGACAACCCACGCGCCATCGCGCTGTACCAGCGTTGCGGCTTTGTGCGCGAGGGCCTGCACATCGGCTATGGGCTGCGCGACGGTCAGTATGTGGACATGGTGTCCATGGCGCGCCTGCACCCCAACCCGCCACGCTGGTCGCCGGGCGCTGCCGACTGATGGGCACCGTCGCCTGATGGGAACCCACGGGCCACTGCGGCGGCGGGGGCTGCTGGCCGCGCCACTGGCCGGTTTGTTGCCGACCCCCGCCGTGCGCGCGGGTGGTGTGGTGGCTCGCGCCCCGTCAGCCTGCGCCTGCGTTATGGCGGCGACCGCGACTTTGCACCGTTCGAGTCGCTGGATGCCCAAGGCATGCCGGTCGGCTTTCAGATCGAGCTACTTCAGGACCTGGCCCGCGTCGGCGGCTTCGACCTGACAATAGCGTTGCTGGACTGGCCGACTGTCGAGGCTGGTCTGCGCGCGCGCCGCTTCGACGCCGTGGCGATGGGGGACGCGCCGGCGCGCCGGGCCTGGGCGCTGTTTTCGCGAAGCCTTGCCACGCCGGTGCTGGCGGTCTACCCCCTTCGCCGACAAGCCGCTGCCGCAATCCCTGCAGGCTCTGGCCGGCCGGCGTGTGGCGCTGCCCGACGCCGACCCGATGCAGGCCACCCGCGCCAGTCAGCTGGCCGGCATCGACGCGCAGTGGCTCACCCAGCCCGGCCGCCTGGCCGCCTTGCAAGCCGTGGCAGCGGGCCAGGCCGATGCCGCGCTGCTGCCCCGGGCCTATGGCGACCGCCTGCTGGCGACCGCCTGCTGGCGGGCGGCGCTGCACCGGGTGTGGTGGCCGCGCCGCTCCACCTGAACCTGCAGACCTATGCCTTCGCGGTGGCGCCCGGCAATCTGGTGCTGCAGCAGCGCATCGACGCCGGTCTGGCCGAACTGGAGGCCACCGGCCGTTTGGAGGCCCTGCGCCGGCAGTGGCTGGACAGCCACCCCAACAGCGCTGCCGCGTCGCAAAGCCAGGCGCAGCGCCAGCGCGATCAGGTCAGCTTTGTGATTGCGGCCACGTCGGCGGCGGCTGCCACGGTGCTGGTCGCCGGGCTGGGATGGCAGTTGCGGCGGCGTCAACGGCGCCTGCGTGCCGAGTCCAACCGGCGCGAGGCCGCCGAACAGGCGCTGGCCGTCGCTCAGGCGCGCTGGGCCCAGGTCTTTGGCTGCAGGTGCTGGCGGTGTTGCGCGACGTGACCGAGCCGTTGCGCCGCAGCAAGGCGCTGCAGACCGGTTTCGACACGCTGGCGGGTCAGCTCGATGCCGTCAAGGACCAGTTGCGGGATGCGCGTCAGCAGCGCGCCCAGGCCCGGGCCTCGATGGTCGCCCATACCGGCCGAGTTGGCCGACCACCTGAAAGCGCTGCTGCACGCCTTGCAGGGCTTCAGTGGCTTGCTGCGCGACAACCTGGACGCAGGGCACTGGACGCAGGCCCACCAAACCGCCGACCAGATCGACCATGCCGCCCGGCGCATGGATGTGCAGGTGAACGCCTTGAGTGACCGGGCCGCGATCAATGCCGTGCCCTGCAGGCCCTCGTCGCTGGACATGACCGCGCTGACGTACGCCGCCTGGGCCGCTGTTGCGGCAGGTGGCGCACCGCCCGCGCGGGTCTGCGCTATCGACGACCCCCTGCCGGTGGCCCGGGCCGACGCAGATCTGGTGCTGCGTCTGTGGCGGGCCTTGCTGGGCAACGGGCACAAGTTCAGCGCCCGTGCCGCAGCGCCCAAGGTCCGGGTCGATGCCTTAGTCGACGACAGGCGCACCTGGTACCGCGTCACGGACAACGGCGGCGGCTTCGATGCGACGCGGGCCGTCCGGCTGTTCATGCCCTTCCAGCGCGACCACCCGGCGCGGGAGTTTCCGGGCCCGGGTATCGGTTTGAGCCTGGCCCCGCGCATCGTGCAGCGCCACGGCGGCGATATTCGCCTGCGCTGCCAGCCCGGCATCGGCACGGTGGCCGAATTCACGCTGCAAGCGCCGGCCGCCTGAGCCGCGGCGGCGCCCCAGGCGCACTCCGGGCGACTTCCCGGGCGACAATCCGCCGCTCTGCACCCCGGATGCCGCCATGATCGACCCGCTACCCCAGCGCAGCGCTACCGCTACCGCTACCTTGCTCACTTCGACCGCCGCGACAGCGGCCCGGACGCCACCATGAGCCGCACCGCACGCAACAGCACCGAGGCCGACATCGAGGCGCTGGAGAAAGTCTGCGAGCGCCTGGTCGGCTTTGGCGCCGACGTCTCGCTCGAATGGGTGGACGGCTACATCACCGCGCTGCTGTCCAGCCGCCGGGCGATAGCGCCCCCCGAATGGCTGCCGGCGATGTTCGGCGATGCCTTCGAGCGAGCATTTGCCGATCCTGTCGAGGTGGCACAGGCCATGGCCGCACTGACGGGCCGCTGGACGGTGGTGGCCAGCCAGCTCGATCCGGCCTCTCTGGTCGATGACCCCGAAGGCCTGCGCCTGGCGCCGCTGATGCTCAGCTACGACGACGCCGCCCGCGCCGAAGTGGTTGAAGGCGGCCACATGACGGCCGAGGAAGCCGATGAGTTGCTGCACACCGGTGCGCTCTGGGCCGAAGGCTTCTCTGAAGCCATCGAGGCTTTTGCCGAGGACTGGCCCGAGCCCGACCTGGACACCGACGAGGGTCGCTGGTACGACGACTGCCTGAGCCGGGTGCTGGCGCTGATGCTGCCGCCGGCCGATCTGGCCGAGCACGCCAAGACCTACTACCCCGGCGAGACCTTGGAGCGTGACCAGTTGGTCGATGAGGCCTGCTACGCCGCACAAGACCTGCGGCTGTACTGGCTGGACCACGGCCCCAAGCCCGAGACCCGGCGGGTCGAGGCCAGCCCCGGCCGCAACGACGCCTGCCCCTGCGGCAGCGGCAAGAAGTACAAAAAATGCCACGGCGCGCCCGGCGCAGCCAATGACCCCGGTTTCGCCCCTGACGTTGCGCCGGATGCCGGCGACGTTGGCGACGGCCCCAAGGGCTGACCGCGATGTCGATCCCGGTTCCCCATTCGCCGCTGCCGCTGGGCGGCCGCCACATCGTGCTGGGCCTGTCGGGTGGCATCGCATGCTACAAGTCGGCCGAACTGGTGCGTGAGCTGACCCGCGCCGGCGCCAGCGTTCAGGTGGTGATGACCGAGGCCGCCTGCGCCTTCATCACCCCGGTGACGATGCAGGCGCTGTCCGGCCTGCCGGTGGTCACCAGCCAGTGGGACGCGCGCGAGCCCAACAACATGGCCCACATCAACCTGAGCCGCGAGGCTGACGCGATCCTGGTGGCGCCGGCCTCGGCCGACTTCATCGCCAAGATCGCCCAGGGCCGGGCCGACGAATTGCTGTCGCTGTTGTGCGTGGCACGGCCGGTCGAGACCTGCCCGCTGCTGCTGGCGCCGGCCATGAACCGCGAGATGTGGACCCACCCTGCCACCCGGCGCAACCTGGCGCAGGCCCGCGCCGACGGTGCCACCGTGCTGGGCCCGGGCCATGGTGACCAGGCCTGCGGCGAGACCGGCGACGGTCGCATGCTGGAGGCGGTAGCACTCTGCGACGCGCTGATCGCGTTTTTCCAACCCAAGCTGCTGGCTGGCAAGCGCGTGCTGATCACCGCCGGCCCGACCTTCGAGGCGATCGACCCGGTGCGCGGCATCACCAACCTGTCGTCGGGCAAGATGGGTTTTGCGCTTGCCCGCGCGGCGCAGGAGGCCGGCGCCCTGGTCACGCTGGTGGCCGGCCCGGTGCACCTGGCCACGCCGGCCCAGGTGCTGCGCATCGACGTGCAGTCCGCGCAGCAGATGTTCGATGCCGTGCTGCCGCGCGCTGAGGCGCACGACGTGTTCATCGCCACCGCGGCGGTGGCCGACTGGCGCCCGGCGGCAGCGGCCGGTGAAAAGATCAAGAAAGATGGCTCGGGTCTGGTGCCGGCGATCCATTTCACCGAAAACCCCGACATCCTGGCCGCCGTGGCCCAGCTTGCGGCCGGGCCGTATTGCGTCGGTTTTGCAGCTGAAACCCACGACCTGGCGCGCCATGCACGCGAAAAACGGCTGCGCAAAAACGTGCCGCTGATCGTCGGCAACCTCGGCCCGGCCACCTTTGGCCGT
>JBBQAH010000236.1:0-2468 GCA_038316145.1 Burkholderiales bacterium
GCCGGTGCGGCCACCGCGATGGTCGGCTCGCCGACGCCGCCCCAAAAACCGCCCGAGGGCATCACGATGGTTTCGACCTTGGGCATCTGCGCCATCAGCAGCGCCGGGTAGTCGTGGAAGTTGCTTTGCTGGATGCGGCCGCCCTCGACCGTGATCTCGCCGAACAACGCGGTCGACAGGCCGTAGGCAAAACGAGCCCTCGACTTGGGCCTCGATCTGCTGCGGGTTGACGGCGTGGCCGCAGTCGGTGGCAGCGACGGTGCGGTGCACCGTCAGCACGCCGTCGGCGCTGACCGAGACCTCGGCGCAGGCCGCCACATAGCTGCCAAAGCCCATGATCTGCGCCAGCCCGCGGTGCACCGGCTGGCCGTTGATGGGCGCAGCGGTTGTGCCCCAGCCGGCGCGCTGGGCCACTGCGTTGAGCACCGCAAGATGTTTTGGCGACGCCGCCAGCAGTTGCCGGCGCAGCGCCAGCGGGTCTTGCTGGGTGGCGTGGGCGATCTCGTCGATGAAACACTCGAGGTAGATCGCGTTCTGGTTCAGATTCACCCCACGCCAGAAGCCCGGCCGCACCGGCGGGTTGCGCATCGCGTGGTCGATCAGCAGGTGGGGGATGGCATAGCCCAGCGCGCCCTCGGTGCCGCCCAGGCTCAGGCCCTGGAACACCACCGGGTCGCGGCCGTTCTGGATGTTTTGCGGAAACAGCCCGGCCAGGATCGACTGGCCCGAGATGCGCATGTGCAGTGCGGTGAGCTTGCCGCTGGCGTCCAGCCCGGCTTCACCGTTCTGGGTGGGCGTCCAGACCTCGCAACGCGCCGTCTGCCCGCCAGCGGCCGGCGTGAACTTGGCGGTGGCGTTCATCACCTCCATCGTGGCGTGGTTCTGGTACGGATAGGCGTAGACCGCCTCCAGCGTGCGTGCCGCACCCGCCAGGGCGTCCTTGGCCTGGCCGGCCTGGACGCCGATCACGGCCTCGGGTGCGTCCAGCCCGGCTTTGAGCATCGCGGCGATGCCCGCGCTGTTCAGGCCGGTGTTGGGCCCCTCGTCCCAGTCGATCTTGAGGGCGGCCAGCGCCGTCTTGGCGCGCCACCAGGTGTCGGCCACCACCGCCACTGCGCTGTCGCCCACGGGTAACACGGCCTTGACGCCGGGCATCTTCATGACCGCGGCGGCATCGAAGCTGCGCACCTTGCCGCCCACCACCGGGCAGTCGGCAATCGCCGCGTTGAGCATCCCGGGCAGCGTCAGGTCCATGCCGTAGACCTGGGCGCCAGTGGTTTTTGGCGCGGTGTCCAGCCGGGGCAGCGGCTTGCCGGCGATGGTCCAGTCTTTCGGGTCTTTCAGCACCACGTCGGTGGGCGGGGTGAGCTTGGCGGCGGCGCTGGCCACCTGGCCGTAGGGGGTGCTGCGGCCGCTGGCGGGGTGGCTGATGACGCTGGCGGCGGTGCGGCAGTCGGCGGCCGGCACGCCCCAGCTTGTGGCGGCGGCTTGCACCAGCATCAAACGGGCCGCAGCGCCGCCCTTGCGCACATGGTCGTGCGACTCGCGGATGCCACGGCTGCCGCCGGTCGAAAAATTGCCCCAGACCCGGTTGCGCGCCAGGTTCTGGCCGGGTGTGGGGTATTCGGTCGTGACCTTGGACCAGTCGCAGCCCAGCTCCTCGGCCACCAGCTGCGCCAGGCCGGTGAGCGTGCCCTGGCCCATCTCGCTGCGGGCGATGCGGATGACCACTTGGTCGTCGGGCTGCACCACCACCCAGCAGTTGATCTCGGGTGGGATGTTGGCCGGGGTTTGGGCCGAGTTTTGGGCGTTCACCGTGCCGAGCGGCGCAAAAAAGCCCAGCATCAGCCCGCCGGCCGGCGCAGCCAGGCTGACGGTGGTGGCGGCGGACCCGGCGATGAAGCCGCGGCGGCTCAGGGCCAGCGAGGCTGGGGCGGCGCCTTCGGCAGGGATTCTGGCGGTGCTGTGGGTGTTCATCGTGCGCTCCTTCAGCCCTGGGCCGTGGCCACCAGCTTGATCGCCGCCTGCACCCGGTTGTAGGTGCCGCAGCGACAGATGTTGGTGATGGACTCGCGCACCTCGGCGTCGCTGGGCCGCGGCTTGCGCTTGAGCAGCGCTGCGGCGGCCATCAGCATGCCGGACTGGCAAAAACCGCATTGCGGCACGTCCAGCTTGACCCAGGCATTTTGCAGCGGGTGCTGGCCATCGGGCGACAGGCCTTCGATCGTCAGCACCTTGTCGGTCGGCGCCACCGACGACACCGGCCGCGCGCAGGACCGGGTGGCCACACCGTCGATGGGCACGGTGCAGGCGCCGCACTGGGCGATACCGCAGCCGTACTTGGTGCCGGTCAGGCCGAGCTGCTCACGCAGCACCCACAGCAGCGGGGTGTCGGGCTCGGCGTCGTGCGTGTGCACGCGGCCATTGACGTTGATCGTGGGCAGGGTGGCGGTCTCCGAGGTGGCGGC
>JBBQAH010000092.1:0-12657 GCA_038316145.1 Burkholderiales bacterium
TGGCGGAGTGGACGGGACTCGAACCCGCGACCCCCGGCGTGACAGGCCGGTATTCTAACCAACTGAACTACCACTCCGCAACAACTAGAAGTATAGCATGGCCTATGACGCGGCTGCAAGTCTGGCAGGCTGCAACGCTAACAAAACAGACTTTGACTCACCTGATCGCTGCCAGCAGCGACTGGCGCCGCGAGAATCCAGCCATGCATGCAGCTGTCTTGATGGCGTTGGCGACGGCTTTGTTCGCCACGATGGGTGTCACGGTGAAACTGGCTTCAGCCTCCTACGGCACCGGTGAGATCGTGTTCTACCGCGGCCTGATCGGCGCCCTGCTGATGACTGGATGGGCGCGGTGGCAGGGCTGCAGTCTGCGCACCGACGTGCCGACCATGCACTTCTGGCGCAGCGCCACCGGGGTGTTTGCGCTGCTGCTCTGGTTCTACGCCATCAGCGCACTGCCGCTGGCCACCGCGATCACGTTGAACTACCTGTCATCGGTGTGGATGGCGCTGTTTTTGCTGGGTGGCGCGGTTCTGTTGGGCGCCCAGCGGCTGGATGGCCGGCTGGTGGCCACGGTGATCCTGGGTTTTGCGGGCGTGGTGCTGGTGCTGCAGCCCAGCCTGGCGCCGCAACAATTGTGGGGCGGCTTGACCGGCCTGCTGTCGGGCATGCTGGCGGCATTGGCCTACCTGCAGGTGACCGCGCTGGGCCGCGCCGGTGAGCCCGAGCCCCGCATCGTCTTCTACTTCTCGTTGTGCAGCCTGGTGGCCGGGCTGGCGGTTGCAATGGCAACAGGCGGCCTGCACCGGCACACCGCCTCAGGTTTGGGCCTGTTGCTGGCCACCGGGGTGCTGGCCACTACCGCCCAGTTGCTGATGACACGGGCCTATGCCATCGGCCCTACGCTGACCAACGCCAGCCTGCAGTACCTGGGCATCGTGTTTTCGTTCGGCTACGGCGTCTGGCTGTTCGACGACCCCGTCAGCGCGGCTGCGCTGGCCGGCATGGTCTTGATCATCGGTGCCGGATTGGCCGCCACCCTGCTGCGCCACCGCAGCGCGCCGCACACCGACAGTGTGGCGCCGGACGCCTGACCGCCAAACCCCTTGCGTGCTCAACGCCGCGCTTGATGCATCTCAAGACAGGCCACTCCTATAGGCGCACACTGGCCGCGAGCCGGGCCCAGCGTTTCGGCGAACCCAATCCCACTGCACAGGAGCAAACCATGTACAAACGCATTCTGGTCCCCACCGACGGCTCGGACATCACGGCCAAGGCGGTCGCCACAGCGGTCGCGCTGGCCAGACTGTCGGGCGCTTCAATCAGTACCTTGTGTGTCAAGGAGCCCTTCCCCTACAGCGCGATATCGGAGATGCAGCCGGTGCCGCCGCAAGAGTTTTATGACGCCCAGGAGCGTATCGCTGCCGGCCGGGTCAAGACCGTGCTGGATGCCGCCGCCGCTGCTGGTGTGCCCTGTGAAGGCGCCACGGTCGAGGCACTTCACCCTTGGGAGGCGATTCTCGACATGGCCAAGCAGAAGGGTTGCGATCTGGTGGTGATGGCCTCGCATGGCCGGCGCGGCATGGCGGCCTTGCTGATCGGCAGCGAGACCAGCCGGGTGCTGACCCACAGCCCCTTGCCGGTGCTGGTGGTCAAGTAAGCCGCTCAGTGGCTGTGCAGCAAGCCCTTGACCGCTGTCACCAGCACCAGACCGGCGCCGATCCAGCCCAGTTGCGCCAGGGTGGCGCGCAGTGGCAAGCGCTGCTGCAACTGGGGCAGCAGGTCGGCCACGGCGACGTAGACAAAGCTGCTGGACGCAGCCACCAGCAGGTACGGGAACAAGCCCTCCCAGGGGCCGACGATAAAGTAGCCCAGTACGCCGCCGACCACCGAGGCCAGCCCTGAGATCGCGTTGTAGAACAGCGCCTTGCGGCGGCTGAAACCCGCATTGAGCAGCACGATGTAGTCGCCCACCTCCTGCGGGATCTCGTGGGCGATGATCGCCAGCGACGTCACCAGCCCGAGTTGCGTGTCGGCCAAAAACGCCGCCGCGATGATGATGCCGTCGCAAAAGTTGTGGATGCTGTCGCCGACCAGCACGCTCCAGCCGCCTCGCCCGGCCTGGGCCGCATCGAAGTCATGGTGGTGGTGGTGGCCGTCACCCTCGTGGTGGTGGCCATGCCGGTATAGCTCGGCTTTTTCCAGCAGGAAGAAAAACAGCAGCCCACCCAGCAAGGTCATGAACAGGTGATGCGGATCGACCTTGCTCTCGAAGGCCTCGGGCAGCACATGCAGCAGCGCGGTGCCCAGCAAGACGCCCACCGACAGGCTGACCAGGTGGCGCACGATACGGCCCAGCAGGGCGACCGTCAGCGACGCGGCGATCAGTACCGACAACACACCACCGGCCAGCGTGGACAGCACGATGTAGAACAGGGTCATCAGCGCGGCAAAAATCCAGTAAGCAAACCCGCCCAGCGGGCAAGTTCACGGGTTGGCGTGCGGGTTGCCGCGCGGGTTGCCGCTCTGCTCGGCACGCCGGCAACGGGTTTCAGGCTACACCCTGCGCCTTGAACCAGGCCAGGCAGCGTTGCCAGCCGTCATCGGCGGCGTCCTTGCGGTAGCTGGGCCGGTAGTCGGCATGGAAGGCATGCGGCGCGTCCGGGTAGACCACGAACTGGCTCTTCTTGGCGGCCGCGCTGCCGCCGGCCAGCGCTGCCCTCATGGCGTTGACCGACTCGACCGGTATGCCGCTGTCCTGACCGCCGTACAAGCCCAGCACTGGCGCGTTGAGCTGGTTCACCCGGTCGATCGGCTGGGCCGGGTTGAGCGCCGTTGCCGCACCCTGTAGCCGACCGTACCAGGCGACACCGGCCTTGACGGCCGGGTTGTGCGCGGCATACAGCCAGGTGATGCGCCCACCCCAGCAAAATCCGGTGATGCCCAGGCGCGAGGTATCCGCGCCCTGCCCCTTGGCCCAGGCCGTGGTGGCGTCCAGGTCGGCCATTACCTGGGCGTCCGGCACCTTGCTGACCACCTCGCTCAGCAGCTTGGCAATCTCGCCGTAGGCGCCGGCATCGCCCTGGCGCACAAACAACTCGGGCGCGACGGCAAAGTGGCCCTGCTTGGCCAGGCGCCGGGCGACGTCGGCAATGTGCTCATGCACGCCGAAGATCTCGCTGATCACCAGCACCACCGGCGCATTGGCCTTGCCCAGCGGCGCGGCGCGGTAGGCCGGCATCTTGAAATCACCGACAGGGACGGTCACCTCGCCCACCAGCAGGCCGGTGCTGTCGGTCTTGATCACCGTCTGCGCCATCACCGGCAATACGGCCGCGGCAAAGCCCGTGCCCACCGAGGCACGCACAAAATCTCGCCGGCTGAAGTCTCGGCTGGGCGTGAGGCTGTTGAAGTCTTCTTGCGACATGGGCGGTCCCGGGGTGATGGCGTAGGCGTTGGCGTGGGCGTGGACGTCCAGCCGATGTTCGGTCCGTAGCGGATCCGGATCGCCGGTCGACCTCGCCGCATTCTAGGAAGTCGGCGGCCCGTCTCGGTCGTTGCGTGAGATTGCCGCGTTAGCATGCCGTATGCCACTTCGCCCCCCCAGCGCCACCGCCCCCCTGGCCGCGATCGACATCGGCTCGAACAGCTTCCGGCTTGAAATCGCCCAGCTGCAACACGGCCGCTACCGCCGCATCGCCTACCTCAAGGAAACTGTCCGCCTGGGTGGCGGACTGGATGCCAACGGTTACCTGCTGGAGAGCGCCGCGCAGCGCGGGCTGGACTGCCTGCGCCGTTTTGCCCAGCGCCTGCAGGGGTTCGACGCGGTGCAGGTGCGTGCGGTGGCCACCCAGACGCTGCGCGAGGCGCGCAACCGGGACGCCTTCCTGGTGCGGGCCGAGGACGCACTGGGCTTTGCGATCGAGGTGGTGTCCGGGCGCGAGGAAGCGCGGCTGATCTTTGCCGGCGTGTCCTTCTTGCAGCCGGGCAGCGCGCCACGCCTGGTGATCGACATCGGCGGGCGCAGCACCGAGATGATCGTGGGCCAGGCCCGCGTGCCGCGTACGGTCGAATCGTTCAAGACCGGCAGCGTGAGCCTGTCGATGCGGTGGTTTCCGGACGGCGTGTTCACCGAGCAGCGGTTTCGCGACGCCCAGGTGGCCGCCGGCGCCGAGCTGGAAGAGGCCTTGGAGCCGTTTGCGCCCCGCCATTGGCGTGAGGCCCTGGGCTCGTCGGGCACGGCGGGTGCGGTGTCGCAGATCCTGGCCGCCGCCGGCATCACCGACGGCACCATCACGCCCGAGGGCCTGCGCTGGTGCATGGCCCAATGTCTGGCGGCCGGCAGCGTGGACAGGCTCAAACTGCCGTCGCTGCGCGAGGACCGCAAGGCCATCATCGGCGGCGGCCTGGCGCTGCTTTACACGCTGGCTACGCATTTCGGCATCACCGAGCTGCGCCCGGCCAAGGGCGCGTTGCGGCAAGGCGTGATCATCGACCTGCACGAGCGCCACGCGGCACGCCGCCAGGCCGGTGGCGGTGATTTGCGCGACCAGACCGTCACCGCCCTGCAAGCCCGCTTCGGCGTGGACGTCGAGCAGGCGCTGCGCGTGCGCACGGTGGCCCATGCACTGCTGCGCGGCGCCTTGCCTGAAGAAGCTGACGACGACGATGACGGCGAGGCGCTGCGTGAACTGGGCTGGGCTTGCGACCTGCACGAGATCGGGCTGATGGTGTCGCACCATGATCACCACCGCCACAGCGCCTACCTGATGGCGCACGTGGATGCGCCAGGGTTTTCACAAAGCCAGCAGCGCCGTATTGCCGACCTGGTGCTGGGCCAGCGTGGCGGCCTGCGCAAGATGGAGGCGCAGCTGTGCAGCGAGCGCTTTGCCTGGCAGGTGTTGGCGCTGCGCCTGGCGGCCATCAAATGCCACGCCCGTGGGTTGGTGGACACCAAGGCGCTGCGCTTGAAGCGCGACGGCCGGCAAGCCCGACTGGGCTTTCGCAACGACTGGGCCGCCAGCCACCCCCGCACGCTGCACCTGCTGCGTGAAGAGGCCGAGAGTTGGTCCCGGCAGGAGATGCCCAAGCTGGTGTTGCAGCCGGGTTGAGCCGTCCCCCGGGGGAAAGAATCAACTCGGGAGCGGCCCTGCGATGTCTCGTCTGGCGCAATGACCGCGAGTTACAGCTTTTCGGGGGTGCGCACCGACACCAGCACCACCTCGGACACGCCGTCGCGCTCCCTGTGGCGCAGCCACCACACCGCGCCCTTGCGAACCGCCCAAGGCGGTGAATCCAGCGTGCTTGCGCCGCCCATCAGGTAGGCCGCCAGCTGGCCCAGCATGGGCTGGTGGCCAACCAGCAGCACAGGCTCGCGGCTCTCGGGCCAGCGCGCCGCCGCCAAAGCCTGGGTGTGCGATGCACCCGGCAACAGCGCGTCCACGGCGCGCACCTTGCGGCCCAAGGCGTCGGCCGTCTGGCGGGTGCGCAGCGCCGGGCTGCACAGGATGCGCGTGCTGTCGGGCAAAAACCGGTTCAGCCATTCGGCCATGCGCCGGGCCTGCCTGTCGCCACGCGGCGTCAACGGCCGCAACAGGTCATCGTCTGGCGATCCCTCGGTGGGCTCGCCGGCATCGGCATGGCGCCAGAGGATCAGGTCCATGGCTGTCCGAGTGCCTGTGCTCAAACCCGGGCCATGTAGCGCTCCATCAACGCAGCCTGCGCGCTGACGCCGCTATCGGCCACCCGTGCGTAGCTGCCCGACGGTGCCTGCAACCAGGCGTCGCGCTGGTCGTTCAGGTAGGGCACCAGGCATTCGTCGATCACGCGTTGGCGCAGGACAGGGTCGCGAACCGGCCAGGCAATCTCGATGCGGCGGAACATGTTGCGCCCCATCCAGTCGGCCGACGACAGGTACAGCGCCTCGTCGGCTTCGGCCTCGCCCCAGCGGAAGTAGATCACCCGGGTGTGCTCCAGAAACCGTCCCACCACCGAGCGCACCCGGATCCGGTCGGTCACGCCCGGGATGCCGGGCGGCAGCATGCAGGCGCCGCGCACGATCAGGTCGATGTCGGCACCAGCCTGGCCGGCCCGCACCAGGGCGCCGATCATCGCCGGCTCGGTCAGGCCGTTGATCTTCAGCACGATGCGCGCTGGCTGCCCGGCGCGTGCAGCGTCGGCCACCTGGTCGATATGGGCCACCAGCCGGCGGTGCAGCGCAAACGGCGCGGTCAGCAGGTGGCGCGGCGTGCGCACCTTGGTCAGGCTGGCGAGTTGGTGAAACACCGCGTCGGCGTCGGCCGTCAGCAGCGCATCTGCGGTCAGCATGCCCAGGTCGGTGTAGAGCCGCGCCGTCCCCGGGTTGTAGTTGCCGGTGGACAAGTGCGCATAGCGGCGCAGCACCGTGCCGCCGCGGCGGGTGGTCTCGCGCCGGGTCACCAGCAGCAGCTTGGCGTGGGTCTTGAAGCCCACGATGCCGTAGACCACCTGGGCGCCCACTGCCTCCAGCCGCTCGGCCCAGTTGATGTTGGCTTCTTCATCGAACCGGGCCTTGAGCTCGACCACCACGCAGACATCCTTGCCGCGCCGTGCCGCGTCGATCAGCAACTCCATCAGCACCGATTGGCTGCCGGTGCGGTAGACCGTCTGCTTGATCGCCAGCACGTCCGGGTCCAGCACCGCCTCGCGCAGGAACTCGACCACCGGATCGAAGCTCTGGAACGGGTGGTGCAGCAGCACGTCGCCCCTGCGCAAGCGCGCAAGAATTGATGTGCCGCGGGGCAGGTCGGCCTCGGGCCAGCTGGGCAGGCGCGGCTCGAAGCGCAACTCAGGCGCGACGGCGTGGTCGATCAGCTGGTTCAGCCGCACCAGGTTGACCGGGCCGTTGACCCGGTACAGCGCCGCCTCGGGCAAGCTGAACTGGTCCAGCAGCAAGCGCCACAGCGGCTCGGGGCAGGTCGACACCACCTCCATCCGGATCGCCTGGCCAAAGTGCCGGGTCGTCAGGCCGCTGCGCATGGCCTGGCGCAGGTTGGTGACGTCGTCCTCGTCGACTTCCAGCTCGGAGTCCCGGGTGACGCGGAACTGCGAAAAAGCCTCCACCGGCCGGCCGCCGAACAGCTCTTCCAGGTGCGCGCGTATCACGCTGGTCAGCAGCACAAAACCCTGGGTGCCGGGCTCGCACACCGCTGCCGGCAGCGCGATCACGCGCGGCAGCGCACGCGGCACCTTGACGATGGCGATCGAGTTGTCGCGGCCAAACGCGTCCTTGCCACCCAGCTTGACGATGAAGTTGAGCGACTTGTTGGCCACCTGCGGAAACGGGTGCGCCGGGTCCAGCCCCACCGGCAGCAGCAAGGGCTGAACCTGGGTCTCGAAGTAGCGGGCCACCCAGGCGCGCTGGGCCGGGCTGCGCTCCGCGTGGTTGACGATGAAGATGCCCTTGCCGTGCAGCGCGGGCATGACCTCGTCGTTGAAGACGGCGTACTTCTCGTCGATCAGCGCGTGGGCCTCGGCCGCGGCCTGGCGCAATTCGTCGCGACGCGGGTCGTCGTCGTCGGTGGCACCGCGCATCGCCTCCAGCGCATCGGCAAACCGGACCTCGAAAAACTCGTCCATGTTGGACGAGACGATGGTGATGTAACGCAGCCGCTCCAGCAGCGGCACGTCGCTGCGGCTGGCTTGGGCCAGCACGCGTCGGTTGAACGCCAGGATCGCGCGTTCACGGTTGAGCAGCGCAGGAATCTCCTGGGCCTGTAGGCTGGCTTCGTTCATCCCCCCGATTTTATGAAGGTTGTGCGGCTTTTCCATGACAAGAACGCACCGCCGGTCAGCGCAACCGGCCCAATCTCAGTGCGCCTGCTCCCAATTCGGCCCCACGCCCACCTCGGCCAGCAGCGGCACGCTCCACTGCGCCACGCCGGCCATCAACCGCGGCACCTCGCTGCGCACCCAGTCCAGCTCGTCGTGCGGCACCTCGAACACCAGCTCATCGTGCACCTGCATCACGATGGCCGTACGCCTCGCGCCGGCATCCAGCGCGTTTTGCACCGCGATCATCGCCAGCTTGATCAGGTCGGCCGCCGTGCCCTGCATCGGCGCGTTGATGGCCTGGCGCTCGGCGCCGGCGCGGCGCGGGCCGTTGCCGCCGCGGATCTCGGGCAGCTCGATGCGGCGGCCGAACAGGGTCTCGACATAGCCCTTCTCGGCCGCACTGGCCTTGGTTTCGTCCATGTAGCGCTTGACGCCCGCAAAGCGCGCAAAGTAGCGCTCGATGTAGTCGCGTGCGGCTTTTTGCTCGATGCCGAGTGCCTGGGCCAGGCCAAACGCGCCCATGCCGTAGATCAGGCCGAAGTTGATGGTCTTGGCGTAGCGCCGTTGCTCGGGCGTCACCGCGTCCACCGTGGTGTTGAAGACTTCGGCGGCAGTGGCCTTGTGCACGTCCAGGCCGTCGGCAAAGGCCCGGGTCAGGCCGGGGTCGCCGCTGATGTGGGCCATGATGCGCAGCTCGATTTGCGAGTAGTCGGCCGAGACGATGACATGGCCGGGCGGTGCGATGAAGGCCTCGCGCACACGCCGGCCCTCTGCCGTGCGGACGGGGATGTTCTGCAGGTTGGGGTCGTTGCTGGACAGCCGGCCGGTGACTGCCACCGCCTGGGCATAGTGGGTATGCACCCGGCCGGTGGCGGGGTTGATCATCAACGGCAGCTTGTCGGTGTAGGTGCCCTTCAGTTTGGCCAGGCTGCGGTACTCCAGCAGGCGGGCGGGCAACGGGTAGTCGGCGGCCAGCGCCTGCAGCACTTCTTCGTCGGTGCTGGGTGCGCCGGAGGCGGTTTTTTTCCTGACCGGCAGGCCGAGCTTGCCAAACAGGATCTCGCCGATCTGCTTCGGGCTGCCCAGGTTGAAGGGCTGGCCGGCGATCTCGTAGGCCTGCTGCTCCAGCTGCAGCAAACGCTCGGCCAGCTGGTGGCTCTGGGCGGCCAGCAGCGCGGGGTCGATCAGCACGCCGTGGCGCTCGATGCGCTGCAGCAGCAGGGCCACCGGCATCTCGATGTCGCCGTAGACATACAGCAGCCCCGGCACCGCCGCCAGTCGGGGGTACAGCAGCTGGTGCACCTGCAGCGTCATCTCGCTGTCCTCGCCGGAATACCGGGTGGCGCGCTCAACATCGACCTGGCTGAACGGGATCTGGTTGACGCCCTTGCCGCACAGGTCTTCGTAACTCAGCCCCTTGCGCCCGAGGTAGCGGTCGGCGAGTTTTTCAAGGCTGTGGCCGAGGTGGGCCTCGAAGACGTAACTCTCCAGCATCGTGTCGTGTTGCCAGCCGCGCACGGTGATGCCGTGGTTGGCCAGCACATGGGTGTCGTACTTGATGTTCTGGCCGACCTTGGCCGCATGGGCGTCCTCCAGCCAGGGTTGCAGCGCGGCCAGTACCGCGTCCAGCGGCAGCTGGTCGGGCGCGCCCGGACCGTCGTGGCGCAAGGGCACATAGGCCGCCTCGCCGGGCTGCACCGCAAAGCTGATGCCGACGATGCGGGCCCGCATCGGGTCCAGCGAGTCGGTTTCGGTGTCCAGTGCTGCCAGCGGCGCGGCCCGCAAGCGGACCAGCCACGCTTCGAGTTGCGGGAGGGTCAGCACGCTCTCGTAGTGCTGGGCCAGCGCGCTGTTGTCGGGCGGGCCGGCGGCGGCCGGTTGCCCCGGCGGCGGATCTTCAGCGTCGAACAGGTCGGGTTCGCCCGACTTTCTGCCGCCTGCAACCGCGCCTGGCGCTGTTGCGACGCCCAGCCGGGTCTCCAGCTCCGTGCGCCAGGCGCGAAAGCCATAGCGCTGGTAAAAATCCAGCAAACCGGCCTCGTCCACCGGCCGCATTGCCAGGCCCTCCACGCCGGGCCAGCCCGCCAGGTGCTCGGTCAGGTCGCAATCGGTCACCACGGTGACCAGCCGCCGGGCTTGCGGCAGCCAGTCAAGCGCCTTGCGCAGGTTGTCACCCACAGCACCCTTGATGCCGCCGGCCGCAGCGATCACGCCGTCCAGCGAGCCGTGCTCGGCCAGCCATTTGACGGCTGTCTTGGGGCCGACCTTCTCGACCCCGGGCACGTTGTCCACCACGTCGCCCACCAGGGTCAGGTAGTCGACGATGCGGTCCGGCGGCACGCCGAACTTGGCCTTGACGCCCTCGATGTCGAGCCGTTCGTTGCTCATGGTGTTGATCAGCGTCACCCGGTCGGTCACCAGTTGCGCCAGGTCCTTGTCGCCGGTCGAGACGATCACCTGGTGGCCGGCCGCCGCGCCCACCCGGGCCAGCGTGCCGATGGCGTCGTCGGCCTCGATGCCGGGCACCTCCAGGATCGGCCAGCCCAGCAACCGCACCACCTCGTGGATGGCGGGGATCTGGCTGCGCAGGTCCTCGGGCATCGGCGCCCGCTGCGCCTTGTACCGGTCGTACCAGCCGTCGCGAAAGGTCGGTCCGTGGGCGTCGAAGACACAGGCCGCATGGCCGGCAAGGCCCCCATGGCCACGGCCCAGCACCTGCTCGCGCAAGCGTTTCATCATCGCCACCATGCCGTGGATGGCGCCGGTCGGGAACCCATCCGGCCCACGCAAGTCGGGCATGGCGTGGTAGGCCCGGTACAGGTAGCTGGAGCCATCGACCAGCAGCAAGGTAGGCAGGGGCGGTGCGGGTTGGCTCATGGTGGCGATTGTCGGCGGGGATTGCGCAGGTGTTGTCCCCGGTGTTTGCACTTGCGCGGCGGCGCCCCGGCCCCGATCAGCGCCCGCCACCTAGAATCTACCCATGAAAATCCAATTTCCGTTGACCTTGGCAGCGCTGTCGGCCGCAAGCCTGTTGGCGGCCTGTGCCAGCGGCCCCGGCAGCGCCCCCGGCAGCGCCGATGCAGCGGTGCAGCGCCTGGTCAACGAGGACGATCACGTGCGCATCGACGAGTTGCGGGTGCGCGGCCAGACCCAGCGACTGTCGGTGCAGAACAAGGACAGCGTCGCACCCGGCTACGACATCCTGCCGCCCACCGGCGGGCATGACCCGTCCAAGAGCAAAGACGCCGCCGGCCAGCGGGTCTGGCCCGTGCTGACGTTCTGAGGCGCCGCCTGCGCTGCGGCACCGGACGCTCCGACTGACCCCAAGACATGGCGGTATTCACCCCCGTATCCGCCGATGAGGCCGCGGCGCTGACGCTGCGGCTCGGCGCGGGCGAGTTGCTGGCGATCGAAGGCATCGGTGCCGGCATCGAAAACACCAACTACTTTGTCAGCACCCGGGGCGGCGAATGGGTGCTGACCCTGTTCGAGCGCCTGACGGCCGAGCAGCTGCCGTTCTACCTGGGCCTGATGCAGCACCTGGCCCGTTGCGGCCTGCCGGTGCCCGAGCCGCGGGCCGACGCCCAGGGCCAGCTGCTGCACCACCTGGCCGGCAAGCCGGCGGCACTGGTCAACCGCCTGCCCGGCCACCACCAGCTGGCGCCCGACCTGCACCACTGCGCCCAGTTGGGCGGCTTGCTGGCGCGGCTGCACGGGGCGGTGGCAGATTTCCCGCTGCAGCAGCCCAATTTGCGGGGCCTGGCCTGGTGGCAGGCGATGGCGCCACGATTGCAGCCGCACCTGCAGACGGCCCAGCAGCAACTGCTGGCCGACGAGCTGGTGTTCCAGCAGGTGGTGGCAGTGTCCCCCGCCTACGCCGCCCTGCCCCGCGGCGCGGTGCATGCCGACCTGTTCTGCGACAACGTGCTGTTCGACGGCCTGCCCGGCCATGAAAAGCTCACCGGTTGCTTCGATTTCTACTTTGCCGGCATCGACACCTTCGCCTACGACCTGGCGGTGTGCCTGAACGACTGGTGTCTCAATGCCGACGATGCCGCGCTCGACGAAAACCGTGCACAGGCCCTGCTGCAGGCCTACCTGCAGCACCGGCCGCTCGGCGCCGCCGAAGTCCGGCTGATGCCGGCCATGTTGCGGGCTGCCGCGCTGCGCTTCTGGCTGTCACGCCTGGTCGACTGGTTTTTGCCGCGTGACGCTGCCCTGTTGAAGCCCAAGGATCCGGCGCACTTCGAGCGCATCCTGCGCAGCCGCATCGCCCAGCCCTGGCACCCGCCGCCGGGCTGACGCGGCAGCCACGCAGCCCCTCCAACTCGCACCAACAACCCGACAAGCATCCGGCATGGCACTTCGACTTCACCCGGTGGCCACGCGCCAGGGCTGGCACTGGATTCGCCAGGGCTTTGCGCTGTGGTGGCGCCGCCCGCTGGCTTTTGTGGGTTTGTTCACCTTTTTCCTGTTCTCGGTGCTGCTGCTGACGGTGCTGGTGCCGGTGCTGGGCGGGCCGCTGGGCATGGCGATGCTGCCGATGCTGAGTCTGGGCTTCATGGTGGCCGCCCGCAGCGCGGCCAGCGGCGGCACGGTGAACGCGCTGCAATTGATCGAAGGCCTGCGCCACCCCGACCGGGCACGGCGACGGGCCCAATGGCTGCTGTGCGCCGCTTACGCCGTGTCGTCGATGGTGGTGACCAGCCTGTCGGATTGGGTGGACGGCGGGCTGTTCGAGGACCTGCAGCGCCTGATCGCCCAGACCAGCGTGGACAGCAAGCCGTCGCCCGAGATCGACGCCATCCTGGCCGATCCGCGGCTGGTGCAGGGCATGGTGGTGCG
>JBBQAH010000344.1:0-1779 GCA_038316145.1 Burkholderiales bacterium
CCTCTTTGATTACGTAATATGTTTATCTTCCCTTACGGTAGATCACTGGATGACACTGCCGGTATATATAGCCGGTTCTGCCACTCCTGTTTCACAATAGCGGCAATTTAGCCGCCCTTGTTTCATAACATTCCATTAAAACAATATAATTGTAAACTATTTGAAAAAACTGGTAAAATATGAATAACTGAAAACAGTTTTGCGACTGCCGGCCATGCTTTATAGTGTTCAAGGCGCACCGGGACGGCTATAATTATTTACATTAAGTTGCAAACAACCCCTCGTAGATATACTGACAGTAATATTAATATCTGGCTTGACACAGCAAAACAACGAACGTACATGTATCACATACGTTTTTTCTTTTGTTGTGTCAAGCCAGATATTAATCGGTAAATGTACCGGTACAAAGTATACACAGTCATTATAAGTTACGATTAGCATAACGGAAACACTAACCTGGGAACTCCGAAAAATAAAATAAAGTTGTAGCATGACAAATATCACGAAGAAGCATGGCTCAATGCCAATAACGATATTGAAGCACGAATTGTTTTCCACGAATACTCCCATCTCCAGGCAGGTGTAAATGATGGACCCGATCGCGAACACTAACGATCCCATTTTAAGGTAGAAACTGCCGCTGTCAGTGTCTTCCTGATAACAAAGATAAGCCGAATCAGCTCCGACTGGATTACTGGGTTGAAAATGATGCGGCCGATGAAAAATGTTTCGAAAAGCCAGTCTGAACGTCGACATGCCGTGGTGGTGTGAGCCACCGTTGAGAATTTCGATCGGACCATTTCCGGTGGAGCCTTTGCCTTTCCGCCGGATCACAAATAGAAAGAACATGAGGAAACAGATCCCAATGCCCATCATGGCACAGTCAAACCACTGCAATACAATATGTTTATGCTTTAACAATGTACGATTACGATGAGTTATTGACATATATACATTACATTATACATTATTTATTTCGTCACTACATTACATTAGATTATATTCTATTCCATTACATTACATTACATAACATAACATAACATAACATAACATTATATTACATTACATTACATTGCATTGCATAACATAACATAACATTAAATTACATTACATTATATTACATTATATTACATAACATAACATAACATTACATTACATTACATAACATAACATTACATTACATTATGTTACATTACATTACATTGCATTGCATAACATTACATTACATTACATTATATTTCACTAAACATTAGTGTATTGCAAGATATTAATCATTTAATATACTCTGATTATATAATACTATAGTCTATTAAATTACAATACATTACTTTACCGTACGCTACGTTACAACACACTACATTAATCATTTTCTAAAATAAATAACGTTAAACTGCATTATGCAGTATGATAAATAATTTGACATTACATTGATTAAATACATTACTTACATTGGATTTTTGTGCTACAAAAAAAAACTGCAGATACGTACAAAAATTAAGAAATAAACTTACCCTAGAATATGTTATGTCGAAGTTGTGAGTCAGATGGGAAGCGAGCATAAAACACAAACTCGTCATGGTCACGAGCAGGCCATACAACGTACTGATGTGTTTCCAAAGATGCGTCCTGCTCCATTACAACAACAAACTCATTATAAATTCGCAGTACGCCGGCCTTGTACTGGGCATGTTACAGTTTTTAGTATATTTCGGCGTAAATTGATTGACGGCAGTCAAAAACGAAGGAATTATCTGTAGTAGTGATGTACCTGTCATC
>JBBQAH010000171.1:0-5767 GCA_038316145.1 Burkholderiales bacterium
GGCCGACATCTCCTCCTTTACTTACGGGATCCGGTCACCCAACGCCCTTGGCCGCCGCCACCGTTGCCGCGTGCGTTGGCTTGAAAACCCAGCGCGCGCAGCAGGTGGCGTAGCGCCGTGTCGGGCTGGCGTGTCCCGCGCAGGTAAAGTAGGGAGGGCCGGTGCTTTTCCGGCCCGGAATGACACGGAGCGGGGCACGCCAGCCCGGCGCGGCGCGGTCGTGCAACACCCACGAACGGCCGGTTACGGGCCAAAAAACGAAAGGCAGCTCAGAGCCGAAAGCCGACCACCCCATCCGCAAGTCGGCAGAGCCCGCCGTGTCAAGCAGCGGGCAGCCCCGCGGCGGACTGCACGAGCGCCGGCTCGACACCCAACTTGCCCGCTGCGGCCAGGATCTCTTGCCAGGTGGTGGCATCCACTGGCACGCCTTCGGCGGTGCGCCGAGCGCGCCAGGCGCGCTCAGGCTCGCCGGCCACCGCCACTGGGCCAAAACCCTCACGCGCCGGTGAGGCCTTGACCCATTCGATGAAGCCCAATGCTTCGTGCTCGAAGGCGGCAATGTCGGCCAGCATCGCCGGATCGACCAGGACGCTGAACATGCCATTGAGCACCCGCCGCTGGCTGGCATCGTCGTCGCGCTGGGTCATGCCCGCGGCCAGCGCACCGCCCAGCAACTCGCACATCAGCGCCAGCCCGAAACCCTTGTGCGCACCAAAGGTCAGCAGCGCGCCGAACGGCGGGATCACGCTGTAGCGCGGGTCGCGCGTAGGCCGGCCCTGGTCGTCGATCAGGCAGTCGGCCGCCACGGGCTCGCCCTTGTTGTGCGCCACGCGGGTTTTGCCCTGGGCAATCATGCTGGTGGCAAAGTCCAGGATCACCGGGTCTCGGCCGGTCAGGGGTACACCGGCGCAAAACGGGTTGGTGCCAAAACGCGCATCGGCTCCACCGTGCGGTGCGACGATGGCACGCGAGAGGACATTGACAAAGTGCAGCGACACCAACCCGGCGGCCGCAGCAGCCTCGGCCCAGGCGCCGATCCGGCCCAGGTGGTGCGAATTGCCCAGTGCCACGATGCAACTGCCCAGAGACTTGGCCCGCGCGATGCCCATCGCCATCGCCTCGGCACCGATCACCTGGCCGAAGCCGGCGTTGCCGTCCAGCCGCAACATCGCGCCGGCGTCCAGCAGCGTGCTGACATGCGCATTGGGGCGCAATCCGCCCTGCAAGAACGCCTCGACGTAGCGCGGCAGCATGCCGATGCCGTGGGAATCATGGCCGGTCAGGTTGGCGTCGATCAGGTTGTTGGCCACCGCCTGCACCTCGGCCTGCTCGCTGCCAAAGCCCCGCACCAGCAGTTGCATGGCAGTTTGCAGGCGCGGGACGGGGAGCAGGTGGTAGTCGCTCATGGCGGGAGTTCCAGAAAATAGAGTGGGTGGGGGTGTCAGCCAGGCTGATCGTAGACCCAACCCGAACCGTGCCAGTTGCAGAACATCGGCGCAAACGCTGTTCTTGCCACGCAGGCCGACCCGTTTGGCGTCCAATGCGGCCATGGACCCTTTGCACCGCATCGAGCAGCGACTGACCGACCTGGAGGTCAAAGCCTGTTTCACCGAAGACCTGGTGGACGACCTGAACCGCCTGGTGGCCCGCCAGCAAGACCGGATCGACGCCCTGGTGCGCGAGATCGGCCGGCTGCGGCAACAAGGCGCGGATGCCGAACCGGCTGCGCTACGCAACCTGCGCGACGAGCTGCCGCCGCACTACTGAGCCGGTCAGCGCGCAGCTGCCGCGGCGGACGCTGCGGGGCCGCTGGGGGCGGTCGGCACGACCACGCCCGGCGACAGCGATATCTCGCTGAACACTGTCACCGCGGTGACGAAATGGCGGGTCTCGCCAAAACACGAGGTTGGCAGGCCGACCTTTTCTTCGTAGTGCAGGTTCACGCGCTTGCCCATGACCTTGACGATCTCGGCGGCGACCTTCTCGTCGGCCACGGTGAAGGCGAACTTTTCAACCGTTGCGGTACCGGGCATCGACACCAGCGCCAGCTCGCCCTCCCAGGTCTTGCAGACCCAGCCCTTGTCGGACAGCTTCTGGATCCAGCCGGCGCGCTCGCCCGACGAATAGCTCCAGTGGAGCGCGATATAAAAGTAGGCCGCCACCAGCAAACACAACAGCACCACGGCCATTCCGACGCGCATTCGGGTCATGGCGCTCAGACCTGCTTGATCTGGTGCAGGGCCGACGGCGCTGGCCAGCCGGCCTCTTTGCAGACCCTCAGAATCGCCTCGTTGGCGTCAAAGTAGACCTGCCAATAGTGGTCGGTGTGGCAGTACGGCCGTACCGAGATTTGCGGGCCTTCGAGCTTGAAGTCAAGCACATTGATCTCGGGTGGCATGGCCTTGGAGATGTTGGGGATCAGTGCCACGGCGGCCTTGAAGCGGGCGATGGCGTCCAGCGCATCCACGCCATTTGCCAGCTGCGCCACCCGCTCGACCCAGCGCTCGAGCAACACCGAAAAATTCTGGATCGTACCGCTGAAGATCTTGCCGTTGCCGACGATGGTCAGCACATTGTCCGGCGTGACGATGGCCGTGCCGAACAAGCCCAGCTCGCGCACCGTGCCCACCACACCGGCCACGCTGACGAGGTCGCCCACCTTGATCGGTCGCAGCACCAGCATCATGGCGCCGGCCGCGAAGTTGCCCAGCAGGCCGCTCCAGGCTGCACCGATCGCCACACCGGCACCGGCCAGCATCGCCGCGAACGAGGTGGTCTGGATGCCGAAGTAGCCCAGGATGCCCAGTACCAGGGTGATGTTGAGCGCGATGGCGATGATCGAGCCCAGGTACTTGGTCAGGGTCGGGTCGACATGGTTGCGGCCCATGGCCGCTTGCATGACATGGATCACGCGGTTGATCAGCCACCGGCCTATGACCCAAAAGGCGATGGCGGCGAGTACCTTGATCGCCAGCTCGACGACGGTGGTGCTGAGGAATATTTGCAGGGCGTCAATGTCCACGGACGGAGCTCCTAAGGTCCAGGTCGAGAATGAGAAAGGGGTGAGACGCCAGGCCAGCGCTGCGGCGCGGCCTGGCTGTCGGTATCAGCGGGCCTTGACCGGGCCGGCCACCGGGTATTTGGCAAAGACGGCCGCAACGGCAGCGTCGATGGCTGGCTGCACATTGTCCAGGGTTGCCTGGGTGACGCTGTCGACGATAACACTCTCCCAGACCAACCGCTTGCGCGCCGCATCCACCACGTCGATGTTGAGCGTGCCCTCCTTGCAGGGCGTCACGACCGTCTCGTCGCGGTAGATCGGCCAGGCCGAATACAGGCCGGCGCGGTAGCCGTAATAGCCGCCCCCCATGCCGATGCTCATCGTGGACGACGGCAGGGTGGCCACCCGCATCTTGTCATTGAGCGCACCGCTGAAATTGACCAGCAACTGGGGTGCGGCAGCAACCAGCCGCATGCCGCGAGCGTCCATCTCGCGCTGGGTGGCGGCCTTGAGGTGCTGCGAGACGATGCTTTGGTAGCCGCCCCGGTCGGTGCCCAGCGGGCTGGCAAAAGCGAAGGTCTTGTACGGGGTGAAGTCGGCTGATCGGTCGTAATCGACCCGCACATCCGGTGCGCTGGCGCAAGCGCCCAACAGCAGCAGGCCCGCTGCCGCAAGCAAGGACGGGCCGGCTTTCAACACTGATTTTTGAAACAGGGTCAAACCCTCAGCAAACGGGACAAAAAGCAGCCCCGGCTCCAAACTCCCGGCGCCCGGCTCACCAAACCACCGGCCGCCGCGGCGCATGCACCGCTGGACTCGACCCGCTCGCGGATGCCGCTCTTGGACACCGGCTCCAGCTTGGCCGCCACGGCGGCGAGGTAGCGCACCACCATTGCGTCGCCGACCTGCACTTGCTCGAAGTTCTTGACGCCCGCCGGCACGTCCACCGTCTCCAGCTGACCCTTGGGGCCGCGCAGGGTCGCCGTACGGCGGGCCATGTCGAGCTCGACCCCCTTGGCCCGCACTTCGACCTCACCGCCCTTCATGCGCATGTTCGGCGCCTTGGCCGTGGCCACGCCGACGGCAGCGCTTTGCGCCAGCACAGCGGCCGGGCGGGGACAGGACGAGCGCCAAAACCAGGGGGATGCTGCGGAGCATGTCAATTACAGCCAAGCGTAACCGCCTACACGCTTACCCCCGGGGGCTGCCCCTGGCCTGAAACAACAGCCCAACGCAGAGGGACCGCTTCGAAGCGCGCCAGCGCTTGGCAGCCGGTTCCAGGCCAAGGGCGCGGTCGGCGCGGGCAGCCGGTCCGGCAGCGCGGCGCTGGCCCTGGTCGCCGACATCCAGAAAACCGATGCCCTGGCGGCGCTGGCGGGCATGCCCGCCGATCCGCTGGTCCTGCCGCTGCCACTGGTCTTCTCCGGGCAGGTCGATCAGGCCGGCGCCATCACCTCGGTGCCGGCCTTCAAACTGGTGGTGGCCGGCAAGGCGCCCGCACAGCCGCAGTTGACGTTGAAACTCCAGGCCGACACCCTCAACCTGGCCGCCCTGCTGCCCGCTGCGGCCAAGCCGCCGGCGGCCAAACCCGCCTCGACCCGCGACGCCGGCGCCAGGTTGTTTGACGATGACAAGCGGGTCTTGCCCGCCCTGCCCGCGCTCGACGCCCGGCTCGACCTGACCATCGCCCGGTTGCAGTTGCCCGGCAAACCGGGCGCCTCGCGCCAGTTTGGGCTGAGCACGCTGAGCGCGCTGCACGCGGTGCTGCGCTTGCACGAGGGCAAGGTCGAGTTGAAACCGCTGGCCTTCGAGTTTGCAGGTGGGCAGGTGGACGCATCAGCCAGCCTGCAACTGGCTGCCGGCGCTGTGCCAACGGTCAAGCTGCAGGCCCGGGCCCAGGGCTTCGCGCTGGACCAGGCGATGGCGCCGGCCGGCCAGCACGGGCTGAGCGGCGGCCGCAGCGACATGCGGCTGGCCCTGGCGGCCAGCGGTACGTCGCCCCACCAACTGGCCCGCAGCCTGGCGGGTGACGTGCGGCTGCAGGTCGGGCCGCTGCGCCTGGCCGGTGACCTGAAGGGCTTTGGCGGCGACCTGGCCACGCGGCTGGTCAGGGCGGTCAACCCGTTTTACAAGCAGGACAAAGGCAGCACGGTGCAGTGCGCGGCCCTGCGTCTGCCCGTCAAGGGCGGTCGCATCGCCGTGAACCGGACGGTAGCGGCGCAAAGCGACGAGCTCGATATCGTGGCGGCGGGCGCTATCGACCTGGGCGCCGAGACCGTGGACTTGGCGATCCATCCCAGCATCAAGCGGGGTGGACATGCAGGGCGCGGCGCGCGGTGCGCCGTCGATCGGCGCTGCGGTGGCCACCGGCGGCCTGTGGCTGATCGGCGAGCGCCTGCTCGAGGAACGGCGTGACCCGAACCCTTGCGCCAGCGCACTGGGCGCCAGGCCCGCTGCCACCGCAGCCGAAAAGGCAAACCCGCCGGCCAAATCCGCTGCCGCAGCCAACCCGGTCAAGGGGTTCACCGACCGGGTGCGCGGCCTGGGTCAGCGCTGAGCCTGCGCCGCTGCGGGCGGTCGGCCCTGGACCACCGCCGCCACATCCCGCCACACCGCCCGGTAGCGCTCCTCGAACTCGGCCGCCAGGCCGCTGTGGCTGCCGCCCTCGAACAGCACCAGCTGCCGCGGGTCGTGGGCCGCGCGGTAGAGCCGCTCGGTCTGGCGCGACGGCACGGTGTTGTCGGCCGTGCCGCTGAGAAACCACTT
>JBBQAH010000478.1:0-3358 GCA_038316145.1 Burkholderiales bacterium
CTTGCTCAGATATAGGCGGCGGCGTTATATAAAAGGCGGTGTAACCGATCATATCAGCGCCGATCTACAGTGTGGACTCTCAATCCACACTTTGAAATTGAGGAGACTCCATGAATAAGGTTCATGATACTCGGCCGAGAACGGAGCGTACGTGCTAAAATCACTCGACGGATGGTGAGGGCAGATAAAAGACAGAGGTATATAGGCATACATGGAGCAAACATGTGTTCATTAGATTGAGCGAGCGGGGATGGCGAGCTATCCCTATACGTGTGTGCGTATAATAGTAACTCTGTAACTCTAACTTCTAACACCGTAGATCCCTGTTTGGCTGTGGTATCTGGTATTAGTAATTCCATAACTCCAACTCCCAGGAAAGACACATAGCTCCCTGTGTGCCCATACTGCATGTACCTGATATTAGTAACTCCATAACTCCAATTCTTAATGAGAGACGCATAGCTTCCTTTGTGCCTCACAGGCATTTCATTGCACCAGTGCACAATGTTGGCACTAGAACTCGGCACTGGTAAATTTTATAAGCCTTGCCCTGAAGCTCGCCTGATCTCGCCCATACTGCATGTACCTGATATTAGTAACTCCATAACTCTAACTCTTTGGAAAGACACACAGCTCCCTGTGTGCCCCAAACTGTATGTACCTGATATTAGTAACTCCATAACTCCAACTCCCAGTGTTTAGGGTAGGGCCTTCGTCACCATGTTTGCCCTGAAACTCGCCAGTATTGCCCGCGGCGCATCGCAAGAGAAAAGCGTCACGTTCCGCCAAAGGAA
The DNA here is from genome assembly GCA_038316145.1 of Burkholderiales bacterium. Classification (GTDB taxonomy): domain Bacteria; phylum Pseudomonadota; class Gammaproteobacteria; order Burkholderiales; family Burkholderiaceae_C; genus Pseudaquabacterium. The sequence continues at coordinate 795 of JBBQAH010000478.1, forward strand.
GAGCTCAACTATTACTGCAACCCACTCTTTCGATATTTGGCGAGTAAGAAGTGATCTTTTTTTTAGTTCCACTGGCCTCCGACATACCACGTCGTCATTCTTTTGAATGGGTGATATATTGACTGCTTGACTGACTCATAAATTTTTTGATATTTGCTAGACTATCTCCAAGTAAAGCAATTTTTTTATCTGGCAGTTTCATCCACTGGTTCTGAAACTTTGTCAAACTCCCAGTTCACTTCCGGAATGACAGACAGAATCGAAATCCAGGAATTCGAGCGGTTGTGCAGGCGCGCGTTCGTGGACAAATAAACGCCAGCTAGCGCCAAACCATGTAGATGGCGAGACATACCGCAGGATTACATGCACGTCCGAAAAAATACAAATTGGAGACGCAGTATTACAAACACCCTTTACGTTTCCCGAAACATGTGTTTCCGCGTGTATGAGTCCCAATGACGGGTTGCCGCCTGGCCGTTTTGCTGCTCCCCACAGAGGTACAGACTGAACACAGCGAGTGACTGACCCTGTAAAATAACAGCTCCTATCTGTGAGCCATGGGCAAAAAGCGGCGCGATACACGGGCGCGGAAAATTTATTTCGTAAACGGAAGGTTTGTTCGTAAACTGTGTCCCGGGCGCTAGTTCAATATTTACAAAGAAAGAAAACGGATACGATCGGACATAAAATTCGGTTGGTTGGTTTAGGACTGGGTTCTGCTTTGTGATTGGAAGTCTATTTAATATTATCATACGTGCAAGAGCGCCATTTTTTTTCACCAGGATTTACTTTTCCATTAACCATGTCCACTCTTGGGCAACTGGAAAGTTATTTACAAATAGTACAGGTGGAAGCACAGCATCGTAGACAAAATCCAGACAGGGACCCTGGGCAGGATTATGGGTTCCCTGGAAAAAACGAAAGGTCATCTGGCCATTCGGGGTCTTCGACTCTCCACTCCCAACTGGCTTGATGAAAAAAAGCGCCAAGAGCGCGCCATAAAACTGCTGAAAGGATGGCGTGGTATGTGGCCTTAAACAAAACGCACCACGCCTGATTGTCGTTCTCCCTGTAGGTGCCGCTAGTAGTAGTCGTGTTGTAACTGCCCGAAGAGAAAGTCGATAGTATTTGCAGTTTACCTCTTGAATCCCGGCGCATTACCGCGGTTATCAATCTTATCATGTTCCGTGTACAAGGAATGGAACCGAATTCCGGCCACCCCCCTTGGGAACCCAATTTGGGCCACCTCAGTGGACGAGTAGTAGGTAGGCAACAATGCTGTCATCTGCTGACTACTCTGTAGTACGCATCCAATGAGGCGGCCCGAATAGGGCTCCATTGGCCGTGGAAGAGCCTCTTCAAATTTAATACTGCATCGAATAGGTGACCTTCACCAACAGTATGCAACTGTGTAATCAAAAACAGACGGGAAAGCATGCAAGCAATCTGCTAGGTAGCCAGGGTCCCAGGGGACCGTCTTTGGCTGGACCGAAAAGTGCTGACATCATCGCCCTTGTGCAAAAACGCTCACTGTGCGTTGGCATTAAATATTTACTATGTTTGTTAGTCGGGTTGACGCAACCGTCGACTCAACGCAACGACTCGTAATTAAAACGCGTCAAGTACAAGTACAGGGTGTCCTGTGTTTTAGGCTGAAGCTATTCGATACCTTTATTTGCTCCTTGTGCCTTTAAATCGACCGGGCCATACACTTTACCCAGGAAAATACGCTCGCTGAATGTAAACGTTTACTCAATTAATGACCGCTACAGTTAACCCAAAAACGGCTGGGGCGCCCGTAAATTACTTAAGACTTGAAAATAAACGGTATCAGTCTAAATTATTTAGAACCACAAAGTACCGGGAGCCGACAGACAAAACATAATGCTGCATTTAACCTATTGCACACGGATGAGAGAAAGGGGTGCACCATATGAGCGATGACGCGTGCGTTTAATCCGGTTCTCTAAGGTTTGCATAATTAACCAGCGCTCCCGGTTATTGTGAGTTTAGGTAATTTATGAGCGCCTCGAATGTTTTTCGAATTTTTTGTATTTATGTTTCCGACGAAATATATTGTCGCCAATGAACATGCTTTTCATTACTTTGTCGCCTGACTTATTACAGAATAACAGTCGAAAACTTATAAATTCTCTCTATACGGATTGTACAGGTCGATCTGTTGATCCTGCTGATGAAATCTCAAATTTTTACGACGATTCATACTTCTTAATACTGTAAAGCGAGACAAAAAAAACATTATCCACAATTAGGGCTCGAATGAAATCGAGAACTGACGACGTTAAGGAAATGATTCAGATGCAGCATAGCTCTCGTTTAGCTTGACGCTTTGAACCGTTGATTCCTCCTGAAAACAAGAGTACTGATCAATACTCATGTGGTGCAGCTTACTGGTCATTCTTTATACCATAGTAAGTTACGCATTACACAGTAGTTTGATGGATAGTGAGATTGAGGCAGTACGCCACCGGGCATGAGAGCGCTATACCTCCCAGTGTTAGTACGGCCATACCGGGTGCGTAGTTCATTTTTGGACAAAGTTT
>JBBQAH010000480.1:0-2430 GCA_038316145.1 Burkholderiales bacterium
GGGAGTCTTTGGCCGTTTGCTTATGCTAATGTTATAGGGTCCAGTTGATTAATTGATTGTTGATTACGATGGGGGGTGGGGGGTCTCAAAAATCTAGTTTTTCTGATTAGTTAATATGTTTATCTTCCCTTATACAGTCAAAGTACAATACCTCTCTGGATAATAATCACAGAAAGTAGAAACTCGAAAGACAGGTAGATGAATCGATCGTCAGGTCGGTACCGGGCTCTGTCTGGCGTGGAGTGTGCCTCGAGGGCACACAATGTAAAGTATGCAGTCGACCATATGTAGGTGGGTGAATTAGGCACAATATTGCATTGTATTTATTGTCTGATTTACCCGAGCGTGGGGGCACACGGCATGATACGTTTGAGGAAACAAAGTGGACTACTGTGTGCCCTGTCGTGCACGGTGTCACTGTCTCATTCATCGAAATTCGAAATGCAGTGGCGATTGTCTCTCAAAACTCGTGTATCAAACTGTGAAGCTTTAAAAGTGTTTCGGCTGCTGACATTTTTCGAAAAGTATTCTGAAGGGCGCAAACAGAGAGACATCTTTCTCATTCTTTTGGCTTTTGAAGAAAAATAGAAGTAGTCGTGGAAGGTGAGTAGTGAGGAAGGAAGGAAAGGTGTCGTGATAGGAGAAGACAAGAGGTGGCCGGGTGTCGGTCGGTGCCGCTTCTGTCAAATGGTAAAAAGAGGGGCTACGTGTCACGTAGTACCGTAGTACCGTACGGACGGGGAAGGATCCCGGCTCGTCAGTACAAGGGATGGAACCTAATTCCGCCCACCCCTCTTTTGGAACCTAATTCCAACCACTGATAGCTGTTTCACTTCACAACTGATTCAGCTCAAACTGAGAATAAACAAACGATTATAATTAGAAGAAATTGCTGCAGTCAACGAAGTGCGAGTTTTCCACCTGAAACTCATCAAATTATTCTTCTCAAAAAATACCTTTTCAACGAAGGCCATATTGGAGATAACGTTTTTACGGGATTTTCAGATACTTGAACTTCGAAAACTATACTTTACATGGTTCTGGACTTGTGTCGAATTATTTCTGTTGGATTAAATGAAGTGTGGGCTGAATCAGGTCGGGAATAGAGAAGCACGAATAAAAAATGGCCGGAATTAGGTTCCAAAAGAGGGTGGGCGGAATTAGGTTTCATCCCTTGTACCGTAATTACGGTGGAGGCATATTACAGACCCAGTTGTACATGTGATACATATTACATTACTACTTAAACCGTACAGTGCGCAATGTTGTTGATTCTACTGCGGTAGTAGTTAAGGTTGTTTCGCTTTTTATGCGGCTCAAAACCTTTTTGCCTAATTTTCGATTGTGGCGTTTTTCTTCCTGGCAATGGCATTTTAATTATATGTATTCGTAATGTCCGTTCTGAATACAATGTAGAATTAAGTAATGTAACATATACATACAGAAAGATAAACTTGTTTAACCAGAAGTTCTTGTAATCTAGAACCAGGGACACGCGGGGTTTTGAACATTGAAAAAGACTACGGTAATGTAACATGATTAACAATACGGAATGTCAGTAATGATATAATAATTATGTTATGGATGTAGCGTTGCACACGTGCAGTAACGTAAAATAATGTAACTAACCAAGCGGTTGTGCCCGCTAATATAGTACAATTAAGGGTTGTTATTACATGTATTGTGAATACAAGGGATAAGTCTTTAAATCTAATACTTTGATGTGCCGGATCTAGAACGATGAAAAAAACATTTTCAGGGGGAAAGTTATTACAGGTCACGCTTCAAACCGCGCGAGGAAACCCCCGAACAAGCCGCAAAATTGTTTGGAATCCTGCCGCGCGCGGCTTGTAAAACTGCCATACCCTATTACCCGACACAAGAGACGCCGTAAAAACCCACACGAAAACGTCCTCCTCTCTTTTCAAAACATGACATTTTTATCTCTTTGCCGGTTTCCGTCTGAATTACAGTACCAATTGACTGGGCGCGGCAAGAATCAAATAAACGTTAAAAAACGTACATTTGCAAACGTATTCAGTACAAGGATGAAAATTTAAGTCGGGCCACCCGACAAAAAGGAATGAAAGTCGGGCCACAAGCAAACTTTTATTCCAAACGATTCCCGCTCTGGTATCATTAAATCGGGCTGAAAATCCTCTAAATACTCCGATAGTCACAACCGAGCCAAGTTTGAAATCTAAATTTACAAAAACACAAAATGGTCTGAAAAATACGTAAACCGGAATGCCTTCCGTTTTTAATTTTTTAAAATTCAGATATTAATCGTCGTTGGATTTTAACTGCTGGGCTATTTGAAGGAATTCAAGCCCCATTTAATGATACCAAAGCCAGAATTGTTTGGAAAAAAAGTTTGCTTGTGGCCCGACTTTCATTCCTTTTTGTCGGGTGGCCCGACTTAAAGTTTCA
>JBBQAH010000291.1:0-1638 GCA_038316145.1 Burkholderiales bacterium
ACCAAGTAAGGCTGAAATTGGCGACGGCGTCCCCCCTAATCGCGAGAGGGACGCCGTCTGGCTGCAAGCCTCGTGGAACTTCGAATTAGAGGGTAAGCGTGGATTTGGCACCACGCGGCTTGTGATGCTCCTGCGCCGCCTTGTTCTGCTTTGCCGTGGCTTCGGCGGCAGCGGAGCGGAACTCGTTGAGCTTCTCCTTGTCGTGCTTCGTTTCGCTAATGATCTTGCCGCCGCGCACGTAGAGCGTATTGCCCAAGTGGTCGCGGCGCGTGCCGACTTTTATGCCGTCCTCGGACTGGGGTTGTTCTTTTTTGGACTTGTGGTTGAACTTGATCGACAGGCCTTCTTTCATGAAGTCCTCCGTTAAAGGGTGAAGTCGGTGATGCTGTGTTCGCTCAGCGCGCTTTTAGGCTTTGGGGAGGATGCTCGTCTTCGAGATGATCCTGCCGTTACGCTCGCTGACGACGGAGCCGGTGTTGATTGATTCTAGGAGGTCGCGGGCTTCATCAGCCGTCAACACCGGCGTCTTGCCTTTCTTGACGCTGTGCCTCGGCCCGCGAACCACGCTTGCGGGATTGGTCGGCATGGCCTGACCAATCACAAGCCAGTCGAAGAGCATCCGCAGCGCAGCGAGCTGTAGCTTGACGGTGGGCGCGGAGACGCGACCCTGAAGCTCCTCGACATAGGCGGCGACGTGGATGGGCTGCACATCCCGGAGCTGGTCGAGGCCGAGGGCCTCACACCAAAGCGCGAAAGAGGCTGCTGCTTTGGCGTAGGCGCGTCTGGTGTGAGGGTTGCGGATGTTGGCCGTGAAGAACTCGAAGACACGCTTGGCGGTCGCAGGATCTGGCGCGAACAAGGCAGGTAGGGCGACGCCCTCTTTCGCCCGGATTCCTGCCGGTGGGGGAGCTTGAAGCGCTCCCCCGATGGCGCATTGCATCGGCCACGGTGCATGGGCGGAACGCCCACATGAGACGGCGCGGCTTGTCGGTCGCGGCGGCTCTGGCATGGGAGCAACCCGCAAGGTGCGGAGGGCCATTGGCACGATGCTATGACGGCTGCCGCGAGGTGGCGTTTTGTCATGGCGTCGTGCCAGCGCTGATCGCGGTAGCGGTCGCGCACTTCGGGGCGGGATGCAACGGGAGGGAAAACAGGCGGCGGGTACGCTGCGGCATTTCCCTCCCTTGCCAAGATAGGTACGGGGATACGATAAACGGCAGTTTAGCGAAGCACCGTACACATCTTGCCTGCCGACCTAATCGGCGGTGGGGATGATTTCAAATATTTTTTAAAACTTTATTGCTCGGCCTTAAAGCTGCACTTTAGGTCTTCGGCGCGGGTAAAATCCCGTAAGGGATTCACGCGCTTACTTAACTAAAGGCTATAGCCTGTTGATGTTCCAGCGTCAATCATTTTGCTCCAATGCTGCGCCGCATCCATGATGATGTTTTAAATCGCAGTTAATGAACGCTTGGTAAGATTCAAGGTAGGGAAGAGAGCAAAAAGACTCGGTATTTTTTCAGGTATGTCCGGCTGCATACAAACGTATGCAGTTAACAGATTTGACCCCTTTTTGACCCCTTCCGAGACAGAAACCGCCCCGTTTTGGGGGAGTTCTACATGGACGAAAACAACGAT
>JBBQAH010000112.1:0-10262 GCA_038316145.1 Burkholderiales bacterium
GCCATGTGTTCGCGCACCGACAGCTGCTCGCGGCTGATCTGGTGGTGCTGGTTGAGCCTGGCGCGCTTGATGATGTCGGCCCAGGCCGATTGCAGGTCGGCCACCGTGACGTCCGGCAGCGCAGGCTGCAGGCTTTGCTCGATGTGGATCCGGGCCCGCAGAAAGTCGCGCCCGATCACCGGCAGCCGGTCGAGCTGGGCGGCGGCCTGCTTGATCTGCTCGTACTCCAGCAGCCGGCGCACCAGCTCGGCCCGGGGGTCGGGGCCTTCGCTGCCGTCGCTGGTCTTCTTGGGCGGCAGCAGCATGCGCGACTTGATCTCGATCAGCATCGCCGCCATCAGCAGGTATTCGCTGGCCAGCGCCAGGTTGTGCTGGCGGATCTGCTCGACGTAGGTCAGGTACTGGCGCGTCACGTCGGCCAGCGGGATGTCGAGGATGTTGAAGTTCTGGCGCCGGATCAGGTAGAGCAGCAGGTCGAGCGGGCCCTCGAACGCCTCCAGAAACACCTCCAGCGCATCCGGCGGGATGTAGAGATCGTGCGGCAGGCGGAACAGCGGCTCGCCGTACAGCCGCGCCAGCGCCACCCGGTCGACCGGCAGGGGGTCGGTGTCGGTATCGGTATCGGGCAGGGGCACGGCGCTGCTGTCGCCAGCCGGCTGGGGCGTGCTGGCGCCAGCGTGCGGGTCGGCCGGCAGCATGGTGGGGTTGGGGTGGGGGCCGGCGGCCTGACAAGCGCCCGGAGGGGCGGCCGCAGCCTGATGGCTCAGGGCTTGGCGGGGCGCGAAAAGTACACGTACGGTGACTGCGGCACGGCGGCGTCGTTGAACTCGGACTGGGCGCTGCGGTCGAGCTGCTTGTCCCACAACAGCGCGCGGCCGGCACGCTGTTCGGCTTCCAGCGTCGGCTTTTTGGCCTTCAGTTCGCTGATGAACTGGGTGACGTCGGAGGTGTAGGCTTTCCAGAACAGCGGCATGGCGGGCATCCAGGTCAGGGTCAACCCGACATTTTAGTCGGCTGACGGATTGCAAATCGCTGGCAATTTGCAAGTTTCAAGGGCTGTGCCGTGGCAGGATCAACGGATGTCATCCGAAACCGAGCTCAAGTTCCGCATTCCTGCTGCCCGTCTGGCCGCCGTGCGGCGCGCCGTGGCCACCCGCACTGCGCTGGTCGAGCCGCTGGCGGCGGTCTACTTCGACACACCGGGCGAGCACCTGGCGCGTGCCCGGGTTGCGCTGCGCTTGCGCCGCGAGGGGGCGATCTGGGTGCAGACCCTCAAGGCCGAAGGCGCAGGCGCCATGCACCGGCTGGAGCACAACGTGCCCCTGGGTGCATCGGGCGATGCCGGCGATGCGGGCGGTGCGGGCGATGCGGCCGATGCCGGCGATGCGGCCGATGCCACGCAGGGGCCAGCCCGCGTCGGCCGGCCGGCGCACGATCTGGCCCGCCATGCCGGCACCGAGGCCGGCGCGGTGCTGGCGCGGGTGCTGGCAGAGGCGGGTGATGCGCCGCTGGTCGAGCGTTACGCCACCGAGGTGCAACGCACCCGCCGAACCCTGCGCCACGGCGGCGCGCTGATCGAGCTGGCGCTGGACGAGGGCCGCATCGTTGCGGGGGCGGCGTCCTGCGCGGTCTGCGAGATCGAGTTCGAGCTGCTGAGCGGTCCGCCGCAGGCGCTGTTGGCGGTGGCGTCACGTTGGGTCGATCGCTTCGGCCTGGTGCTGGATGTGCGCAGCAAGAGCGAACGCGGCCACCGGCTGGCCACGGCCCAGGCGACCAGCGCGCCCACCCGGGCACGGCCACTCAAACTGTCGGCCCGCAGTGGGCTCGACACCGTGCTCGCGGCGATGCTGGGCAATACGCTGGGCCAGGTGCTGGCCAACGCCAGTGTGCTGGCGGAGCCCGGCGAGGCGGTGACCGGACCCGCAACGGCCTTGGCGACGCCGGCAACCCGACCCGTGCCGGACCCCGAGTTGCTGCACCAACTGCGGGTCGGCTTGCGCCGGCTGCGCACGGTGCTGACGGTGTTTGCTGCGCAACTGCCGCCGGCGGTGACCGAGCTGGCGCCGGCGCTGGCCACCTTGTTCACCCAGCTCGGCGCGGCGCGCGACCAGGACGCCATGGCCGAGTGGTTGTGGCCCGCCTTGCAGGCGGCAGGTGCACCCCCGCTGCACTTGCCGGCCGACCCGGTCGGCGTCTCGCACGACGTGTTGGCGGGGCTGCTGGCGTCGCCCGCGGTGCAACAGCTGTGGCTGGCCTTGCTGGGTGCAACGCTGCCCGGCGGCCGGGTCGGGCCGCCTGGGCCGGCGCCGGCCCCGGACGCCGCGCCCGCCGCCCGCGGCGCACCCCCGCTGCGTGCGGTGTTGCGCAAGCCGCTGCAGCAACTGCTGCGCCAGGTGCGCCGTGATGCGGCGCGATTCGGCCTGCTGGACGTCGAGGCCCGTCACCGCCTGCGCCGTCGCATCAAGCGCCTGCGTTACGCGGTTGAGCTCAGCGCCTCGCTGTGGCCGGGCAGGCGGCGCGCCCGCTTTTTGCAGGTGTTGCAAAAAGCCCAGACGCCTTTGGGCGAGTTCAACGACAGTGTGGTGGCGCAGGCCTATTGCCAAACGCTGGCCACGTCAGACCCGCAGGCCTGGTTTGCGGTGGGTTGGCTGGCGGCGCACCGGCAGTCGCTGGAGCCACTTTGCACCCGGGCCCTGGCGCGGCTGGCCAAGGCGGGCGGTTTCTGGTGATCTGAGCCACCGCCCCGGCCACCGCCCCGGCCGCTGTCACCGAACCGGTCCTCGGCAAATCAGGGCGGCACCGCCATGGCCAGCACCGCGGCGTCCACCGTGGGCACGATCTGCTCGGCGCCCAGCTCGCCCTCGAAGCCTGATCGGCGTATCAAGCCCAACGGCTGTGGGTTGACGTTGGCCAGCACCAGCGCGATGCCGGCCCGTTTGAAGCTGCGGTGCAGCTGCTGCAAGGCGTCGATGCCCGAGGTGTCGACCGATATCAGGCGGTGCATCTCCAGCACCACGCAGCGGGTGCCGGGCGGCAGTTGTGCCGGCAGCGCCTCGATCTTGCCCACTGCGCCAAAAAACAACGAGCCGAACAACTCGAACACCGCCACGCCCGGCGGCAAGTCGCCCGCCGCGCCGGTGCGGGCCATCGGCTTGACCGAAAACAGCGAGCCCATGCGGACGATAAAAAACCCGCAGGCCATCAGCAGGCCCATCTCCACTGCCACCGTCAGGTCGAACACCACCGTCAGCAGGAAGGTGCCCAGCAGCGTGGCCCGGTAAGGCAGCAAGAAGTGCCGCAGCCGGGCAAATTCACGCCACTCGCCCATGTTCCAGGCCACGAACAGCAAGATGCCGGCCAGCGCCGCCAGCGGCACATGCAGCGCCAGCGGCGCGGCCACCAGCACGATGGCCAGCAGCGCGCCGGCATGCACGATGCCGGCCACCGGCGAGGTGGCACCGGCGCGCACATTGGTCACGGTGCGGGCGATGGTGCCGGTGGCCGGGATGCCGCCAAAAAACGGTGTGACCAGGTTGGCGATGCCCTGCGCCATCAGCTCCTGGTTGGGGTCGTGGCGGGCATATTGCGGCGCCATGTTGTCGGCCACCCGGGCGCACAGCAGCGACTCGATCGCGCCCAGCATGGCGAGCGTGAGGGTCGGGATCACCAGCAACTTGACGGTGGCCCAGCTGAACTCGGGCAGGGCAAAGCCTGGCAGCGCCTGCGGGATGCCGCCAAATCGCGAGCCGATCGTTTCCACCGGCAGCTTGAACGTGACCACCGCGGCGGTGGCCAGCACCAGCACGACGATGGTGCCGGGCAGGTGGGCGGCCCAGCGCCGCAGGTGCGGCAGCAGGCCCTGGGGCGCCAGCGGCATGGTGTAGCTCTTGGGCCACAGCACCACCACGCCCAGGCAGGCCAGGCCCATGCCGAAGGCGGTCGGGTTGAAGCTGTCCAGGTGGCTGGCCAGCATCCCGATCTGGCTGAAAAAGTCACCCGGCATCTTGTCGATCTGCAGGCCCATCAGGTCCTTGAGCTGGGACAGCCCGATCAGTACCGCGATGCCGTTGGTGAAGCCGATCACGATCGACACCGGGATGTAGCGCACCAGCGCCCCCAGCTTGAGCCAGCCCATCAAGAACAGCAGCACACCCGACAGCGAGGTGGCGATCAGCAGGTTGGCCAGGCCGTAGCGCTCGACGATGCCGTAGACGATGACGATGAACGCGCCCGCCGGGCCGCCGATCTGCACCTGTGAGCCGCCCAGCGCCGAGATCAGGAAGCCCGCGATGATGGCAGTGAAGATGCCCGCCTCGGGCTTGACGCCCGAGGCAATGGCAAAGGCCATCGCCAGCGGCAGTGCCACGATGCCCACCGTCAGGCCGGCACCCAGGTCGGCGCCTAGACGTTGCCGGTTGTAGCCCGCCAGCGCGTCGAGCAGACGCGGACGAAAGCGGTGAATCGGGAGGGGGAATCGCATGCAGGCTCCAGGCAAGGGACGCGGGTGGCGGGCGAGCGCACCCGAGGTGGGCCGCCATGCTGTATGCGTGCCAGGTAGCGCCTGCGTCTGGACACCTGTGCCACACGGGGGCCGGCGTAGTCTCGATCCTGCATGGCGCGATGATGCCACTGTTGCTTTGCGTAACCGATCGCGGGCGCGTCAGCAATCTTGCGGTGGCGGTCTGGGCGATACGATGCCTGTGGGTCTGAAAGACCCGTCCCCCCCGTCAAAACCGAGTGGTAGCCAGCGCATGTTGAACACAGTGATGGTGATCGACGACAGCGAGACCGACTTGCTGTTTGCCCGCATCGTGCTGGAGCGCGCTTGTGTGGCGCACCGGCTGCTGCTGTTGGAATCGGCGCAAGAGGCGCTGCAGTTGCTGGTCGGCCCGCCGGCCTTTGCCGTCGACCTGATCTTGCTCGACATCAACATGCCGGGCATGAACGGCTTCGAGTTCCTCACCGCCTATGCTCGGCAGTGCGCCCGCCCGGTGCCTGTGGTGATGCTCAGCTCGTCGCCCGACCCGGCCGACCGGGAGCGGGCCTGTCGCCATGGTTTTGTGCGCGACTTCCTGACCAAACCGCTGAGCCCGGCCGCCGCCGCCCGCCTGGCTGACCGCGTGCCGGCCTGATTGCGGCCCGGGCGGCCTGGCGTCAGGCGCCTGATCCAGCCGCTGCCGTGATCATCCGACCCCAGGACACCCAGCCTGCGCCGCTGGATGCGCTGACGCGGCGCCTGCCGCAGCCGCCAAGGCCGCCCTGGCCCCAGGCGCTGCTGCCACCTTGGCCGGTGCTGGGGTTGCTGTCGGGGGCGACGCTGGGGCTGTCGCTGTTGTCGCTGGCCGGGTCGACCCCGCCGGGGCTGCTCAGCACGGTGGGTCTGGCCAACGCGGCGGCCATCGTGGCCCTGGCGCGCTCACCGCGCTGGCACTGGCCGGCCCTGCTGGCGCTGGTGGCTGCAGTCAAGCTGTTGCTGCTGGCGGGACTGGCGCAACGGCCCGGGCTGGGGCTGGCGGCCGGACTGGCGTCGGCGCTGCCCGGGGTGGACGGTGCGGCTGCGGGCACTGGCAAGGTGTGGTTGTTGGCGCTGGCCTGCCTGCCGGCACACGGCGCGGAGATCCTGCTGGGCGCCTGGGCGCTGCAGCGCGAGGGGCTGGAGTCGTCAACCTTGCGCTCGCCGGCCACCCTGCTGCGGGTGCTGGTGCTGGGTGCCGTGCTGCCGCAGGCCCTGGCGGCCGGGCTGGCAGCGGGGGGTGTGGCGCTGCTCGGGCTGGGGCCGGCCGGCCCGGTGGCGCTGGCCTGGTTCAAGGCCGCGGCGCTGGGCGCCGTGTCGGTCTTGCCGGCAGCGCTGTTGCTGACCGGTCAGCCCCGGCAGCAGTTGCGGCTGGCGCTGGCCGATGTCCGGTTCTGGGTGCTGGCGCCGCTGGCAGTGGCGCTCACGCTGCTGTGCCTGGCATGGCTGCCGTACCCGTTTGTCTTGCTGACGCTGCCGCTGCTCGTCGGGGCGGTGTGGCTCGACCTGGTGGCGGTGGCGCTGCTGACGCTGGCGGTGTCGGTCACGGTGATGCTGGCGCTGGGCGCGCACGGCACGGTGTTCTGGCCGGTCCAGCCCGTGGGTGTCAGCGCCGTCTGGCTGTCTGCGGTGACCGGCCTGGCGACGGCCGCATCCCTGCTGCCGGCGCTGGTGCTGGCCGCAGCGCTTGCCCAATTGCGTGACAGCCAGGCCCGGCTGCTGGACCGCAAGGACGCGCTCAAGCAGGACAACGCGGCACTGCAACTGTTTGTGCATGCAGCGTCACACGATCTGCGTGAACCGATCAACACCATCGCGCAGTTCAGCAGCCTGATCGCGCAGGACCACAGCGCTGCACTGCCGCCCGACGTCGGACGCTACCTGGCCCTGGTGCAGTTGGAGGCCGGGCGTCTGCGGCACCTGCTGGACGACGTGTTGCGTTACGCCCAGGTGCGGGGCAGCGATCTGCCGGCGCCGCAGCCGGTAGACCTGGTGCGGGTTGCCGACCAGGTGCGGCGGGCGTTGGCACCGCGCCTGGCGGCGGCGTCAGCGCGCTTGAGCCTGCCGCCCCTGTCAGTGCCGGTGCAGGTACGTGGCCATGCCAGCCTGCTGTCCTTGCTGCTGCACCACTTGCTGGACAACGCATTGAAGTTTGTCGCCCCCGGCCAGGTGGCCGAGATCGAGGTGACGGTGCACCAGCACGCCGGCAGCGCCTGGCTCACGGTGGCCGACCGCGGCATCGGCATCTCGCCCGAGCAGCAGGCGCGCCTGTTCGCGCCCTTCCAGCGCCTGCACCTGCGACGCGACTACGCGGGCACCGGTCTGGGTCTGGCGCTGTGCCGGCAAATTGCCCAATCCCAGGGTGGTGAGATCAGCGTGCAGTCGGCGTTGGGTGACGGTGCCCGGTTCACGGTGCGCCTGCCGCTGTGGGCCGGCCCGGCGGGCGCGCGGCCGTCAGGGCTGGATGCGGCCGGCGATCCGCGGATCGGGTGACAGCGGGTTCCAGATCGGCGTGAAGCCAAACGGCGGCTGGGCCGGCGCGCTGCCGGCTGGGGGCTGCAGGTTCACCCGCACCCGCACCGCATGCACCCGCGGCTCGCCAAACACCTGCAGCCGCCACAAGTTGGCAATTGTCCGGCCTTGCCGGTTCAAGAACGGCCGGTCCACCGTGTAACGGTGTGCGTCGCCGTGGATCAGCAGCACCGGGAAGGGCGCGGCGTCGGCCAGCGGCAGCAGGGTCTGGCCCATGCTGAGGGCAAAGCCCTGGCGTACCTCACCGCGTGACGGCCAGTTGTCGTCGTCCGCGACCAGGGTTTCGGCCTGGGTCACCAGCACCAGGGCGGCGGCGCCTTGCTGGCGGGCGGCGGCAAAGGCGGCGCTGATCCAGGCCGCGTTGGCCGCCTCACGCCCGGCGGCCTCGGCGCGCTGCGGGGCACTGGCGGCGTCCAGGCCGTTGTTCGGCCCCACGGTGTGGAAGGTGGCGAACATCACCGCCCCTGGCCCGGGTGCGCTGGACCAGCGCAGGTTCTCGACCTGCCGGGCAAACGCCGGCATCACGTCCGCTTGGCGCAGCACCGCGATCGGCTGCTGGCCCAGCGATTGCGGCGCGGCAAAAAAATGCTGGCGCAGCGCCTGCAGGCGCTCCAGCGGGTCGTCGCCACGGCGCTGGCAATCGAACCAGTCGTTGTCGCCCGGGGTGTAGACCAACGCGCTGGCAAACAGCTGGAAGTTCTGCCGCTGCAGGCGGTACTGGGCGTTGCTGCAGTCGGCCAGGCCGGACTTGAAGTCGCCCACATGCAGCGTCAACGGCAGATTCAGTGCGTTGACCTGCCCGATCAGGTGGCGGTAGGCGGCGCCTGCCGTGGCATCGGTGCCGTAGGGCATGTCGCCGAGCGCAACAAACTCGAAGCCGCCGCCTGCCGGCGGGGTGGCGATGGCCGTGGCGGTGGCCGTGGCCGTGGCCGTGGCGGTGGCGGTGGCGGTGGCGGCAGCCTTGGGTGATGTCGGCCCGTGAGGGGCCCGGGGCGTCTGCAAACCGGGCCAGGCCAGCCATCCGCCCAGCGCCGCCAACCCGCCCAGCGCCGCCAACACGGCCAACGCCGCCTGGCGCCGGCTCACCGCACCCGCATGCCGGGCTGGGCGCCCGGTCCGGGCTCCAGCACGAAGATGCCGGGCTGGGTCTTGCCGTCGGCATGGCTGGCGGCCAGCACCATGCCTTCACTGAGTCCGAACTTCATCTTGCGCGGCGCCAGGTTGGCCACCATCACGGTGAGCTTGCCGACCAGTTGCTCGGGCGCATAGGCGCTGCTGATGCCGGAAAAGACGTTGCGGGTGCGCCCCTCGCCCAGGTCCAGCGTCAGGCGCAGCAGCTTGCTGCTGCCGTCCACCCGTTCGGCATTGACGATCCGGGCCACCCGCAGGTCCACCGCGTTGAAGGCATCGATGCCGATCTCGTCTGCAACCGCCTCACCGCCGGGCAGCACCGCGGCGGCGGCTTGGGGTTGGGGCGGCTCGGGCGGCGCCAGCAGCAGGTCCAGCTTGGCGGCGTCCACCCGCTGCATCAGGTGCTGGTAGTGGGAAATAGTGTGGTGGCCCAGCGCACGCTCGGCGTCGGCAAACTGCAGCGGCGCGACCTGCAAAAACGCCTCCACCTGGATGGCCAGCGCCGGCAGGATGGGTTTGAGGTAGATCGTCAGCAGGCGAAAGGCCTCGATGCAGACCGAGCAGACATCGTGCAGCGCGGCCAGCTTGGCGGCGTCGTCTCCGGCCTGCTTGGCCAGCTCCCACGGCTTGTGCTGGTCGACATAGGCGTTGACCCGGTCGGCCAGCGCCATGGTCTCGCGCACCGCCTTGCCGAACTCGCGGGTCTCGTACAGGTTCTCGACCGTCGCGCGGTGGGCACGCAGGCCGTCCAGCAGCACCCGGCCTTCCACGCCCAGGTCGGCCGATAGCCGGCCCTCGAAGCGCTTGGCCAAAAACCCCGCGGCCCGGCTGGCGATATTGATGTACTTGCCCACCAGATCGCTGTTGACGCGGGCCATGAAGTCTTCGGCATTGAAGTCGATGTCCTCGACATGGGCGTTGAGCTTGGCGGCCAGGTAGTAGCGCAGCCATTCCGGGTCCATGCCGAGCGCCAGGTATTTCAGCGGGCTGATGCCGGTGCCCCGGCTCTTGCTCATCTTGTCGTGGTTGACCGTCAAAAAGCCGTGCACATGGATGTGGTCGGGCACCTTGCGGCCCGAGAAATGCAGCGTGGCCGGCCAGAACAGCGTGTGGAAGGTGACGATGTCCTTGCCGATGAAGTGCACCTGCTCCAGCGCCGGGTCGGCCAGGTAGGCCTCGCAGGCGGCCTCGCCCGCGGCAGCGTCGCCTGAACGTTTGGCAAACAGGTTCTCCAGCGACGCCAGGTAGCCGATCGGCGCGTCCAGCCAGACGTAGAAGTACTTGCCCGGCGCGTCCGGGATCTGAATGCCGAAGTACGGCGCGTCGCGGCTGATGTCCCAGTCGTTCAAGGCCGCCTTGCCGGCCTCGTCCCGGGCAAACCATTCACGCACCTTGTTGGCCACCTCGGGTTGCAGCTTGCCGTCCTGGGTCCACTGCGCCAGGTAGGCCACGCAGCGCGGGTCGCTCAACTTGAAGAAGAAGTGCTCGCTGCTGCGCAACACCGGCGTGGCGCCCGACAGCGCCGAGTACGGCGCGATCAGGTCGGTCGGGGCGTAGACCGCGCCGCAGTTTTCGCAGTTGTCGCCGTACTGGTCGGCTGCGCCGCACTTGGGGCACTGGCCCTTGATGAAGCGGTCGGGCAGGAACATGCCCTTCTCGGGGTCGTAGAACTGCTCGATCGTGCGCACGTCGATCAGGTCGTTGTCGCGCAGCTTGCGGTAGATGGCCTGCGCCAGCCGGTGGTTCTCGGGCCCGTCGGTCGAGTGCCAGTTGTCGAACGCGATGTGGAAGCCGTCCAGGTAGGGCGCCCGGCCGGCGGCTATTGCCTCGACAAACTGCTGCGGGCTCAGGCCCGCTTTTTCGGCCGCGATCATGATCGGCGCGCCGTGCGCGTCGTCAGCGCAGACGAAGTTGACCTCCGCGCCCTTCATGCGCTGGGCCCGCACCCAGGTGTCGGCCTGGATGTACTCCATCATGTGGCCGATGTGGAAGGCCGCATTGGCGTAGGGCAGGGCGGTGGTGACGAAGAGCTTGCGCGGCATGGGCCATCCTTGGGCAGAGCCGGCGATTTTAGGGCTTGGCCCGG
>JBBQAH010000048.1:0-18319 GCA_038316145.1 Burkholderiales bacterium
CGGGCTGGCGTGTCCCGCGCAGGTAAAGAAGGGAGGGCCGGTGCTTTTCCGGCCCGGAATGACACGGAGCGGGGCACGCCAGCCCGGCGCGGCGCGGTCGTGCAACACCCACGAACGGCCGGTTACGGGCCAAAAAACGAACGACAGCTCAGAGCCGCAAGCCGCCCCTCCCGTCAGCGCCAGCCGGCCAACGGCCTGATGCAAACCCGCGACAAACTCGGGTAAATGGGTAGCCACCACCACCATGAGAACGTTTACATTGATTTCTCTCGCAGGCACCACTGCTGCTCCGGACACCCAGCCAAGCCCATCATGGCCACCACGATCAAGGACGTTGCACGCGCCGCCGGTGTCTCGGTGGCCACCGTGTCGCGGGCACTCAATGGCGCGGCCAACGTCACGCCCGAGACCCGGCTAAAGGTGCAGGCAGTGGCCACCGGGCTGCGCTTCACACCCTCGTCGGCCGCGCGCAGCCTGATCACCCGCCGCACCCACACCGTGGGCACGCTGCTGCCTGACCTGTACGGCGAGTATTTTTCCGAGCTGATACGCGGCATCGACCTCAAGGCCCGTGCGCGTGGCCTGCACCTGCTGGTGTCGAGCTCGCACGGCGACGCCAAGGAGGCGGTGGCCGCGCTGCGGGCGATGCACGGGCGGGTGGACGGCCTGCTGATCATGTCGCCGCATGTCAACACCGAATCACTGGCGGACAACCTGCCGCATGGCCTGCCGGTGGTGCTGATCAACACCCGGCTGCCGGAGGGTGGCCAGTCGTCGTTTGCCGTGGACAACCATGGCGGTGCGTTTGCAATGACACGCCATTTGATCTCGCGCGGCCACAAGCACCTGGCCTTCATCGGCGGGCCGGACAACAACTACGAGGCGCAGGAGCGCTTGCGCGGCTTCCGGTCGGCGCTGGCCGAGCTGCTGCCGGGCGCACCTGAGCTGGTGCTTGCGGGCGACTTTACCGAAGAGTCGGGCTGGCGCGCCGGCAGCGAGATCACCACCCTGGCCGACCGGCCCACCGCGGTGTTCTGCGGCAACGACATGATGGCCATCGGCTGCCTGGCCGCCTTTGCCGAGGCTGGCGTGCGGGTGCCGCACGACATTGCGCTGGCCGGCTTTGACGATATCCCGATTGCCCGCTATGTCACGCCGCCGCTGACCACCGTGCGGGTGCGCATCGCCGAGCTGGGCAGCCTGGCGATGGACCGGCTGGCCAGCGCCATCGAGAACCCCGGCCGCAGTGCCGTGCACCACCAGACGCTGCGCTCGGAGCTGGTGGTTCGTCAGTCGTGCAGCCCGTCCTGAGACGGCGGGCGCACCTCATTTTTCCATCTCACCAACGCTGCAGGAGACACCATGACGCGATCACGAAAAGGTTTTCATCGCCACGCCCTCGCCACCGCCGTGGTGCTGGCGCTGGCCAGCATCGGCGCCCAGGCCCAGCTCAGCACGGCCACCGTGCAGGGACAGGTCAGCCGAGCCGGCGCGGCCGCGCAGGGCGGGCTGGAGGTGCTGGCGGTCAACCAGGCCAACGGCAAGCGGGTGCGCACTGCCACCCGCGCCGATGGCAGCTACGTGCTGACCGGGCTGACACCGGGCGAGTACGAGATCCGGGTGGACGGCCAGAAGACCCAGGTCATCACCGTCAAGGTGGGTGAAACCGCGGCGGTCGATCTGGCGCTGAGCGGCCAGTCGGTGACGATCACCGGATCGGTGGCGCGCAAGGACGTGCGCAACTCCGAACTGGGCACCAATGTCTCGCGCAGGACGATCGAGACCCAGCCGCAGGTCACGCGCAACTTCCTGTCGTTTGCCGACCTGGCGCCCGGCGTGCGCACCGACACCGACTCCAGCGGCGTGGTCACGCTGCACGGCGGCGCGCAAGACCGCAACAACATCAACATCTACATCGACGGCGTCAGCCAGAAGAACAACATCCTGCGCGGTGGTGCGTCGGCGATGGACACCTCGCGCGGCAACCCGTTTCCGCAGTCGGCGGTGGCCGAGTACAAGGTGATCTCGCAGAACTACAAGGCCGAGTTCGACCAGGTCTCGTCCACCGCGATCACCGCGGTCACCAAGTCGGGCACCAACGCCGTGCATGGCGAGGTGTTCTGGGACACCACCGGCAACTCGATGACGGCCTACAACCCGGTCGAAGCGCAGAACAAGGCCAACGGCTTCGACCGCGCTGCGTTCAAACAGCAGCAGTACGGCTTCTCGGTGGGCGGCCCGATCAAGGATGACGTGGCGCATTACTTCTTCGCCTACGAGGGCAAGAACATCGCCACGCCGCGCAACATGACGCTGGCCAACGTCAAGCCGGTACCGCCCAACGCGGGCCTGGTGCCGGGCTTCGTGGCGCTGCAGGGATCGCACAACCAGGAGTTCAAGGAGAACATGCTGCTGGCCAAGGTCGACCTGTCGCTGGGCACCGATTCACACCTGGACCTGACCGTGCGGCTGCGCCGCGAGGATGATTTCATCGCCGAGAACAGCGCGTTGAGCGCGCCCGGCAACGACAAGACCCGCAAGAACGACGAGAACCGGATCGACCTGCGCCACACCTTGACACGGGACCAGTTTGTCAACGAGGCCCGCATCGGCTGGGAGGACTACCACTGGAGCCCGCGCAGCGCGCAGGACGCGCCCGAGATCAAGTACTTCATCTCGGCCAACAACAAAGCCGACAACAGCAAGGCCGAGCTGATCTGGACCGGCGGCTCACCCGACCTGCAGAGCCGCCAGCAAAAAGGCCTGCTGCTGCAGGACGACCTGACCTACATCGGCCTGGCCGGCCACACCCTCAAGACCGGCGCCAAGTTCAAGGCGATGGACTATGACCTGCAAGGCACGGCCCGCTCGGTCGATGTCTTCTACAAGCTGATCCACAACGTCACCGGCCTGCCCATCGTCGGGCTGAACGCGGCCAACCCGACCGCCGACTGGTTCCAGCTCGACCCGAAGATCGCCGCCACCCAGGTGGCCTACAAGAACAAGCAGTTCGGCCTGTATGCGCAGGACGACTGGCGGGTCAGCAAGCAGCTGGAGCTGAACCTGGGGGTGCGCTGGGACTATGAGTCCAACCCGCTGAACAACGACTACGTCACACCCGCCGGGCTGGTGGCCGCGCTGAACAAGACCGACATCGTGCGCTACGGCATCACGCCGGCGGCCGGCCAGACGTACGCCCAGTCGCTGGCCAAGGGCGGCATCAACATCAACGATTTCATCAGCAACGGCAGCAACCGCAAGGCGTTTTACGGCGCTATCGCACCCAGGGTGGGCCTGTCGTTCGACCTGGCCGGGGACAGCCGCAGCGTGGTCTATGCCGGCTACGGCCGCGCCTATGACCGCACCATGGCCAACCATGCGATGGACGAGTTGCAGCGCGGCCTGAGCAACGGCGACCAGTTCATGATCCGCAACGACTACAAGACGCCGTACAGCGACCAGTTCAGCGCCGGCTTGCGCCAGGCGCTGGGCGACTGGAACGGCGAGGTCGGCGCCACCTACAGCCATGCCAAGAACCAGTTCAACTGGGTGGCCGGCGACCGTGACCCGAACGGCGGCTGGGGCCCCAAGGCCGGCTCGATCGACCCCAACTGGGGCGCCGGCCCGCAGGGCTACGGCATGTTGATCCTGGGTGATTTTGTGTCGCAGCAAAAGACCACCCAGATGTTTATGCGCGCCGACAAGCCCTACACCACCAGCTCGGGCTGGCAGGCCGGCGTGACCTACACCTACAGCGAGGGCAAGACCACCAACCGCGACTGGACCGACGACACCTTCAACTGGGGCTATGGCAAGCCGGGTGACGCCGGCGGCTTCCACCCGTCCAAGCTGGTCGAGAAGCACCGCATCGTGGCCACCGGCATGGCCGACGGCCTGCTGCCCTGGGGCATGGTCCTCTCCGGCAAGCTGACCGTGGGCTCGGGCCTGCCATACCGCGTCACCGCCTGCCCGATCAGCTGGGACGCCTGCGGCTCGTTCTACGGCGAGCCCAGTTGGTCGCGCCAGCTGGACATGGCCGCGTCCAAGGCCTTCAAGGTGCCGGGCGGTGAGTTTGCGCTGCGCATCGACGTGCTGAACCTGTTCAACACCGTCAACTGGAACCAGTACGACGACTGGGGCGGTGGCCCGGGCAACCCGCAAAACCAGTTCGGCGGCGACAACGCCAACACCGGCAAACGCACCGGCACCTCGCTGCCGATGCGCACCGTCAAGCTCGGCATGCGCTACACCTTCTGACCTTGAACCGCCCGACGCGGGCGTGGCCTTGGCGGCTGCGCCCGCGTCCTTCATTGGACGCTTGTGGCTGACGACCTTGACCTCTTGAACCCCGACCGGCGCCATTGGCTGGGCCAGGCCGGCGCCTTGGCGCTGGTGGGCCTGGCTCCGGCGCTGGTGGCTTGTGCTGACGGCAGTGGCCTGGCAACTTTGGCCAGTGCTGGCGCCGCCAGTGCGTCCAGCCCCGGTGGTCCCGGCGGCCCCGGCGGCCCGCTCGGCAGCGACACCGCCCTGCTCGACGACCTGGAGCAGCGCACGCTGGCTTTTTTCTGGGACACGACCGACGCCCGCAGCGGCCTGGCGCCCGACCGCTGGCCCACGCCGTCGTTTTGCAGCATCGCCGCGGTGGGCTTTGCGCTCAGCGCGTCGGTGATCGCGGTCGGCCGCGGTCAGGCCAGCCACGCCGATGCGCGTGAGCGCGCCTTGTCCACACTGCGCTTTTTTCGCGACGCACCGCAAGGCGCCGCCGCACGCGGCATGGCCGGCCACCACGGGTTTTTCTACCATTTCCTGGACATGCGGACCGGTGAACGATTCGCCGACTGCGAGCTGTCCACCGTCGACACCGCGCTGCTGCTGGCCGGCGTGCTGCACGTGGCACGGTTTTTTGGCGGCAACGACGCGGCCGAGGTCGAGATCCGCCGCGCCGCCGAGGCGATCAGCGAGCGGGTGGACTGGCGCTGGGCCCAGCACCGGCCGCCGTCCATCAGCCACGGCTGGACGCCCGAGCACGGCTTTATCGCCAGCGACTGGAAGGGCTACAACGAGGCGATGCTGGTCTACCTGCTGGCCCTCGGCAGCCCGCGTGGCAAACGGCATGTGGTGGACGTGGACGCCTGGGCCGAATGGACCAGCACCTACAGCCGCGGCTGGCAGACCTTCCACGGCCAGACGCATCTGCACTTCGGGCCGCTGTTCGGCCACCAATACACCCATTGCTGGGTCGACTTTCGCGGCATCACCGACGCCTGGCTGCGGCAGACCGCCAGCGCTGACCGGCGCGACGCCCAGCTCGACTACTTCGAGAACAGCCGCCGCGCCACCCTGGCCCAACGCGCCTACGCCCAGGCCAACCCGCTGGGCTGGAAGGGCTACGGCGGCGACATCTGGGGCATCACCGCCTGCGACGGCCCGGCCGATGTGGTGCGGCCTTACCGGGGCGAGCAGCGCCGCTTCTACAGTTACACCGGGCGCGGCGCGGGCGGCCACGACAGCCATGACGACGGCACGCTGGCGCCTACCGCCGCGCTGGCCTCGCTGCCATTTGCGCCCGAGACCGTGCTGCCGGCCTTGCGTGCGCTGCGCGAGCAGTACGGCGCCGCCATCTACGGCCGCTACGGCTTCATTGACAGCTTCAACCCCAGCTTCGACTACCGGGACACGCCGCTCAAGCACGGCAAGATCGTGCCCGGCCTGGGCTGGGTCGATACCGACTACCTGGGCATCGACCAGGGCCCGATCGCGTTGATGGCCGCCAACCACCGGCGCGACGAGGTCTGGCGCTTGATGCGCGCCGAGCCCCAGTTGCAACTGGGGCTGCAGCGGGCGGGATTCCGGGGCGGCTGGTTGTAGGCTGGCGCCGCGCCGCCCTACCGCGCCCGTCTCGCCAGATGACCATGCCCAAAGCGCTCACCCCAACCCCGCCAGCCCGCCGCCAGGCCCTGCGCGTCGGCGCGGCGACGCTGGCGGCGCTGGCCGCACCCGCACTGGTGGGCTGCACCCCCAAGTCGGCCGGCCCGCTGCGCTTTTGGGCCATGGGCCGCGAGGGCGAGGTGGTGGGCGAGCTGCTGACCGACTTCTACACCCAGCATCCCGATATCCAGGTGCGGCTCGACACCCTGCCCTGGAACGCCGCGCACGAAAAACTGCTGACCGCCTTTGCCGGCGACGCCACGCCCGACCTGGCCCAGCTCGGCAACACCTGGGTGCCCGAATTTGCCGCGCTCGGTGCACTGCAGCCGCTCAACGCCTGGGTGGCCGCCACGCCCGCGCTGCAGCCCGCCGACTGGTTTGCCGGCATCTGGCAGACCAATGTGGTGGACGGCCAGCTGCTGGGCCTGCCCTGGTATGTGGACACCCGCCTGCTGTTTTACCGGCGTGATCTGTTCGAGCGCGCCGGCATCACCCAGCCGCCCGCCACCTGGTCAACGCTGGTGGCGGCGCTGGCAGCGCTGCAGCAAAGCGGCATAAAGCACCCGCTGCTGCTGCCACTCAATGAGTTCGAACCCCTGTTGGCTCTGGCCCTGCAGCAGGGCGACCCGCTGCTGCGTGAGGGTGGGCGCTGGGGCAACTTCCGCTCGGCCGGCTTCCAGCGGGCACTGGGCTTTTTTCTGGCGCGTTTCGAGACCGGCCAGGCACCGCCGATCAACAACACCCAGATCGCCAACCTGTGGCAAGAGTTTGGCCGCGGCACCTTTGCCGCCTACATCTCCGGCCCGTGGAACATCGGCGAGCTGAACCGGCGGCTGGGGCTGCATCGCCGGGCCGACTGGGCGACTGCGCCGCTGCCAGCGCCGGACGAGCAGGCCGTCGCGCAGCCCGGGGCTGCGGCCCGGCCGGGCGCGTCCACCGCCGGCGGGTCCAGCCTGGTGGTCTTCAAAAAATCACCCCGCCAGGCCCAGGCGCTGACCCTGCTGGCCTGGCTGGCGCAACCCGCCGTGCAGCAGCGCTTCCATGCGCTGACCGGCAACCTGCCGCCGCGCCGCAGCACCTGGGCCCGGCCCGGCTTGGACGGCGTGGCGCTGGCCGACGAGGACAAAACCCGCGCCTTTGGCGTCCAGCTGGAAAACGTGCAACCGGCACCGGCTGTACCCGAGTGGGAGCGCATCGCGCAAGAGATGCAGCAACGGGCCCAGCGTGCGGTGTTCGAGCGCCAAAGTCCACTGCAGATGGCCACGGCGCTGGATGCGAGGGTGGACCTCTTCCTGGAAAAGCGCCGCTGGATGCTGGCACGGCGGGCCAAGGCATGAGCCGCCGCACGCTGGCCAAACAGCTGGTCGCCTGGAGCTTCTGTGCCCCGGCGCTGGCCATCATCGGCTTGTTTTTTGGGCTGCCGGTGGTGATCGGTCTGGGCTTGAGCTTCAGCGACTTCGACCTGTACGCGCTGGCCGACTGGCACAACCTGCGCTGGGCCGGGCTGGACAACTACCTCAAAGTGCTGAGCCTGCCGCTGTTCTGGCGCGCACTGGGCAACACGCTGGAGTTCGTGGTGTTGGGCGTGCCGCTGTCGATCGCGCTGTCGCTGGGCTGCGCACTGCTGCTGCAGTCGCCGCTGGCGCGCTTCAAGCCGTTTTTCCGGACGGTGCTGTTTGCGCCGGTGGTCACCACGTTGGTGGCTGTCGCGCTGGTCTGGCGCTATTTGTTCCACACCCGCTACGGCCTGATCAACGTCGGCCTGGGCCAGCTCGGCATCGACCCCGTCGACTGGCTGGGCGACCCGCACTGGGCGATGCCGGCCATCATCGTGCTGGCGGTCTGGAAGAACTTCGGCGTCAACATGATCATCTTCATCGCCGCGCTGCAGGCCATTCCCGACGAGTTGTACGAGGCGGCACGGCTGGACGGCGCCAGGCGATTTGCCCAGCTGCGCTACATCACGCTGCCGATGCTGGGGCCCACGCTGCTGATGGTCAGCGTGCTGACGTTGGCGGGCTACTTCCAGCTGTTTGCCGAGCCCTATGTGATGACCCAAGGCGGGCCGCTGCAGAGCACGGTGTCGGTGCTGTACCTGATGTACGAGGAGGGCTTCCGCTGGTGGAACCTGGGCCAGGCCTCGGCCGTGGCTTTTTTGCTGTTTGTGCTGATGGCCGCCGCCACCCAAGGCCTGGCGCGGCTGGGCCGGCGCGGTGAAGCGGCGGCGTCGGCATGAGCTTGAAAATCAACCCGCTCGCGCTCTGGGTCAATGCCGCGCTGCTGCTGGCGGCGCTGTTTGCCGCAGCGCCGCTGCTGTGGATGCTGAGCATGTCGTTCATGCACCCGGGCGAGGCCAACGCCCTGCCGCCGCCGTTGCTGCCGGCCGCACCCACGCTGGCCAACTACCGGCAGCTGTCAACGCAGACCGGCATCGGCCGCTACCTGTTCAACAGCTTCGTGGTGGCCAGTGCGGTCACGGCGGGCTCGCTGGTGTTCAACCTGATGGCGGGCTATGCGTTTGCCAAGCTCAGGTTCAAGGGCCGGGACCGGACATTTCAGGCGCTGATGGCCGCGCTGGTGATCCCCGGCCAGGTGGCGATGATGCCGCTGTTTTTGATGCTCAAGAGCCTGGGCCTGGTCAACAGCTGGGCCGGCGTGATCCTGCCCAGCCTGGCGGGGGTGTTCGGCATCTACCTGGTGCGCCAGTACGCGCGCAGCCTGCCCGACGCGCTGCTGGAGGCCGCCCGCATGGACGGCGCCGGTGAGTGGCTGATCTTCTGGCGCATCGTGCTGCCGATGCTCAAACCCGTGATCGTGACACTGGCGGTGTTTGGCTTTCTCGGCAGCTGGAACGACTTCATGTGGCCGCTGATCGTGCTGACCGATGCCAGCCTGCACACCCTGCCGGTGGCGCTGGCCGCACTGGCCAGCGAGCATGTGGTGGACGGTGAACTGATGATGGCCGGCGCAGTGGTCACGGTGTTGCCGGTGCTGCTGCTGTTCCTGTTGCTGCAAAAGCACTACCTGCAAGGCCTGATGGCGGGCAGCGTGAAATGACGGCGGTGGTGAATGCGACGGTCGTTGTGGCGGACGTTTTGGCGGCCGTTTTGGCGGCGATTCCGGCGAGGGTTGCAGCGGCAGCGACGACGTTTGCGGCCCTGTGTCTGCTGGCCGGGCCGGCGCTGGCGCAGTCCACCAGCGAGACCCAGCTGCTCGACGACTTCAAGGACGCCAGCCGCTGGCAGGCCAGCGCGTCGGACCAGGTAACGGCGCGCATCGCCCCCGATGACCAGGGCGGGCTGTGCCTGCACTACGACTTTGGCCGGGTCTCGGGTTACGCCGTGGCGCGGCGGGCGCTGCCACTGGACCTGCCGGCGCACTACGGCTTCACGCTGCGGCTGCGCGGCGCGGGCCCGGCCAATCATTTCCAGGTGAAATGGGTGGACGCCAGCGGCGACAACGTCTGGTGGCGCAACCTGCCCAACTACACACCACCGGCCGCCGCGCAAGACCTCAAGATCCGCCAGCGCCAGATCGAGTTTGCCTGGGGTCCGACCGACGAAAAACTGCTGCGCAGCCCTGCCGCGATGGAGCTGGTGGTGGCCAGCGGCCAGGGCGGCGGCGCCGGCAAATTGTGCTTCGAGCGGCTGACGTTGCAGCGCCTGCCCGCACCCGGACCGGTGGCTGAAGCGGTGTTGCGCCATAGCGGAGAAGGCAACACCGCCGGCAGCACGCTGGACCTGGGCGCGGTGCGAGAGATCAACGGCCTGCTGTGGCGCCGGGCCGACGTCCTGCCGGCAGCCCCGCGCCGGGCTGACCTGCAACTCAGCGACGACGGCCGGCACTGGCGCACGGTGCAGCGCCTGCGCAGCAGCCAGCGTGTGATGCAGGCGCTGTGGCTGCCCGAGCAGGAGGCGCGCTACCTGCGGCTTCGCGGCGCCGCGGTGGCCAGCCTGCAAGCCTTCTCGTCCAGCGACTGGCCCGACCGCAACGCCATGCTCAAGGCCGTGGCCGCGCTGGCGCCGCGCAGCCAGCATCCACGTTCGCTGCACGGTGAACAGAACTACTGGACGCTGGTGGGCGTGGACGGCGGCGGCGCCAGCGCGGCGCTGATCTCGGAGGACGGTGAGATCGAGCCGCGCCGCGGCGGGCCGTCGCTGGCACCGCTGGTGATCGACGGCCAGGGCCGCCGCTTCGGCTGGGCCGAGGTGCAGGCCGACGGCCGCAGCAGCACCACCCTGCGCGAAGGCCATTTGCCGCTGCCGCAGGTGCAATGGACCCACCCCCGTTTTGGCCTGGCCATCGAGACTGGCGCCGACGGTGTCCGCCAGCAGGCCCAGCTGATCGCGCGCTACACGCTGCACAACCCGACCGCCCAGCGCCAGCGCCTGACGCTGGTGCTGGCAGTGCGGCCCTGGCAGGTCAACCCGCCACAGCAGTTCCTCAACACGCCTGGCGGCGTGACTGAGATCGGCCGCCTGGGCTGGCAAGGGCAAACGCTGCAGGTCAACGGCCGACCCTTTCTGCAGGCGCTGGACTCGCCAGCGCAGGTGCGTGCCGCCGCGTTTGACCAGGCCGATGTGCTGGACAGCAGCCCGCAACAGCCCGTCACCCAGCCCGTCACCCAGCCCGGCACCCAGCCCATTACGCAGCCTGTCACGCTGACCGACCCGCAAGGCCTGGCCAGCGCCCGGCTGGACTGGCCGCTGGACTTGGGCGCGGGCGAGCGCCAGACCATCACCATCACGCTGCCGCTGGCCGGCACAGCCATCCCGCCCGCCGACAGCCGTGCAGCCGACGCCCAACTCGACGCCGTGGCCGCCGCCTGGCGCATCCGGCTGAACCGTGTGCAGTTCACGCTGCCGCCGCAGGCCCAGGTGCTGCACAACAGCCTGCGGGCGGCGCTGTCGCACATCCTGATGTCGCGTGACGGCCCGGCGCTGCAGCCCGGCACCCGCAGTTACGCCCGCAGCTGGGTGCGCGACGGCGCGATGATGGTGGCCGGCCTGCTGCGCCTGGGCGAGGTGGACGCGGCACGCGAGTTTGTCGACTGGTATGCCGGCCAGTTGTTTGCCAGCGGCAAGGTGCCTTGCTGTGTCGATGCCCGCGGCGCTGACCCGGTGGCCGAGAACGACAGCCACGGCCAGTTCGTCTTTGCCGTGGCCGAGCTGTGGCGCCACTCGGCCCAGGGCCCGCAAGACCGCGCCTGGCTGGCGCGTCGCTGGCCGCAGGTAGACGCAGCGGCGCGCTACATGGAGCTGCTGCGCCAGTCCGAGCGCACCCCCGCCAACCACCAGCCTGGCCGCGAGGCCTTCTGGGGGCTGATGCCGGCGTCGATCAGCCACGAGGGCTACTCGGCCAAGCCGATGCACAGCTACTGGGACAACTTCTGGGCGCTGACCGGCTGGCGCGACGCCGCCCTGCTGGCCCGGGCGCTGGCGTCAGAGGGGGCCGGCGGCCCCGCCGGGCTGGCGAAAGATACGGGCAACGCCAGCGCCGGGCTGGCGAAAGATTCAGGCAACGCCAGCGCAGGGCTGACGAAAGATTCAAGCAACGCCAGCGCAGGGCTGGCGTTGCGCGCCGACCAGCTGGACACCCAGCACGCCGAGTTCCGCCGCGAATTGGGCCAGTCGCTGGCCCGGGCCATGGCCCAGCACCGGATTACCCACCTGCCCGGCGCCGCCGAGCTGGGCGATTTCGACCCCACCTCCAGCACGCTGGTCTTCAGCCCGGCCGGCGCCGAGGGTCTGGTCAGCGAGGACACCCTGCGGGCCACCTGGCAGCGCTGGTGGGACGAGTCGCAACAGCGTTCGACGGGCACTGGACCGGCTTGGGCCGAGTACACGCCCTACGAGTTGCGCTCGGTCTCGGCCCTGCTGCGGCTGGGCCAGCCCGAGCGGGCGCACACGATGCTGGACTTCTTCCACCGCGACCAACGCCCCGCCGGCTGGCACCAGTGGGCCGAGGTGGTGGACCGCCAGCCGCGCCGCGCGCGCTTCATCGGCGACATGCCGCATGCCTGGATATCGTCCGACTACATCCGCTCGGGCCTGGACCTGCTGGCGTTCGAGCGCGACAGCGACCAGGCGCTGGTGCTGGCCGCCGGGGTGCGGCCGGACTGGCTGGACCCCGGCCCGGTCGGCGTGACGGGCCTGCGCACAGCACATGGCATGCTGGGCTACCGGCTGGCGCGCGGGGCCGGGCCGGGTCAGCCGGTCGAGCTGACGCTGGCGCCCGGCTTGGCCGAGCCTCCGGGCGGGTTATGGCTGAGCTGGCAAGGCCGCTTGCACCGCTTGCCGGCTGGCACCACACGCTGGTTGCTGCAGACCGCAACACCGGCGGCGGTGGTGACCGCGGTGTGGGCCACGATGCCTGGACCCCCGCCTACGCCGACCCGGCGCTGTTCGACTGGCTTCTGGCGCAGCGCCGGCCGGCTGCCGCAGCCGCTGATCCGGCGGCGCCGGGCGTGGCAGGCCCACCGGTGGCACAGCGCTTGCATCCGCCCACGGTGACAACCCGCAGCCGGGCACAACGGCCGCTGCCGCAAAATCGGGCCACCATGGAACTCACCCCCCGCGAAAAAGACAAGCTGCTGATCTTCACCGCCGCGCTGCTGGCCGAGCGCCGCAAGGCCCGCGGCCTCAAGCTCAACTACCCCGAGGCGGTGGCGCTGATCAGCGCGGCCATCATGGAGGGCGCGCGCGACGGCAAGACCGTGGCCGCGCTGATGAGCGACGGCAAGACCGTGCTCAGCCGCGACGACGTGATGGACGGCATCGCCGAGCTGATCCCCGAGATCCAGGTCGAGGCCAGCTTTCCGGACGGCACCAAACTGGTGACCGTGCACCAACCCATTGCCTAGGACCGCCATGAAGCATTTCCCGATCGTCTCCGCCCTGGTCTTTTGCGCCAGCCTGGTGCAAGCCCATGAAGGACACGGCCTGCCCGGCCCTGCCCACTGGCATGCCAACGACGCGCTGGTGCTGATCACACTGGCGGTGGCAGCGGCCGGTGCCGGCCTGTGGCTGAACCGCAAGAAGTGAGCGCCGCATGATCCCCGGTGAGCTGCTGATCGACCCGGGCGAGCACGCCTTGAACCCCGGCCGCCGCTGCGTCACCCTGGTGGTGCAAAACGCCGGCGACCGGCCGATCCAGGTCGGCTCGCACTACCACTTTGCCGAGACCAATGCCGCGCTGCAGTTCGACCGGCCGGCCGCACACGGCATGCGGCTGAACATCGCGTCCGGCACCGCCGTGCGCTTCGAGCCGGGCCAGCAGCGCACGGTCGAGCTGGTGGACTACGCCGGCAAGCGCGAGGTTTTCGGTTTTCGCGGCCAAGTCCAAGGAAAGCTGTAATGGCCGCGGCGAGTCGCGGCCTGGTTCAAGGAAAACGCTGATGGCAACGATCGGACGGCGAGCCTACGCCGAGATGTACGGCCCGACCGTGGGCGACCGGGTGCGGCTGGCCGACACTGCGCTGATCGTCGAGGTGGAGGACGACTTCACGCTGCGCGCCGGGGAGGGCCGCCGCGACGCCGACGGGCGAGCCGTCGGCTATGGCGAGGAGGTGAAATTCGGCGGCGGCAAGACCATCCGCGACGGCATGGGCCAGAGTCAGGTGCCCAACGGCCCGGGTGCGTTTGAGGCCTGTGACCTGGTGATCACCAACGCGCTGATCATCGACCATTGGGGCATCGTCAAGGCCGACATCGGTATCAAAAGCCACCGCATCGCCGCCATCGGCAAGGCCGGCAACCCCGACGTGCAGCCGGGTGTGGACATCGTCATCGGCCCGGGCACCGAGATCCTGTCGGCCGAGGGCCTGATCGTCACCGCCGGCGGCATCGACACCCACATCCACTTCATCTGCCCGCAGCAGATCGAAGAGTCGCTGATGTCGGGCATCACCACGATGATGGGTGGCGGCACCGGGCCGGCCACCGGCACCTTTGCCACCACCTGCACGCCCGGGCCGGAGAGCCTGCGCTTCATGCTGCAGGCGGCCGAGGCCTTTCCGATGAACCTGGGTTTTCTGGGCAAGGGCAACGCCAGCCGGCCCGACGCGCTGCGTCAGCAGGTCGAGGCCGGCGCGGTCGGCCTGAAGCTGCACGAGGACTGGGGCACGACGCCGGCGGCGATCGACAACTGTCTGTCGGTGGCCGAAGAGCACGACGTGCAGGTCTCGATCCACAGCGACACGCTGAACGAGTCGGGTTTTGTCGAGGACACGGTTGCCGCCACCAAGGGCCGCACGCTGTGCGCCTTCCACACCGAGGGCGCAGGCGGCGGCCACGCGCCCGACATCATGCGGGTGGTGGGCGAGCCCAACTTCCTGCCGTCGTCAACCAATCCGACGATGCCCTACACCGTCAACACGGTGGACGAACACCTGGACATGTTGATGGTCTGCCACCACCTGGACGCCAGCGTGGCCGAGGACCTGGCGTTTGCCGAGAGCCGCATCCGCCGCGAGACCATCGCCGCCGAGGACGTGCTGCACGACCTGGGCGCGATCAGCATGTTTTCGTCCGACAGCCAGGCCATGGGCCGGGTCGGCGAGGTCATCATCCGTTGCTGGCAGACCGCGCACAAGATGAAGGGGCAGCGTGGGGCATTGCCTGGTGACACCGCGCGCCACGACAACGCCCGTGTCAAACGCTACATCGCCAAGCTCACCATCAACCCGGCACTCAGCCACGGCATCGCGCACGAGGTGGGCAGCATCGCGGTGGGCAAATGGGCCGACCTGGTGCTGTGGAAACCGGCGTTTTTCGGCGTCAAGCCCAGCGTGGTGCTCAAGGGCGGCTTTATTGCCGCGGCGGCGATGGGCGACCCCAACGCCAGCATCCCCACACCGCAGCCGGTGCACTACCGGCCGATGTTTGCCAGCTACGGCCGTGCCGTGGGCAGCACCTCGCTGACCTTTGTCAGCGGCGCCAGTCTGGCCAACGGTGCGGCCGAAAGTTACGGCCTGGCCAAGCGGCTGGTGGCCGTCAAGGGCAACCGCAGCGTCAGGAAGGCCGACATGGTGCTCAACAATTACCTGCCGGCCATGGAGATCGACGCCCAGACCTACGAGGTGCGGGCCGACGGCGTGCTGCTGACCTGCGAGCCGGCCACGGTGCTGCCGATGGCGCAGAAGTACTTTCTGTTCTGAGCTGACGCGGCGGCGCCCCAGCCGCCGGTGCGACACTGGCGGACAACCACTGTCCTCCCGTCCGCCATGACCCTGCTCAACGCCGCCCTGCTCTGCCTGCACGCCCTGGCTGCCGCCTTCTGGGTCGGCGGCATGGCGGTGATCACCCTGGCCGTGCGGCCCGCCGCCGTGCAGACACTGGACCCGCCGCTGCGGCTGGCCTTTCTGGCGGCCGCGCTGTGGCGTTTTTTCAACGGGGTGCTGGTGGCCATCGTGGTGCTGCTCGCCAGCGGCACGGCCATGATCGTGCTGGCCGGTGGCATGGGCAGCGTGCACTGGAGCGTGCATGCGATGCTGGCGCTGGGCGCCGTGATGGTGCTGATCTTTGCGCAGCTGCGCTGGGGTGCGGGGGTGCGCCTGCAGCGCGCAGTGGCCGGGCGGGACTGGGCCGCCGCCGCAGCCAACCTGGGCCTGATCCGCCAGCGGGTGATGGTCAACCTGGTGCTGGGCGTTGTGGTGTTTGTGCTGGCGCTGGTGGCCCGCGCAATCTGACGCCGGGTTGGCACAGCGCCGCACGCACCGCACGGCAGCGCCAGAAGCGCGACACAATCCCCCCATGCTGACCATCAACAAGCTCATCCCCGGCGGCCGCGGTTTGGCCGCGGTACTCGTCAAACGTGCCGCGTCAGTCGAACTCGATTGGGACGTGCGACAAAAAAGCCGCTTCGATGCCACCGACTCGCAGGGCCGCACGCTGGGCGTGTTCCTGCCCCGCGGCACCGCCACCCGCGGCGGCGATGTGCTGGTGGCCGAGGACGGCTCGCTGATCCGCGTGCTGGCCGTACCGCAGCCGGTGCTGGTGGTGCGCGCCTGCGCAGCGCACGGGTCGCCCTTCGATTTGCTGCGTGCCGCCTACCACCTGGGCAACCGCCATGTGGCGCTGGAGATCAAGCCCGACCACCTCAAGCTCGAACCCGACCCTGTGCTGGCCGACATGCTGCGCCAGCAGCACCTGATCGTCAGCGAGGGGCTGGAGGCGTTTGAGCCCGAAGCCGGCGCCTACGGACCGGGCGGGCATGGGCACGCCCGCAACATCGATCACGATCACAGGCACGATCACGGCCATGACCACGACGGCAGTCACCGCCGCCCGATCGCGATACCCGTGCTGGCGGTTGCCGCCGCTCCGGCCCATGTGCATGGCCCGGGTTGTGGCCACGACCACGGCGACGACAAGGCCCACGGTCACGTTCATGGTCATCCGCACGACCCCGCGCACGACCCGTCGCACAAGCTGCCGCACAAGCTGCCGCACAAGCTGCCGGACAAGCACTGACCGGCCATGCCCCGCGTTCGGCGTGCGCCGCAGCCGCTGCCCGCCAGCGCCTTGCTGCAACTGATGTGGCTGGCCTCGCCGGCCTTGCCGGTGGGTGGCTTCAGCTATTCGGAGGGCCTGGAATCGGCCATCGACGGCGGCCAGGTCAGCGACGAGGCCAGCGCCGGCCGCTGGCTGCGCGACCAACTGGGCTTGAGCCTGCAGCGCGCCGAGCTGCCGCTGCTGGCCAGCGCCTTCAAGGCCTGGCAGCGGGCCGATAGCGCGCAGATCACCGAGCGCATCACCGAACTCAACCGCTGGGCCGTGCTGACCCGCGAGTCGCGCGAGATGCGCCAGCAGACCGAGCAGATGGGCCGGTCGATGACCGAATGGCTGCGCCAGCGCCGGCCCGACGATGCCCGCGTCCCCCTGCTGGCCGCGCTGCGCCCCGCCCCGACCTGGCCGGTGGCCTTTGCGCTGGCCGCCGCCACCACCGGCGCACCGTTGCGCGAGGTGCTGCTGGCCTTCGGCTTTGGCTGGGCCGAGAACATGGTGCAGGCCGCGGTCAAGTCGGTGCCGCTGGGCCAGAGCGCCGGCCAGCGCCTGCTGGCCAGCCTGGCCGATGCCCTGCCCGCCGCGGTGGACGCGGCGATCGCCACCGCGGCCGCCGGTGACGGCGCACGCCAGAACCTGGCGCCGATGCTGGCCATCACCTCGGCACGGCACGAGGCGCAGTACTCGCGCCTGTTCCGCAGCTGACGACCGCCGCGGCATGATCGCTGCTTGACCCCCAGACCCGCCACCGAAAGCCCGCCATGACCGCGCTGCACCACATCCCCGGCCGCACCAAAAAACTGCCCCCGTTGCGCGTCGGCGTGGGCGGGCCGGTCGGCTCGGGCAAGACCACGCTGGTCGAGATGCTGTGCAAGACCATGCGCGATCGCTGGGACCTGGTGGTCATCACCAACGACATCTACACCAAGGAGGACCAGCGCCTGCTGACGGTGGCCGGCGCACTGGAGGCCGAGCGCATCATGGGCGTGGAGACCGGC
Source organism: Burkholderiales bacterium (assembly GCA_038316145.1). Lineage (GTDB taxonomy): Bacteria > Pseudomonadota > Gammaproteobacteria > Burkholderiales > Burkholderiaceae_C > Pseudaquabacterium. The sequence goes on from JBBQAH010000048.1 coordinate 17,432, forward strand.
GGCTGCCCGCACACCGCGATCCGCGAGGACGCCTCGATCAACCTGGAGGCGGTGGACCGGATGCTGGAGAAGTTTCCGGATGCCGACATCGTCTTCATCGAGTCCGGTGGCGACAACCTGGCCGCCACCTTCAGCCCCGAGTTGTCCGACCTGACGATCTACGTCATCGACGTGGCCGCCGGCGAGAAGATCCCGCGCAAGGGCGGGCCCGGCATCACCAAGAGCGACCTGTTCGTGATCAACAAGACCGACCTGGCGCCCTACGTCGGTGCCAGTCTTGAGGTGATGGCCACGGATACCCGCCGGATGCGGCCCGACCACGCTGGCCGCAGGCCGTATGTGATGAGCAACCTCAAGACCCGCGAAGGCCTGGCCGAGGTGGTGGCCTTCATCGAGCGGCGCGGGCTGATGCTCGAAAGCTGATCGACGCGCCGCACGCACGGCACGCTGTGCCACGCCTTGGCCACCTGACGCTTTAGAGACCCCCATGCTGATCAACTGCGTTGCCTACCGCGACGGCGCCAAGCTCGCCGACATCGCCACCGAAGACATCAGCGACTACATCAGCCAGCCCGGCTGTTTTGTCTGGGTGGCGCTGCGCGATGCCAGTGATGCCGAGCTGGCCCAGATGCAGCACGAGTTCGGCCTGCACGACCTGGCGGTCGAGGACGCCCGCCACGGCCACCAGCGGCCCAAGATCGAGGAGTACGGCAACTCGGTGTTTGCGGTGCTGCACCTGCTGGAGCTGACCCCCACCGACGGGCTGCGGCTGGGCGAGGTGAACGTGTTTGCCGGCCCCAACTACGTGCTGTCGGTGCGCAACAGCAGCACCCAGGGTTTTCTGGGGGTGCGTGAGCGCTGCGAGCGGGAGCCCACCCTGCTGCGCCA
>JBBQAH010000485.1:0-3256 GCA_038316145.1 Burkholderiales bacterium
ATCAAGTTAGCTGGGACTTTTTTTTAAACACGGCCGTTCGAGCATATTGTCCCTGTATTTTCCAGCTTTGTTTGAACTGACATCTCGCACAGGAAAATAAGTTGAACGTATAATGGGCAGTCAGAATGCAATGAAACGTTGTCCCTGTCTTATTTCACTGTTACGATATTTGAGTGGAAACTTTGTCAAAAAATGAGCTACGCACCCGGTAGCTCAATCGGTCCTTCACTTTTCACTTGCCCTCCAATAAGGGAACGCCCAAACGTTGAGTCCAGTAATCAAGCGCGCAAAATCAAACATCGCCTCGGCATCATCATCATCTCTTTCCTACCACACCCCAAAAAAGTCCAATTAACACGACAACAGTTTCATACTATATTCAAAGTCCAACCACACGGCACACGGCCCACACCACAACGCAACCTACAGAGTACAGTACAAACCCATGGCAGTCCCTCTTACTGGCTGACGACACAAGAGGACACAAGCTTCCTCCAAACCATAACTCATTATTGAATTAACCTAATAAACAACCCCGCTCCTATCTACAAACAGTACTGTAATCACAATAACAACAATAGACAATGTCTCTATCTGCCTTTCTTTTTGTTCATGAATTGAAGTACATTTAAGAAACGGGTAGGTTGGGTTAGGGAAAATTACGAGAGACTTTATCCATTCATCATCAACTTGAGAGTGTTGGGAGTGGGACTGCGAATTCAATTCAATCCAACCATAAAGTTAATCAGTCCTGTCCTGTCTTCTTCTGGACGCTTTCTCTTGCAGCCACTTGAGTCTCTTGATACTTTTGAGTAACATATTACTCCATCTCGCCTAGACTGTCACAATTAATCCAATCCATCCAACAAGAAGCCAAAAATCATTGCGTCATCTTTAATTAGGCAACTCCAAACTAATCAATTAACTGAGTCGCACTTAACACAAGACCATAGTACAAAGAAACAACACGGATAGAGCCAGATGGAGACAGATAAGATTATCATCGGATAAACATGAAAGTATGGCAATACAAGCACGACACTGATCTTATTACATCCAAACTACCATTCAAGAACCGACTCCATGTCAAGCGTCGATAGTCTCGATACTCGCCTTTCATTCACACACTTTTACAGCTCAATCACTTTCACTTCTCCACGCTACACAAATAAAACACATAACTCAACCGCATATACCTCGTAATTTGGTTTTTTCTTTTAAAAAACATTAGGAAGGAGGCGAAAATGATAAATCGAATAGACATGCAACATTTTCTGGATTATAAAATGAAATTATATTAAAGAAGTGAATCTTTCTTCCTCGGCTATGAGTTTTTGTGTGACTGTGACGAAAGAACGGCTCGTCGTCAAATGATGAAACGTAGGGTAGAGTTGTTCGACTTAGCTGGCTACTGTAGCATATGTGGAATGTCCTCCACGAAGGATAAAGCATATCCCTTTCAGCGTTCTTCACCAGAGATGGGTTTCACGAATCTCGCTTATGATATGAGAGGCACGCTGAAGGGCCTGCAACATATCGGAAGCCTCTTGGCGTCGCACCGAGATCTGATTGCTCTCATCCAGCAACGCGTCAAAGTGCTCGTGCTTGTACAACTGCGACACCAGCTCACTCTGTAGATTGCTCTGTTAATGACAAAATAAAACATTAAAACAATGCTTTAAGGACAGGCAAAACAACTGAAAGCCAAAATTTTACTTCATCTTCACTTCCTAAAAATTATCTCATTTTCAAACACCAATACCGATATTCCAATTTTGTTAAATTAAAAAATAGCCCAATTACCGGTCTTCAACTGGTATAATTGTATGCTGTAAAGTTTTCTTTAATAACCGTAGCCATTAGATAGTAGTCGGTGGAGACAAATACATTCAGCAACGGTTCCGCGTCATACCTGACAATACGTGACAAGAAAGTGCATAATGGCCTTGGGCACGGTGTCCTGAATCGATTTCCGAACTATAAGAAAGTAAGAGCGAATCAGGCGCTCAATCACTTCGCAGTCGCGCTGCTCGCGGGACGACAATTTGCGCGAACCCGGACCATTCGGCTGCAAAACAAGACAAAATTATAAACAACACAGCAAAGCTAATCAAACAATCAATCGATTAAATGAGTAATCGATTAATCAAGCTACATAAAGGCTTAGTGTAAATTTCAACATGAAATTCTAAACAAAAATCGGGATAAATTACCACTTCCGGCAGCAAATTGACCGGTTTGGAGGAGAATGGACTGCGCGGCTCCTGCTGTACGTAGCCGTTGACACTGACACCGGTCCTGCTTTCCTGGCTGTCGCTACTGCTGATGGCTGACTCTGATGCCGCCAGGTGGCGCTCGTGTCGTCCTCCTGGATTGGGCTGTACAAAGTTCTGCTGCTGATCCAGACGGCCTTGTGTTTCCCGCAGAAGCGATCCCACCAGGGCAGCGGCATCGTGAAAGTCCGGATGTTTGGTGTTGATGTAAGACAACTCGATGCCCACCAGGTTCTCCACCATCGAGTTGGTCGGGGGCAGACGCATCTTCAGCATCGCCGTCACCACATCCATAATGCGCTCGTAAAGGCGAGGAAAACGCAACATCTCTTGCTATAAAAAATAAAGAAGAACAACGATGAAGTCGCCGACGGAAAAACATGCCATAAAATCATTACCCTTTGATATTTCAACTTTTGTTGTATATTTATTTATTAATTTCCTTATTCAACCGGTGGGCCATTTTGTTTTGTTTCACTTCGATAGATTCACTGATTGATTGATTAACATTATATACCGGCTATTCAAAAGTCAATGATGTTGGTTATCTTTAAATACGACCACATTTTTTTAGTTTGAATGTTTTTGAAACAACACTATATTTTCAATCTTATTTAAAGCGCGTTCTTCGTGTCCATACCTGAATTTCCGTGCCACAGTGCTGAACAATCCGCTGCATCTCCTCGTGCACCAGCTCAACACATCTCAGACTGGGTTCCTCTAGCCGACGGATCTGACGCTTAACCAGGAGCTCAAAGGAGACTTCGGGAACAAAGAGTGCCGGCCGAGGACCCGTAGCATTGCGGATGGCCGTGAGGATGTCGAATTCGGTGAGGCCGCCGAGCGGGTCTACACTCTCCAGGGCTTTCCCGAATGTCTCATGGAAGATGTAGCAAATGCGCGCGCCACCGCACAGCTCGGCGGTTTCAATATTCTTGGCCGTGCCGTCGATCGTGGCGCAGTAGGCCGCCGCAAACTTCGTC
>JBBQAH010000303.1:0-2480 GCA_038316145.1 Burkholderiales bacterium
GGGAGGGTCGTATTACCGCAATTCTTGAATTGGGCGCTGGTTTTCAATCTGAGTATACCGGTCGTGAAAATGTAATTTTGAACGGCATCATTCTTGGTATGACCAAGGCTGACATCGACAAGAAAATGCCTTCCATAGCTGAGTTTGCAGAGTTGGGTGATTTTTTCGATCAACCTATTAAGACTTATTCAAGCGGTATGGTGGTGCGATTGGCCTTTGCTACAGCTGTCAGTGTAGATCCTGAGATCTTGCTTGTAGACGAAGCCCTAGCGGTTGGCGATTTGTATTTTCAGAACAAGTGCAAAGAACATATCTGGAGCATGAAAAACGCAGGGAAGACAATAATTTTTGTCAGTCATGATATGACCGCTGTATCACAATGGTGTCAGCATGCAGTACTTCTGAATGGCGGACAGATTCACAAGCAAGGTTCTATCGATGATGTCTTGCCGATATATGAAGAGCTGATGGATGATAGTGAGCTTCAGCGAGCCAAAGAATTTACTTTGCCTCCGTCTGCATACAAGGCTGAAGCCGGGTGAGTGAGAGCGTTCATGCCGCGGGCAAGGATAAACATTCTGACAGGCATTTTCTACAATGCGATCTTACTGCAATACTTTTTCTTTTTTTTCTCACTCTGGGCCTTTTTTTTCGTACTGTTTTTCAGGGTAAACCAATATCAAAGCTTAGTCGCCTAGCCAACTGGGACTCAGCCTTCCAACAGTATAGCAATGGTAGTGTTGGCAGTTGCGATCCATCTTTGGTGCAATTGATGTTGCCCAACTATTTTTGTGTAGCACAATCATGGCATGATTTTGTGGCACCACTTTGGAATCCTTACAGCGGCTGCGGGATGCCTATGGTCGGCGATATTTCAGCTGCTGTGTTTGCGCCGTTACATATAGCACTTGCTCTCTTTCCCTCGGCTAGAACATACAACTTGATTCTTGTCGGCGAAGTATTTCTGTGTATTGTTGGTACTTATCTATTGGCCCGCCTCCTAAATCTTGGCCGTCTGTCAGCAATATTTGCTGCTATCAGCTATGCTTTTTGTCCGTATATTTTGTACTACCTAGAGCTGCTTTCCGGTACTTCCCAAGCGCTATTTCCTCTGCTCTTCGCCAGCTTTGTTTGGACCGCTCGCACAGCGGGAATCTGGCCACTAATTGTTGCCACCTTTGCCACTGCTGTATTTGTGTTATCGGGCCATCCCGAGTCGAGTCTCTATGGTGTTCTCTGTGCTGTGGTCCTTTACTTTGCAGTAGGCATCTCAGCCTTGGGTAAGCGAAGTAAATCAGTTCTTGGCCTGTTGCCTGGCTTGTTGTTTATCGGCAGTTGTTCTCTGGCTTTGAGCGCGCCGATGATATTGCCATTTCTCGAGTATTTAACTTGTGGTGATTCTTATAAGTATGGTGATAGTCAGGCTGCTTTCGCCCCCTGGCAAGGCATTATTCTTAATATTTTTCAGCCATGTTATGGCATGGCTAGCCCGTTTTTGGGAGTGATAGCAGTTACTCTCATACCGTTTTGCCTAGCTGTTTCTAAGCGCCAAAAAGTTGTATCGATAATGCTTATCGCTTTGGCAGTTATTTGCTTATTGTTAATCGCTCGGTTCGGTTGGCTAGATCAAATTCTGACAGTGAGACCACTTTCGTATCTAATAACGGTCTATCTCATTCCATGTTTTTTGCTCTTCATGGCTGTACTGGCAGGGATTGGCGTAGAGGCTGTTTCGCGCAGAAAAGATATTGTGCGTTTTCTCTGGCCCGCTGCAGCCTTTCCTATTGTTATTTCTCTAGTGCTATGCCTGTTTCGGCTTAACTTGAAGAGTTTCAATTTCGATGAAACTCTCCCTGATATGACCTACAAAGCTTCCGATATAGTCTTCAGTGTCATCCTCGCTACGAGCTTTCTTGCGGCAGTATGGCTGGCTTTGCGCAATCCACTCAAGCGAATTTTCAATTTTAGTGTTTTCTTCTCGATGTTGGCGATTTTAGTAAACTCAATTAGTCTTTTGTCGGTTGCCCGATATTCACTGCCAGTGCAGCCATCTTTTGATTTTCCCAAAACCGAGCTGACTGATTATTTACTTGCTAATCCGGGGCGGGCCCTTTCGATCACCGAACATGTGCTCAAGCCCAACTCTAATATTGTCTACAAAATCAGTTCTATGCGGGTGCATAATCCGATGCAGCCAGCTCGCTTTGCCGAGTTTACAAAGCTCTGTGGGGCACGCCTTGATGAGTTTCGCAATCAGACTTATGAAATGGTCACTGACCATGTCGATCTCGCCAGTGTCAGGTACATAATCAGCCAGTTTAAGCCCCTTCCTCAGCGCTACAAGCTAGTCACAACAACGAGCCAAGGTATTAGCGTCTACGAGAACCCCAACCGCCTGCCCGAGACTTATTTAGTTAGTCGTTGGCGCCAGGCGACAGACCGTGATGATGCTATAGGGCAAATTCAGGCTAGTGATTTTG
>JBBQAH010000469.1:0-1648 GCA_038316145.1 Burkholderiales bacterium
TATGAAATTATTGGTTTGTATAAGTAAAGCTCCGGATACAACAACAAAAATTGCATTCACTGAAAATGATACGAAATTTAATGAGGTTGGCGTGCAATTTATAATTAATCCCTATGATGAATGGTATGCCTTGGTGCGTGCACTTGAACTGAAAGAAACATTAGGTGGGACTGTTACGGTTATTAATGTAGGAAAAAGTGATAGTGACCAAATTATTAGAAAAGCACTTGCTTTAGGCGCCGACGATGCAATTAGAATTGATGCAGAGCCTATTGATGCTATGCAGGTTGCTACTGCAATTTCACAATATGCAAAAGATCAAGCATATGATATCATCTTAACTGGAAAAGAAACGATAGATTACAACGGCGGAGTTGTGGGCGGCATGATTGCAGAACTGCTTGACCTGCCCTATGTTGCCCTCGCCTCAAAATTGGATGCTGAAGGATCAAATTTGAAAATAGAGCGCGAATTAGAAGGAGTAAAAGAAACGGTTACACTTTCAACTCCATGTGTTATTAGTGCGCAAAAAGGCATGGCTGAAGCACGTATTCCAAATATGAGAGGAATTCTGGCCTCTAAAACGAAGCCGGTTACAGTTATTGAGGATTCAACAGAAGCTAAAGTAAAAGTAAAAAACTTTGCTTTACCTCCTGCTAAAACAGGTTGCAAGCTGATTGACCCTGATAATGTTGAACAATTAGCGGAGCTATTGCACATCGAAGCAAAGGTAATTTAATCCTAGAGGAAATTAAATAGTGAAATTAAAAGAAAAAAACCATTTTAAATAAATTAGACATGATATTGGTTCTGAGTGAATTATATAATGGAAAATTAAAAAAAGTTGCCCACGAAACTGCTGCTTTTGCAGGTAAAATGGGAGAAACTATTGCGATTGCCTTTGGCAATGCAGATGCAGGTGAACTTGAAAAATTAGGAGGATATGGTATATCAAAAGTTATACATATTGCAGATGATAGACTCAACAACCTTTTTTCAAAAGCTTATACAAAGATAATTGCACAAACAGCTGAAAAAATCGGGGCAGACACCATTGTATTGTCGCACGACTCTACCGGTAAGGCTATAGCTCCTCGTATTGCTGTTAGAATGGGAGCAACCCTGTTTCCGGGAGTTGGCAGCTTGCCCGAAAATAATATCCTTCGTAAAGCAGTTTTTTCAGGAAAGGCCTTTGCAGATTTAGAAATGGCCGGAGGTAAAATTGTTATCACGCTTACACCAAATTCATTCAAGGCAGTTTCTGATGGTAATACTGCAATTGTAGAAACGCAAAATGCTGATATTCAAGATTCTGATATGGATTATACCGTTATTTCAATTGAGGATGAAGCAGGTGGGCACATTCCATTACCTGAAGCAGAGATAGTGGTATCAGGTGGAAGAGGATTAAAAGGTCCTGAAAATTGGGGAATGATTGAAGATCTTGCCAATGTTTTAGGTGCTGCAACAGCCTGTTCAAGACCGGTTGCAGATATTGGTTGGCGCCCGCACCATGAACACGTAGGACAAACAGGAATTACGATTAAACCAACTTTATATGTGGCTATTGGAATTTCAGGCGCTATACAGCATTTAGCAGGTGTAAATCAAAGTAAGGTAATTGTTGTAATCAATAAAGACCCTGAAG
>JBBQAH010000026.1:0-23329 GCA_038316145.1 Burkholderiales bacterium
GCGCCTTCGGCATAGGCTTTTTGCGCCAACAGCATGCGCTTGATGTCGGCGTGCTCGATGATGGCCACCTGCGGCGCGGCGGCATCTTTGCCACCGGCCGTGACCGGCCGGCCCTGCGGCCGCTGCCGGGCGTAAGCCAGCGAGGCCTCATAACCCGCCATGCCCAACATGGTCGCGGCCATGCCGACACCGATGCGGGCCTCGTTCATCATGTGGAACATCGCGCGCAGGCCCTGGCCCGGACGGCCGACCAGGTAACCCACCGCGCCTGCCTTACCGGCTGGCAAGAACTTGCCCTCGCCAAAATTCAGCAGCGTGTTAGTGGTGCCGCGCCAGCCCAGCTTGTGGTTGAGCCCGGCCAGCGCCACGTCGTTGCGCACGCCCGTGAGTTCGCCCTGGGTGTTGACGAGCTTCTTGGGCACGATGAACAGCGAAATGCCCTTGACACCCGCCACCGGCTTGCCGTCCGGCCCCGGGATCTTGGCCAGCACCAGGTGGATGATGTTTTGTGTCAGCTCATGCTCGCCGGCCGAGATCCACATCTTGTTGCCCTTGAGGCGGAAGCGCGGACCCAGCGGGTCGGCCTCAGCGCCCTCGCCGTCCGGCGTGGCGCGTGTCGCCACGTCCGACAGGCTGGAGCCGGCCTGCGGCTCGGACAGGCACATCGTGCCCGACCAGCGGCCCGAGAACTCATTGAGCGCAAACACCTGCTTTTGGGTCTCGCTGCCATGCGCCATCAGCAGATTGGCGTTGCCCACCGTCAACAGGCTGCCGTTGATGCTGACCGAGGCCTTGGCAAAAAACGCGTTGGCGGCGGACTCCAGGGTGTAGGGCAGTTGCATGCCGCCGATCTCGAAGTCCTGCGCCGCCGACAACATGCCCGACGCTGCGTAGGCGTCCCAGGCGTCTTGCGTCGCCTGCGGCAGGATCACCTTTTCGCCGTCGAAGCACGGCTCTTCGGTATCGACCAGCCGGTTGAACGGTGCAAACTTGTCGCGGGCGATCTTCTCGCAGGTGTCGAGCACCTGGTTGAAGGTATCGCTCGAATGCTCGGCAAAGCGGGGCCGCGCACAGAGCGTGCTGACGTGCAGCCAGTCCTGCAGCAGGAAATCAACGGTGGTGCGCATGGGGCAAGGCTCTCAGCAGGCTGCCGGGTGGGCGGCAGGCAGGGTGGCGCTGGGCGGCCACGGGTTGGGCGAAGCTTTGGAATGCCCTTCGGGCGGACCTTCGGGCGGACCTTCCGGCCGATGCGGTGGTTGAACCGAGGTGATCTCAAGAACTGTAGAAGCCTTGCAAGCCAGCAAGCTCACAGCTGCGCCAGGCCAAAGTGCTGCAGCGCCGCGTGGGCAACCGGTGCGCCCCACTCGGGCAGGAAGTGCCCGCCCTCGGGCACCAGCAAGGGCGGCGGGCAGCCACGGATCGTCTGCTGCAGCACCTGCATCGGCGCACCGGCCAGCACCGGATCCTGCTCGCCGATGGCCATGAAGCTGTCGCCGGTCCAGTGCTGCTGCCAGAAGTCCGCCGCTTCGCGGCTGGTGGCCGCGCCCGGTGTGTCGGCGCCGTCGGGCACCAGGTTCGGGAAGGCCCGCAGCGCGGCCTTGTACGAGACATCAGGGAACGGCGCGTCGTAGCCCGCGGCCTCGGCCTCGCCCATTTCGCGCCGGCCGCGCCGCAGCATCTTGCCCACGGCCAGGTCGGGCTGGCTGTTGCTGTAGTCGCGCCACTGGCGGAAGCCGTCCGTCAGGGTGCCGGTGGCCAGCGTGGTGTTCATGACCAGCAGGCGTGCATACCTCTGCGGTGCAGCAGAAGGCAGCGTCAGACCGAAGATGCCGCCCCAGTCCTGGCACACCAGCATCACCTGCTGCAAATCCAGCGCCTCGACAAAGTTCAGCAGGCTCTGGCGGTGCACATCAAACTGATGCCAGGCCTCGTCAACCGGCTTGTCGGACCGGCCGAAGCCGATCAGGTCCGGCGCAACCACCCGGATGGCGGCAGCAGTGAACACCGGGATCATCTGCCGGTACAAATAGCCCCAGCTCGGGTTGCCGTGCAGGCACAGCGCGGTAACCGCCGCGTCACGCGGCCCCTCGTCGATATAGGCCATACGCGGGCCGGCCTCACCCAGCGGCTGGGCATAGCGCGCCTCATAAGGCCAAGCCGGGAGGCTGGCAAAGCGCGAATCGGGGGTGCGCAAGAAGCTCATTGCGCTGCTCCCCGCTCAGAGCACCTCGAAAATGCCGGCCGCGCCCATGCCGCCGCCGATGCACATCGTCACGCAGACCCGCTTGGCACCGCGGCGCTTGCCTTCGATCAGCGCATGGCCGGTCAGGCGCTGGCCGGACACGCCATAAGGGTGGCCCACCGCGATGGCGCCGCCGTTGACGTTGAGCCGGTCCATCGGGATGCCCAGCCGGTCGGCGCAGTACAGCACCTGCACCGCAAACGCCTCGTTCAGCTCCCACAGGTCGATGTCGTCCATCTTCAGGCCCAGGCGGGCCAGCACCTTGGGCACGGCAAACACCGGGCCGATGCCCATCTCGTCGGGCTCGCAGCCGGCCACCGCAAAGCCCAGGAAGCGGCCCAGCGGCTTCAAGCCCTTTTGCTGCGCAAAAGTGTCACTGACGATGACACAGGCGCCCGCGCCGTCGCTGAACTGGCTGGCATTGCCGCCGGTGACCACACCACCGGGCAGGGCCGAGCGGATGCCCTTGACCGCGTCGTAAGTGGTGCCGGGCCGCAGGCCCTCATCGGCGCTGACGGTCACTTCCTTGCTGCGCAAGCCCATCACGGCGTCGGCCACACCCGCCGTCACGGTGATCGGCGCGATCTCGTCCTTGAACAAACCGGCCTCTTGGGCGGCGCAGGCTTTTTGCTGGCTGGCAGCACCGTACTGGTCCATGCGCTCACGCGACACGTTGTAGCGCTTGGCCACGTTCTCGGCCGTCTCCAGCATGCTCATGTAGACGGCGGGCTTGTTGGCTTTGAGCCAGCTGTCTTGCAGCATGTGCAGGTTCATCTCTTGCTGCACGCAGGAGATGCTCTCGACACCGCCGGCAACATACACATCGGCCTCGCCGGCGATGATGCGCTGCGAGGCCATCGCGATGGTCTGCAGGCCGCTGGAGCAAAAACGGTTGACGGTGGCCCCGCTGGTGGTGATGGGCAGGCCGGCGCGCAAAAGCGCCTGGCGGGCGATGTTCATGCCGGTCGCGCCCTCGGGGTTGGCGCAGCCCATCAGCACGTCGTCGACCGCGCCGGGGTCGATGCCGGCGCGCTGCACCGCGTGGGCGATGGCGTGGCCGCCGAGCGTGGCGCCGTGGGTCATGTTGAAGGCGCCTTTCCAGCTCTTGGCGAGTGGCGTGCGGGCGGTGGAAACGATGACGGCTTGAGTCATGATGAAATCCTTGAAGTTTGTGCTCTAAGTGCTTTTGCAGTAACGAAAAACGCTCAGGTGAAGCTCTTGCCTTCGGCCACCAACCTGGCCAGCAACGGCGCCGGTTGCCAGAACGCGCCGTCATCCAACGGGTTGGCCGCAAAACGCTTCATCGCGTTCACCACGTTGTACAGGCCAAAGCTGTCGGCATAACACAGCGGACCACCCCGGAACAGCGGGAAGCCGTAGCCGGTCAGATAGACCATGTCGATGTCGCTGGCCTTGTTGGCAATGCCTTCTTCCAGGATGTGCGCGGCCTCGTTGACCAGGCTGAACACCAGGCGCTGCACGATCTCGTCGTCGCCGATCTTGCGCGGGTTGATGCCCAGCTCCTTGCGGTGATCCGTCACCATCTGCTCGACCAGCTGGCTGGGGATTGCATCGCGCTTGCCGGCCTGGTAGTCGTACCAGCCGGCGCCGGTTTTCTGACCGAACCGGCCCATCTCGCACAGCAGGTCGGCGGTTTTGCTGTACCTCAGCGTGGCCTGCTCACCCGAGCGGCGCTTGCGGATGGCCCAGCCGATGTCGTTGCCGGCCAGGTCGCCCATGCGGAACGGGCCCATCGCAAAGCCGAACCGCTCGACCGCCTTGTCCACCTGGGCCGGCGTGCAGCCCTCGTCCAGCAAAAAGCCGGCCTGGCGGCTGTACTGCTCGATCATGCGGTTGCCGATAAAGCCGTCGCAGACGCCCGAGACCACCGCCGTCTTCTTGATCTTCTTGGCCATCACCATCACGGTGGCCAGCACATCCTTGGCCGTGGCCTTGCCGCGCACCACCTCCAGCAGCCGCATCACGTTGGCCGGGCTGAAAAAGTGCATGCCCACCACGTCCTGCGGGCGCTGGGTGAAGTTGGCGATTTTGTCGACGTCCAGCGTCGAGGTGTTGGACGCCAGGATCGCGCCCGGCTTGGCCACGGCGTCGAGCTGCTTGAACACCGCCTCCTTGACGCCGAGCTCCTCGAACACGGCTTCGATGATCAGGTCGGCATCGCCCAGGTCGTCGTAGCTCAGCGTGGTGCTCAGCAAGGCCATGCGCTGCTCGTACTTGTCCTGTTTGAGCTTGCCCTTCTTGACCTGCGCCTCGTAGTTTTTGCGGATGGTGGCCACGCCACGCTCCAGCGCGTCCGCCTTCATTTCCAGCATCGTCACCGGCAGGCCGGCGTTCAGGAAGTTCATCGTGATGCCGCCGCCCATCGTGCCGGCGCCGATCACACCGACTTTGGCGATGTTGCGCAGCGCTGTGCCTTCGGGCACGTCGGGGATCTTGCTGGCGGCACGTTCGCCGAAGAAGGCATGGCGCAACGCCTTGGCCTCGGGCGTCAGCATCAGGCCCTTGAAGATGCGCAGCTCTTCAGCCAGGCCGTCGTCCAGGTTGCGAAACTTGAGCGACGCGGCCACCGCATCGACGCAGGCCAGCGGCGCGGGGAAGTTTTTGCTCATACCCTTGACCATGTTGCGCACAAACTGCACGTAAGCGTCGGGGTTCGGGTGGCTGACCTTCAAGTCGCGCACCGTCGGCAGCGGGCGCTTGTCGGCGATGGTTTTGGCAAACGCGATGGCGCCGGGGATCAGGTCGCCGGTGATGATCTGGTCGAACAATTTCTGGCCCGGCAGTGACGCCAACAACTCGCTCTTGACCGGCTCGCCGGTTGCGATCATGTTCATCGCGGTCTCGACACCCAGCACCCGTGGCAGGCGCTGCGTGCCGCCGGCACCCGGGATCAGCCCGATCTTGACCTCCGGCAGCGCGATCGCCGCGCCGGGAGAGGCCACGCGGTACTGGCAACCCAGCGACAGCTCCAGCCCACCGCCCATGCAGACGGTGTGGATCGCCGCGACGATGGGTTTGGCAGAGGCTTCGGCCAGCTTGATCAGGGTGAGCAGGTTGGGTTCGGCCATCGACTTGGGCGAGTCGAACTCGCGGATGTCGGCACCACCCGAAAACGCCTTGCCGCCGCCAGTCAGCACGATGGCGGTCACCGCTGCATCGTCCTGCGCCTTGGCAAAGCCGTCGGCAATGCCGCGCCGGGTCTCAAAACCCAGGCCGTTGACCGGCGGGTTGTTCATCGTGATGACGGCAATGCCGTCGGTGACCTGGTAGCTGGCGCTCATGGTGAACCTTTCAACGCGGGGGATTCGGAAAATAGCACGATCGTTCGATTCTAGGAATCAAAAAAGGCCGGCGCCTGTCTCTGCTGCGACAAGGCCGGCCCGGGCCTCTGGGGCTACGGGTTAACCCCAGGCATATCCGACATCAAATCAGACTTCAAGCCACTCTTTGCGGACCTCGCCGGCCGACTTGAGCTCGGTCGGCGTGCCCTCGAAGACGATCTGGCCGTGGCCCATCACCAGGCAGCGCTCGGACACCTGCAGCGCGATGGTCAGCTTCTGCTCGACCAGCAGCACCGACACACCGCGCCGCTTCAGCTCCTGCAGGTACTCGGCCACCAACTCGACGATCTTGGGCGCCAGGCCCTCGGTCGGCTCGTCGATCAGGATCAGGTCGGGGTCGCCCATCAGCGTGCGGCACAGGGTGAGCATCTGCTGCTCGCCGCCCGAGAGCACACCGGCTTCGGTGTGCTGGCGCTCCTTGAGCCGGGGGAACATGCCGTACATGTCATCGAAGCTCCAGCGCGGTTTGTCCTTGCCGCGCTTCTCGCCCAGCATCAGGTTCTGGTGCACCGTCAGCTTCGGGAAGATGTCGCGGTTTTCGGGCACGTAGCCAATCCCCAAATGGGCGATCTCGAAGGCCTTTTTGCCCAGGATCGGCTGGTCGCGCCAGCTGATGCTGCCAGCACCATCCACCAAGCCCATGATGGCCTTGACCGTGGTGGACCGGCCCGAGCCGTTGCGGCCCAGCAGGCTGACGATCTCGCCGGCCCCGACGTTGAAGGTGACGCCATGCAGCACATGGCTTTTGCCGTAGAAGGCGTTCACATCTTGGAGTTTCAGCATGTCAGTGCCCCGCGGCCTGCTCGGCCGCCTGTTGACTGGCCACTTGTTGATCGGCCAGCACGGAACCCAGGTACGCCTCCTGCACCCGTGGATTGGCCCGCACCGCCTCCGGCAAGTCATAGGCGATCACCTCGCCATAGACCAGCACCGCGATCTTGTCGGCCAGGCCGAACACCACGCCCATGTCGTGCTCCACCGTCAGCAGGGTCTTGCCGGCGGTGACATCGAGGATCAGCTGGATGAAACGGGTGGTTTCGCTCTTGCTCATGCCGGCGGTGGGCTCGTCGAGCAGGATCACGTCCGAGCCGCCGGCAATCGTGATGCCGATCTCCAGCGCACGTTGTTCGGCATAGGTCAGGTTCATCGCCAGGTGGTCGCGGCGGCGTTCCAGCTTCAGCATCCTCAGCACCTGCTCGGCACGCTCGTTGGCGTCGTGCAGCTTGCTCAAAAACTTCCAGAACGCGTACTGGTAGCCCATCGACCACAGCACCGCGCAGCGGATGTTCTCGAACACCGACAGCCGGGTGAACAAGTTGCTGACCTGGAAGCTGCGCGACAGCCCGCGCCGGTTGATCTCGAACGGCGTCAGCCCGTCGATGCGCTGGCCGTTGAGCCTGATCTGGCCACTCGTCAGCCCAAAGCGGCCAGAGATCAGGTTGAACAGGGTGCTCTTGCCGGCGCCGTTGGGGCCGATGATGGCCACCCGCTCGCCCGGGCGCACCTGCAGCTGCGCGCCACGGATGATCTGGGTCTTGCCAAACTGCTTGTGCACGTCGAGCAACTCGACGGCGAACTCGGGCTGGCCCGGCTTGATTTGATGCGGGTTTTGAAGCGTGTCCATCACAAGGCCTCCCGGCGCTTGATTTCGCGCTCGATTTCTTCGGCAATCGTCCCCCAGACCCGGCTGAAGCCGCGGCGTCGCCACTCAAACAACCCGGCCCCCAGCACCAGCAGCGTGACCGCGCCGACCCAGCTGGGCGCCGCCTGGGCGTCCAGCGTCACGCCCAGGAAGCCCATCTTCGGCCCCAGCGCGGCATTGAGCTGCAGGTGGTAGAGCATCTCGATCATCGCCGCAGCACCCGTCAGCGCGATCACCCCCGCCAGGCCCAGCACCAGATAACCCGGCAACACCCGCCGCAGCTTGCCAAACACCGCCAGCCGCAGGTTCATCATGATCAGGCTGGCCAGGCCACCCGGTGCATACACCACCATCAGCATGAAGACCAGGCCCAGGTACAGCAGCCAGGCATTGGTCAGCTCGGACAGCAGCACCAGGGCAATCACCATCAGCACCGCGCCCAGGATGGGGCCGAAGAAAAAGGTCGCGCCGCCCAGGAAGACAAACAACAGGTAGGCGCCCGACCTGGCCGCTCCCACCACCTCGGCGGTGACGATCTCGAAGTTCAGCGCGCCCAGCCCGCCCGCGATGCCGGCAAAAAAGCCCGAGATCATGAAGGCCAGGTAGCGCACCTTCTGGGTGTCGTAGCCGATGAACTCGACCCGCTCGGGGTTGTCGCGCACGGCGTTGAGCATGCGGCCCAGCGGCGTGAGCGTCATCGCGTACATCAGCGCGGTGCTGATGAAGCAGTAGATGGCGATCAGGGTGTAGACCTGAATCTGCGGGCCGAAGGTGATGCCAAAGATCGCAGGGCCCAACACCCGGTTGCCCGAGATGCCGCCCTCGCCGCCAAAAAACTCGGGGATCATCAGCGACATCGACCAGACCAGTTCGCCCACGCCCAGCGTGATCATCGCGAAGGTGGTGCCGCTTTTTTTGGTCGTGACCCAGCCCAGCACGGCGGCAAAAAACAGGCCCGAAAGCCCACCCACCAACGGCACCAGACTGACTGGCAGCGCCAGGCTGCCGGCGCTGACCATGTTGAGGGTGTGGATCGCCAGGAACGAGCCCAACCCGCTGTAGACCGCATGGCCGAAGCTGAGCATGCCGCCCTGGCCCAGCAGGATGTTGTAGGCCAGGCAGGCGATGATGGCGATGCCGATCTGCGACAGCATGGTCTGGGCAAAGCTGCTGGTCCACAGCACAGGCGCGATGGCCAGTACCGCGGCAAAGCCGCCCCAGACCAGCCAGGCACCGACGGGGAAACGGGGCCGGAAACTCAATGTAGGCAAACTCATCTCATCCCTCCCGCGTGCCCAGCAGACCCTTGGGCCGGAATATCAACATCAGCACCAGCAGCAGATACGGCAGGATCGGTGCAGCCTGGGCCAGCGTGATACGCAGCAGCGGCCAGCCGGGTGTAGTCGGCCCGACCGAGGCGCCCAGCCGGTTGACGGCATCGGCCAGCGAGGCGTCCACCGTCAGCGGCAGGGTTTGCAGCAGGCCGATCAGGATCGACGCCGCAAACGCACCCGCCAATGAGCCCATGCCGCCCACCACCACCACCACAAAGATGATCGAGCCCACGACCGTGGCCATTGCCGGCTCGGTGATGAAGGTGATGCCACCGATCACCCCGGCCAGGCCGGCCAGCGCGCAGCCACTGCCGAACACCAGCATGAAGACCCGCGGCACGTTGTGGCCCAGCGCCTCGACCGCCTCGGGGTGGGTCAGCGAGGCCTGGATCACCAGGCCGATGCGGGTGCGGGTCAGCATCAGCCACAGTGCCACCAGCATCAGCAGCGCCACGCCCATCATGAAGGCCCGTGTCATCGGGAAACGTGAGCACTGTGCGCCCTGGCACAGCGCATCACTGGCCGCGCCCAACACCAGCGACAGGCCCGACGTCGGGTTCTGAACGATCGTGAAAGCCGGCCCCTGCAGCAACTCGGGCGGGTTGAAATTGAGCGGCGTGCGGCCCCAGATCAGCTGCACCACCTCCAGCACCACGTAGCTCAGGCCGAAGGTGATCAACAGCTCGGGCACATGGCCAAACTTGTGGGCCCGGCGCAGCGCGGTGCGCTCGAACAGTGCGCCCATCAGCCCCACCGCCAGCGGCGCCAGCAACAGCGCCGGCCAAAAGCCGAATATCCCGGTGAAGGTGTAGGCGACGTACGCGCCAATCATGTAGAAACTCGCGTGCGCAAAATTGAGCACGCCCATCATGCTGAAGATCAGCGTCAGCCCCGAGCTGAGCATGAACAGCAGCAGCCCGGAGCTGACGCCGTTCAAGGTGTTGATGAGGATCTGGTCCACGGTGCGCTGGGCCTCCTGAAAAAAACAAAAGGCCCGGCGGAGGCAGCTCCGCCGGGCTGGCGTTGAATCAAATACCGGCTTACGGCCGCTTCATCGCGCAGGAGGTGGGCGTGCTGGCCACGTAGGGCTCGTAGTACTTGACGCGCTGGAAGCTGTAGCCGGTGTTCTCCACCGAGTACGGGTTCTTGGCGTCAGCCTTTTTCCAGACCGTGACAAACAGGCCTTGCTGCAACTGGTGGTCGGCTTTGCGCATCTCGACCTCACCATTGAAGCTGTTGAACTTCAGGCCTTCCATCGTCGCCGCCACCTTGACCGGGTCGGTCGTCTTGGCCTTGGCCATCGCCGTGCTCAGGATGTTGAAAGCGTGGTGCACCGCCAGCGTGTAGTAGTCGTCGTTGAACTTGGCCTTGAAGTCGTTGGCCACCTTGCCGACTTCACCGGCCATGTTGCTGTCGGCATAGGCCACGGCGTAGACCCGGCCTGCGGCGCCGGCACCCAGCGCGGTGGGCGTGCCGGTGACACCGGCGTAGTAGGTCAGGAACTTGACATTCAAGCCGGCATCGTTGGACGCCTTGATCAGCAGGGTCAAATCCGACCCCCAGTTGCCGGTGATCACCGTGTCGGCGCCCGAGGCCTTGATCTTGGCCACATAGGGCGCAAAGTCGCGCACCGAGGCCAGCGGGTGCAGGTCGTCGCCGACAAACTGCACGTCGGGGCGCTTGCGCGCCAGGATCTCCTTGGCAAAACGGCTGACCTGCTGGCCGTGCGCGTAGTTCTGGTTGATCAGGTAGACCTTCTTGATATCGGTCTGGTCTTTCATCCAGGTGGTCAGCGCCTCCATCTTCATCGAGGTGTCGGCGTCCAGCCGGAAGTGCCAGTAGTTGCACTTGCCGTTGGTCAGGTCGGGGTCCACCGCGGCGTAGTTGAGGTAGACCGCCTCTTTGCCGGGGTTGCGCTCGTTGTGCTTGCTGACGGCGTCCATGATGGCCAGCGCCGCGCCCGAGCCGTTGCCCTGCACGATGTAGCGCACACCCTGGTCGATCAGGCTTTTGACGGCATTGGTGCTTTCTTGCGGGCTCAACTTGTTGTCGATCGGCACGATCTCGAACTTGACGCCGGCGACGTTGCTCTTGTTGAACACCTCGGCCATGAACTGGTAGCTCTTGAGCTGGTTCTGGCCGACCGGCGCCATCAGGCCCGACAGCGGATCGATCCAGCCGATCTTGACGGTTTCGCCCTTCTGGGCAACGGCCGCCGCAGCGGTCAAGAAAAGGCCGCTGGCCAGGGCCAGGCGCAATGAATTTCCAAGCAAGCTCATACGGATCTCCGGGTAAATGGTGCAGTGCAACCAACGGGCGCAACGGTAACGGAAGCGGGGCGGTTTGGGCTTCAGGGACTACCCCACGAACTTGTCGCTGCGGGGACAAGCCTGTCGCCGAGGTGCCAGGCGCAAAAAAGCCCCTGACGGGCAGGGGCTCGAGCAAGGTCAAGCGGGCGGCTTGACCTGGATGGCGCCACCGGTTGCCGGTGGCGCGGGCGCAGACTTCAGGCCGAGGCCAGCTTGTGCGCCTTGAACAACTCACGCAGCTTGTTCTTCTGCATCTTGCCGGTGGCGCCCAGCGGGATGGCGTCGATGAACACCACCTCGTCGGGCACCTGCCACTTGGCGATGCGGCCCTCGAAGTGCGCCAGGATTTCCGCCTCGGTGGCCTGTGCACCGGGCTTTTTCATCACCACCAGCAGCGGCCGCTCGTCCCATTTGGGGTGCGGCACGGCGATGCAGGCGGCCATCGCTACTGCCGGATGGCCCATCGCGATGTTCTCGACGTCGATCGAGCTGATCCACTCGCCGCCCGACTTGATCACGTCCTTGCTGCGGTCGGTGATCTGCAAAAAGCCATCGGTGTCGATCGAGGCCACGTCGCCGGTCGGGAACCAGCCATCCACCAACGGGTCGCCGCCCTCGCCCTTGAAGTAGTTGGCAATGATCCACGGCCCCTTGACCAGCAAGTCGCCGCTGGACTTGCCGTCCCAGGGCAAATCCTTGCCGTCCGGGTCGATGATCTTCATCTCGACGCCATACACCGCCCGGCCCTGCTTGGCCATGATGGCGAGCTGCTGCGCTTCGGGCAGCGATGTCTGGTGCAGCTTGAGCGTGCAGACCGTGCCCACCGGCGACATCTCGGTCATGCCCCAGGCATGGATCACCGTCACGCCGTAGTCGTCGCGGAAGGTCTTGATCATGGCCGGCGGGCAGGCCGAGCCGCCGATCACCGTGCGTGTCATGGTGGAAAATCGAAGCCCGTGCTGGGCGGTGTGGTTGAGCAGGCCCAGCCAGACCGTGGGCACACCCGCAGCCATCGTCACTTTTTCGGACTCGATCAGCTCGTAGACCGATTTGCCGTCCAGCGCCGCACCGGGGAAGACCAACTTCGCGCCGGTCATCGCCGCGCCGTACGGCAGGCCCCAGGCGTTGACGTGGAACATCGGCACCACTGGCAGGATGGCGTCGCGCGAGGACAGGCCGAGTGAGTCGGGCAGCGCGCCGGCAAACGCATGCAACAGGGTCGAGCGGTGGCTGTAGAGCGCGCCCTTGGGGTTGCCGGTGGTGCCGCTGGTGTAACAAAGGGCGGCGGCGCTGCGCTCGTCGAACTGCGGCCAGGCGTACGTGTCGGGCTCGTCCGCCATCCAGGCCTCGTAGCTGCGCAGGCCCGGGATGCCGGTGTCGGCCGGCAGCTTGTCCGCATCACACAGCGCGATCCAGTGTTTGACTGTCGTGCACTTGGACCAGATCGCTTTGACGATGGGCAAAAACGTCATGTCGAAACACATCACCTGGTCTTCGGCATGGTTGGCGATCCAGGCGATCTGCTCGGGCAGCAGGCGTGGATTGACCGTGTGCACCACCCGGCCGCTGCCAGTGATGCCGAAGTACAGCTCCAGGTGGCGGTAGCCGTTCCAGGCCAGCGTGGCAACCCGGTCGCTGAAGCCCAAGTCCAGTTTGTCCAGCGCATTGGCCACCTGGCGGGACCGCTTGGCGGCGTCGGCATAGGTGTAGCGGTGCAGGTCGCCCTCGACCCGGCGCGACACGATTTGCGCCTCGTGGTGGTGGCGACCCGCAAAGTCGATCAGGCTGGAGATCAGCAGCGGGTGGTCTTGCATCTGTCCGAGCATGGTGTCCTCGAAGGGTGGGGAGAGAAACAGGGCAACGCCTTGCGGCGCGGGCAGCAGTGCCCAGAGGGCACCGCTGATCGGTGCGGCAGTATCGCGTTTTGCCTCCTCGGCCGGCTTGGGGTGATTCCCGCGGCCGGCCGGACGGGTGTGGCACAAAAGCTGACAATCCGCCGCATGAATGCGCCTGATCAATTCAAGCCCACCGACGTGGCAACCACCGCGCCGCGCTGGCGCGCTGACGGCCTGATGGCCCGTCTGGGCCCACGCTTTGGCACCGAACTGAGCCCCGCCGCCCTGCCCGACCAGCACTGGGTGGCGCGCAGTGACAACCTGGCCACCGAGCTGGGCTTGACCGGCTGGCTGCAAACCCCAGCCGCGCTGGCCCTGCTGGGCGGCAACGCCTTGCCGCCCGTCGGCAGCCCACGCGCCAGCGTCTACAGCGGCCACCAGTTTGGCCAGTGGGCGGGGCAGCTGGGTGATGGCCGGGCACTGCTGCTGGGCGAGATCGACAGCCCCGCCGGCGTGCAGGAGTTGCAGCTCAAGGGCGCCGGCCTGACGCCCTACTCCCGCATGGGCGACGGCCGCGCGGTGCTGCGCTCGTCGATCCGCGAGTTCTTGTGCTCGGAGGCGATGGCCGCACTCGGCATCCCCACCACCCGGGCGCTGGCCATCGTCGGCTCACCGGCGCCGGTGCGGCGCGAGTTGATGGAAACCGCAGCGGTGGTCAGCCGGGTTGCACCCAGCTTCATCCGCTTCGGCCACTTCGAGCACTTTGCACACACCGCCAGCGACACCAGCGCGTTGCAAGCCCTGGTCGATGCGGTGGTCGAGCGGTTTTATCCTGCATGCCAGGACGCACCCAACCGGGCTCTGGCGCTGCTGGAAGCCGTCTCGCGCCGCACTGCAGTGCTGCTGGCCGGCTGGCAGGCGGTCGGCTTTTGCCACGGCGTGATGAACACCGACAACATGTCGATCCTGGGCCTGACCATCGACTACGGCCCGTTTGGCTTTCTCGATGCGTTTGATCCGGCCCACATCTGCAACCACAGCGACCACCAGGGCCGCTATGCCTTTTCACGCCAGCCCAACGTGGCGTTCTGGAACCTGCACGCGCTGGCGCAAGGCCTGCAGCCGCTGGTGACCGCCGCGAACTGCGGTGGCGATGGCGATCCGATCGACGCGTTGAAGGCGGCGATGGAACCGTACAAAACGGTGTTTGCCGAAACGCTGCAGGCCAGATTGCGCGCCAAGCTGGGGCTGACGGTGGACCATGCCGACGACGCCGACCTGTTCGACGACCTGTTGCGCCTGATGGCGCAGGACCGTGTCGACTACACCATCACGATGCGGGGCTTTAGCCGGTTTTCCAGCGCTGACGGCGCTGAAAACGCCGTCGTGCAAGACCAGTTCATCGACCGCGCCAAGTTTGCGGCCTGGGCCGACCGCTATGCGCAGCGTCTGCGCCTGGAAGCCAGTGTGGACACCGACCGCGCAGCTCGAATGGACCGCGTCAACCCCAAGTTTGTGCTGCGCAACCACCTGGCCGAGTCGGCGATCCAATCGGCGCAGGGCGGTGATTTCAGCGAGGTTCATCGCCTGCTGAACGTCTTGTCGAAGCCCTACGACGAACACCCCGACGCCCCGGCCGCCTACGCCGCGCTGCCGCCCGATTGGGCCCACCAACTCGAAGTGTCCTGCTCGTCATGAACCTCTTCGGCAAAAAACCGCTGTCCATCGGCCAGCCGCCAGAGCCCCATAGCCACGACGACGCCCGCTACCCGGTGCGCAAAAGCGATGCCGAATGGCGCGCCCGGCTCGACCCGATGCAGTACAACGTCGCCCGCCAGGCCGCCACCGAACGGCCCTTCACCGGCCAGTTCTGGGACCATTGGGCGGACGGCGCCTACCGCTGCGTGGGCTGCGGCGCGGCCTTGTTCGAGAGCGCCGCCAAGTTCGACGCCGGCTGCGGTTGGCCGAGCTGGTGGCAGGAGATCGAACCCGGCCGGGTTGAACGGCTGGTGGACGACAGCCTGGGCATGCGCCGGGTGGAGGTGCGCTGCGCCGCCTGCGGCACCCACCTGGGCCATGTCTTCGAGGACGGCCCCGAGCCCACAGGTGAGCGCTTTTGCATCAACTCGGCGGCGATCGATTTTGTGCCTAAAGGCGGGTCGGGCGCCTGAACCCTGGCGGCAGTGGCGCTAGCCGTGACAAGCCTCACGCCCGCCTAACAATGCCCCAAAAGCGCCCGTTACACTGCCCACCGCATGAAACTGCTGTTCGACTTCCTGCCGATTCTGCTGTTTTTCGGCACCTTCAAATACACCGAGTCCCACAAGGAGTGGGCCGCTGCCTTTGCCACCGAGCACCTGGGCTGGATGGTAGCCGGCGGCACCGTGGGCATCACCGAGGCGCCGGTGATGCTGGCCACCGTGGTGGTGGTGATCGCCTCGCTGGCCCAGGTGGCCTGGCTCAAGGCGCGTGGCAAGAAGGTCGACCTGATGCTGTGGGTCAGTCTGGGCCTGGTGGTGGTGCTGGGTGGCCTGACCGTCTGGCTGCACAGCGAGACCTTCATCAAGTGGAAGCCCACCGGCCTGTACTGGGCGATGGGGTTGTCGTTCCTGATCAGCCAGACGCTGCTCGGCAAGAACCTGCTCAAGCTGATGATCGGCGAGCAGATGCAATTGCCCGACGCCGTCTGGAAGCGCCTGGGCCTGGCCTGGGTGGTGTTTTTTGCCGCGATGGGGGTGATCAACCTTTGGGTGGCCTACAACTTCAGCACCAGCACCTGGGTCAACTTCAAGTTGTTTGGCGGTATCGGCCTGATGCTGCTGTTCACCCTGGGCCAGGGCCTCTACATCAGCCGCCACTTGCCCGCCGACAGCCAGGCGCCGGCCAAGGAATGACATGAGCGACGGTGTTTCAGCGCAACTGATCGACGCCACGCTGCGTGCAACACTGGCGCCACTGCAAGCCGCCCCGTTGCAACGCCTGGAGGTCGTCAACGAGAGCCACCTGCACGCGGGCCATGCGGGCGCCGGTGAAGGTTCTCATTTCCGGGTGTTCATCGTCGCGGATTGCATGACCGGCTTGAGCCGGGTGGCGCGCCATCGGCTTGTGTATGATGCTTTGCGCGATGTGATCCCCCAGGGTATCCACGCGCTGGCGATCGAGGCGCAAGGCCCCGATCCCGCCTGATCCGGCAGACCAGCCCCCACCTGTCCGCACCGTCATTTCAGCTGTTCTTCTTTGCCGCCCGCTCGCCGGGTGTGCCCACCACTCCCAACCCCTTCAAGATCGACCCGCCCATGACCCGTTTGACGTTTGTCGCCCGTGCCTCTGTGATCGCAGTCGCCACCGCACTGCTGCTGCCGCTGGCCGCATCGGCCCAAAACCTCGCCATCGTCAACGGCAAGGCCGTGCCCAAGGCCCGGCTCGACCTGCTGCTGCAGCAGGCCCAGCGCGCCGGCCAACAGGTCACGCCCGAGATGCAGGGCATGGCCAAGGACGAGGTGGTGCGGCGCGAGATCTTTGCGCAAGAGGCCGAAAAACGCGGCATCGCCGGCCAGGCCGACTACAAGGCGCAGATGGAGCTTGCGCGCCAGAGCATCCTGATCCGTGAGCTGTTCGAGGACTTCAAGAAGAAAAACCCGGTCACCGACGCCGAAGCCAAGGCCGAGTACGACAAGTTCAAGGCCCAGTCCACCGGCACCGAATACCGCGCCAGCCACATCCTGGTCGAGGGCGAAGAAGAAGCCAAGGCCTTGATCGCCCAGATCAAGGGCGGCGCCAAGTTCGAGGACCTGGCCAAGGCCAAGAGCAAGGACCCGGGCTCGGGCGCCAACGGCGGTGATCTCGACTTTGCCAAGCCCGAGTCGTATGTGCCCGAGTTTGGTGGCGCGATGGCCAAGCTCAAGAAAGGCGAGATGACCGAGGCCCCGATCAAGACCCAGTTCGGCTGGCACATCATCCGCCTGGACGACACCCGCGATGCGCAGTTCCCCGACTTCGAGTCGGTCAAGCCGCAGGTCCAGCAGCGCCTGGCCCAGACCAAGCTGCAGAAGTTCCAGGACGACATGCGCAAGGCCGCCAAGACGGACTACAAGTTCGCGCAGTGATGCCCCGGTAATCAGCAGCGGGCGCGCTTTTGCGGCGGCCGGCTGGCAACAAAAAGGCGCCCGGGTGGCGCCTTTTTCATGGGCGGGACTCGGCTA
Organism: Burkholderiales bacterium; assembly: GCA_038316145.1. Taxonomy (GTDB): domain Bacteria; phylum Pseudomonadota; class Gammaproteobacteria; order Burkholderiales; family Burkholderiaceae_C; genus Pseudaquabacterium. Next base: position 16,927 of record JBBQAH010000026.1, read on the forward strand.
TCTGGCCGGGTCGGCAACCAGGAACAAGGCCGGGTCCACCATCACCCGGTTCAGGCTGAGCGACCAGTGCAGGTGGGGCCCGGTCGCCCGGCCAGTGGCGCCCACTGCGCCCAGCGGCTGGCCGGCAGCCAGCAGATCGCCCACCGCCACCTCGACGGCGCTGAGGTGGCAGACCATCGACAGCAAGCCGGCACCGTGGTCGATCCAGACCGTGCGGCCGTTGAAGAAGTAGTCGCCGGTATCGATCACCCGGCCGGCCAGCGGGGCGCGCACCGGCGTGCCGCTGGCGGCGGCGATGTCCATGCCACTGTGCGGCGCACGGGGCTGGCTGTTGAAGATGCGGCGCAGGCCAACCGACCCCGAGCGCGGCCCGGCTACCGGCGCCCGCATCTGCAAGGCTGCGGGCGCAGGGTCACCGAAGGTGGCGATCACGCCGGCTTGGTGGTCACGCTCGCGTTGATGGCGTGCCAGGTTCTCGGGCGACAGATCGACCTGGCCTGGCGCCACGGTCAGGCGCTGCTCGGCATACCGGTAAGGGCCTCGCCCTGGCCCGGCGGCACCGCACGTCACGTCGCGACCGGCAAACCCGGATCGTCCGGTGCGCCCACGACGATCAACTTCCCCGCCTCCATCAGCAACTGCCGGTCACAGCGCGCCGCGATGGCCCGGTCGTGTGTCACCAGCACCAGCGTCGTACCGGTCTCGCGGTTCATCTCGAACATCAGCGCCATCACCCGCTCGCCGGTGGCGTGGTCCAGGCTGCCGGTGGGCTCATCGGCCAGCAGCACCTCGGGCTCGACCACAAAAGCCCGCGCCAGCGCCACCCGCTGCTGTTCGCCGCCCGACAAGGTGCGCGGGTAATGCTTGAGCCGCTCACCCAGGCCCACCCGCTGCAGCATGGTGGCGGCACGCTCGCGGGCGTCGGCGCGGCCCAGCAACTCGAGCGGCAGCATGACGTTTTCGAGCGCGCTCAGGTGCGCCAGCAACTGGAAGCTCTGGAACACAAAGCCCAGCTTGCGCGCACGCAGGCCGGCACGCTGGTCTTCGTCCAGTGAAAACAGGTCCTCGCCGTCGATACGCACCGTGCCGCTGGTCGGGTGGTCCAGCCCGGCAATGATGGCCAGCAAGGTGCTTTTGCCCGAGCCGGACGCGCCGACTATTGCCGTCGACTGGCGCCGCTGCAGGCTGAAGTGAATGTCGTGGAGAATCGTCAGCGTACCGGTGGAATCGGTGACCGAGCGGGTGACGTGTTCAACCGCGATGATGGGATCGCTCATGAGATGGATGCCAGCGCGTGGCAAGACGCGGCGAGTGGTGCTGCTGCACTGTAGCGTGCTGGCAGTGGCGATGCTGGGCGCGGGGCCGGCGGGGTCGGCCAACCCGCCTGCAACCCCCCGGCCAACGCCGGCCCGCACCCTGCTGGTACTGGGCGACAGCCTGTCGGCCGAATACGGGCTGGCGCGGGGTACCGGCTGGGTGGCGCTGCTCGACAAGCAACTGGCGCAGGGCAAGCTGTCGGTCAATGTGGTCAATGCCAGCATCAGCGGCGACACCACCTCGGGCGGACGGTCGCGCCTGCCGGCGCTGCTCAAGCAGCACAAGCCCAGCCATGTCGTGATCGAGTTGGGCGGCAACGACGCGCTGCGTGGCCTGCCGTTGCGGATGACCCAGGACAACCTGCAAGCCATGGCCCGCGCCGCCAAGGCTGCCGGTGCGCGGGTGATGATTGTCGGCATGCAGATGCCGCCCAACTACGGCGCCCGCTACAGCCTGGATTTTTCAGCCCTGTTCGCCAACGTGGCATCGGCCGAAGGCGCTGCGCTGGTGCCCTTTTTGTTGGCGGGCGTGGCAGACGGCCCGCAGGCCGACAGCCTGTTCCAGCCCGACCGCATCCACCCCAAGGCCGAGGCGCATCCGCGCATGCTGGCCACGGTGTGGGCGGTGATGAAGCCCTGGCTGCGCTGATCAGGCGCTGCGGCCGGCCCGCGGGGGGGCTGGCCATGACCGGCCGGGCGCTTGCTGCGGCCGACGGCTAACGCACGGCCGTTGTGCGCTCGCCCCGTTCGGGCCGCTGCGACGCGTCGGTGCGGTTGGGCTCGGCATCGCGGGGCTTGGGGGCGGGCGGTGTCGGTGCAGGCGGCGGGGTGGCCACCTGGCGCGGTGCCGCTGCGGTGGGGGGCATGGCCACCACCGGATTGGCGGCAACTGGCACAGCCACCGCGGGATTGGCGGCCGGTGGCATCGCCGCCGGCGGCGTGACACGTCTGCCCGGGCCCATGATGGCTGGCGCTGCGGGACCGGCGGCCGGCATGGTGCCGACAGGCGCCGGCGTCTGAGCCGGCGCGGCGGCCAGACCGGGTGCCGCCGGCGGGGCCGGCTGGACCGGCGCTACCGGTGCCCGATAGCGTCCGCCAGCCTCGCCGCGGCCCCCACGGTCCCCCGGTTCGTTGCGCTCCCCGCGGTCCCCGCGGTCATTGCGGTCATTGCGGTCCCCGCGATCATTGCGGTAACCACGGTCCCCGCGGTCGCTACCCGGCGCAACAGGGCCCGCCACCGACGGGCCCAGCCTGACCGATGGCAGCACCGGCGTCGCGGCCGGCAATGGCGCGGGCGCACCTGCCACCGGCCCAACAGCGTCTCGCCGCTCAGGATCACGCCGGTCAACATCATGCCGGTCAACATCACGCCTGTCCGGCTGGCGCCGGTCCTGTTCCCGCGGCATCGGGTCGTAGCGCCCGCGGCGCTCGTGCTCATGCGGTGGCGGCATGGGGGACGGCAGTGTTGCCCTGCCAGGGTCGCCACGCCAGGCCCGGGGCGGCGGGTTGATGACGATGACCGTGGGCGGCGCCACCACCATGCGTGGCGGCAGCACCACCGGGATCACCACCCGTGGTGGCAGGGGCCGATGGCCGGCGGTGTTGCCGATGTTGATGTTGATGCCGATGCTGGCGCCGCCACCCACCACCGGGCCGCCGGTCCACGACCGCAACGCCGGTGCATAGTGCGGCCGCTGCTGGCGCGGCCCTGGCGACCAGCACCAGCGGTCTCGCCAGACCACCCAGCTGCCGTAGTGAAACGGCGCAAAGCCCCAGGGCGCAGCGTCGATCCAGGTCCAGCCCCAGGGGGCGACCCAGGCCCAGCGCCCATCGTGAAACGGCGCCCAGCCGACCGGTACCCGCCGCGGCTGCCAGACCTGGCCGTACTCGGGATGGCCGACCCAGTCGCCGTTGCGGTCCAGGTCTTGCCAGCCCGTCATGCCGGGCGGCACGTAGCGGGCCGAAACCGGTGCGTCGTCCAGCCGTTCATCCCGCGCCACCCAGTCTGCAAAGCTGTCGCGCTCGACAGGGGCCCAGGCGTAGCGGGTGGATCGGTTGGTGGGGTCCAGCCAGATCTCGACCCGGCGTCCGGCGGGCACGCTCAGCGCGCTGTCGCGGCCCTCGAAGGCCATTTCACCGCGCCAGGTGGTCGCCAGCGTGGCCGGCGTGCGGGCCTGGGCTTGCCGGTCGATGCGGTAGTGGCCGGGTGCCTGGGGCGACCAGCGGCCCTCGGCGGTCAATACCTCGGCACCGCCGACCTCACCGGGCAGCAGCGCGGACAAGCGCAGCGCCAGCGTGCCGGATTCCAGCCACAGCACCAGGCCCTGGCCATCCAGCCGCTGCAGCGTCAGGTCGCAGCCGGGGCCCAGGCGCAGGGTGGTGTTGCCCAGCCGCAACTCGGCGCGGCCGTCGACCCCGGTGCGCAGCCGGTCGCCGGTGGCCACCGGCCAGTTGCGCAGCGGCTCTTGCGGCGTGCCCAGCCAGCTCTCGCTGTCGCGGTCGTACCAGCGCACCTGGCCGGCCACGGTGCTGAGCCGGCCAACGTGCGCCGGCAACTCACCCGGCACCACGCCGGCCAGGGCCACGCCGGGCACGGCACAGGGGGTCAGCATCAGCAGCGCAATCAACCGGCACCACCGCAGAAGCAGGGACAGGCCGGCGCTGCGCCGGGGTCGGACTGGGGTCATGGGCCTGCTCCGCCGACCATCCGTGGCCGGCCTGACCCTACAACGCCCGGCAAGCCGCTGCCGCTGACGGCGCACCGTGTCTGGTTTGTAAAGCGCGGCGTCGGGCGTACGCGCGCCGCCAACCCTGCCTGCGCTGCGCTGACTTGCGCCCCGGCGTTGCCTTCGTTTTGAACGCTCGCAGCGCCTCAGTCGTCGCCAGCGTCGGCGCCCAGTTCGGGAAACAGCACGCTGGTGAACCCGAGCTTGCTGAGGTCGGGCATGCGGGTGGGGTAAAGCCGGCCGATCAGGTGGTCACACTCGTGCTGCACCACCCGGGCATGGAAGCCGTCGGCCTCGTGCTCGACGGCGTTGCCTTGCAGATCAAAGCCGGTGTAGCGGATACGGGCCCAGCGCGGCACCTGGCCGCGCAGCCCAGGCACCGAAAGGCAGCCCTCCCAGCCCTCGACCTGCTCGTCCGACAACGGGCTGATCTGCGGGTTGACCAGCACCGTCAGCGGCAGGGGCGGCGCGTCCGGGTAGCGCTCGTTGCGCTGGAAGCCGAAGATCACCAGTTGCAGATCGACGCCGATCTGCGGCGCCGCCAGACCCGCGCCATTGGCCGCCACCATCGTCTCGTGCATGTCGGCCACCAGGGCATGCAACTCAGGCGTGTCGAAGGCCAGCACCGGTTGGGCCACCTGCAGCAGGCGCGCATCGCCCATTTTCAAGATCTCACGTACCGTCATGCTCATCCTTCGTTGAAAAAATACTTTGCCCGATCTCGGCAGCTGAGACCAGCAAGGCCCGCAAGCCAGCCTCGTCCAGCACCGTCACACCCAGCTCGAGCGCCTTGTCCAGCTTGCTGCCGGCCTCAAGCCCGGCCACCACGTAGTGCGTCTTCTTCGACACCGAGCCCGCCACCTTGCCGCCCGCGGCCTCGACCAGCGCCTTGGCCTCGTCGCGGCTCAGGCCGGGCAGCGTGCCGGTCAGCACCAGGGTCTTGCCGGCCAGCGGCTGCGGCCGGGTGCTCTCGGCAGCGCCCTCGCCCTCCGGCCAGCGGATGCCGGCGGCGCGCAGCTGTTCGACCACCTCGCGGTTGTGCGCCTGCGCGAAGAAGGTGTGGATGCTTTGCGCCACCACCGGGCCCACATCGTTGACTTGCAACAGCTGCTCGGCGCTGGCGTCCATGATCCGGTCGAGTGCACCAAAATGTTTGGCCAAATCCCGGGCCGTGGCCTCGCCGACGTGGCGCACGCCCAACGCGTACAAAAATCGCGGCAAGCTGGCCTGTTTGCTTTGGTCCAGCCCGGCCACCAGCTTGGCCGCACTCTTGTCGCCCATGCGGTCGAGCGCACTGAGCTTGGCCAGGCCCAGGGTGTAGAGCTCGGGCAGGGTGCGCACGATGCCGGCGTCCACCAGCTGGTCCACCCGCTTGTCGCCCAGGCCCTCGATGTCCATCGCCCGGCGGCTGGCAAAGTGCAGGATCGCCTGCTTGCGTTGTGCCGGGCAGAACAGCCCGCCGCTGCAGCAGTGCGCGATCCCGCCGTGCTCGCGTTGCACGGCGCTGCCGCAGACCGGGCAGGCGCCGGGCATGCGGAAGTTGGGCACGTAAGGCTGGCGCGGCCCGTCGGCGGTGGCCACGCGGCCCACCACCTCGGGGATCACGTCACCCGCGCGACGCACGATCACCGTATCACCCAACCGCACGCCCTTGCGGCGCAGCTCGAACAGGTTGTGCAAGGTGGCATTGCTGACGGTGGTGCCGCCGACAAACACCGGCACCAGCTTGGCCACCGGCGTCAACTTGCCGGTGCGCCCGACCTGGATCTCGATCGCATTGAGCCGGGTCATCTGCTCTTGCGCCGGGTATTTGTGCGCCACCGCCCAGCGCGGCTCACGGCTGACAAAGCCCAGCCGCTGTTGCAGCGCCACCGCATCGAGCTTGTAGACCACACCGTCGATATCAAAAGGCAGCGCATCACGCCGCGCGCCGACCTCACGGTGAAACGACACCAGCCCGGCCGCGCCCGCCGCCACGGTGCGGTCGGCGCAAACCGGCACACCCATCGCCGCCAGCGCGTCCAGCGTGGCGCTGTGGGTGGTGGGCTGCGTCCAGCCCCGCACATCGCCCAGGCCGTAGGCAAAAAAGCTCAGCGGGCGCTGGGCGGCAATGGCCGGGTCGAGCTGGCGCACCGCACCGGCCGCGGCATTGCGTGGGTTGACGAAGGTTTTTTCACCACGGTCGCGCTGGCGCTCGTTCATCTGCTCGAAGTCGTCGCGCCGCAAGTAAACCTCACCGCGCACCTCCAGCACCTCGGCATCGCAGCCCAGCAGCCGCAGCGGGATCGCACCACCGGCACCGGCCCGGCCGCGCACCGTGCGGATGTTCTGCGTCACGTCCTCGCCGGTCTCGCCGTCGCC
>JBBQAH010000559.1:0-1799 GCA_038316145.1 Burkholderiales bacterium
TAGATTTTATTAGTTTCCATCTTGAGGTGTTCTTTCGTTAGCAATTTCTGTTAAAATAGCTTTCAAGTCAACTCCTGAATATGCTTTTAAATATTCCCAAGCTTCATCACCACCATAATACTCGCCTTCAACACCTGCATAAAGTGTTTTTAGAGTTTGTTGAATTCTGATTGCTTGTTCTCTTTGTGGATAATAGAACATAACCCGAATAGGTTTATATCCGTGATTTCTAATTACCTGAACTCTTGTATGTTCTTTTGTAATGTGATCTCCATCAGTCGTAGCATCTCTCCATTTAACTTCAATTGCGTCATTTGCATTTAGAAAGTCAATTTCAAATGTTTTTGGTCGTTGTCCTATAGTGTTTTCTACTTTAGTTTTTATTCCATCAGGAAATTTATAATTTAAACATAAAGTTGCTGCTTCTTCGAGAAATGAACCTGCATACTTATAAAGGAATCGTCCTGTGTTTTGATATTGGTCAATAAGTTGTCCTTCTTGCAAAGAAATGCCCAAAACACGATAGATAAGATAATGAGAGTTGTCATCAGCTTTCATTTCTTCTGTTCGAGCTTCAATTTTCCCCTTCAGGTTTGCAGAATAAATTTCAGCTAAATTCTTTATACTTTGTATTAATTCGTCCATTCGTTTTTGATATATTATTTGTTTCGTAAGTTACGAAATTTTGTTCGTATACGGTCGCCCTACAATGAGGCCTAACTTGTATATTCACGAAATTTTATGTAACTTTTTGCAAATATTTTACAATAATAAAAAACTTTTTTAACATTACCTAACTGTTATTCAATGTTTTTCATTTTATTTTCATCCACCATCCGATCTAGTGGACTTTGAATTTTATCAACCGCTCCTTTTGTTAAATGGGTATAAAGCAAGGTCGTTTTAATGCTTGAATGACCCAAAAAATGTTGGATATATCTAATATCGGTGCCAGCCTCCAATAAATGGGTGGCAAATGAATGCCGCAAAGTGCGAACGCTAGCTTTCTTTTCTAATCCCGTCTTTTTTTATTGTCATTCGCATCACTTCTTGAACACTTCTTGTGCTTCAGGGCTCGCCTGTATCTTGACCTTCATAAATATAATTGTTTTTTGAGTTCATCCACTTGTAAATGTATAGTGAGTGCTCAATAGAGTAAGGCAGCATAACCATTCTGTCTTTCATTCCTTTAGCATTTTTACCTATCGGTTAGGTGTTTTACCAACCGAAATAAAAAATATTCATAATAATCCTATTAGGGAGAAGTGGCAGCTTTGCAAACAGCAAGAAGATTATAGATTTAGCAGTGCTAGATATTACTTAAATGGAATAGATGAATTTGGCTTTATAAAGGATTTTTAGAGAGTATGTTTTGCGTTGCTGTTATGCTGTTTTATTGCGGTTGGTGGGGACACGAACCGCTAGAGAAATTCTTTTAAAGACAAAATCAGTTTAAATAAAATACCCTACAAGTTTTACTACTTCCACAGCTTCTTTTACATCGTGTACACGTAAAATATTGGCACCATTTAAAATGCCAATAGTGTTCAAAACAGTAGTGCCATTTAGGGCTTCTTGTGCAGTTATACCAAGTGTTTTATAAATACTGCTTTTGCGAGATACACCTAACAGTATTGGCTTTTGCAGCAGTGTGAATTCCTTTAATTGTTTTACCAATTCAAAATTTTGTTCAGTTGTTTTGGCAAAACCAAAACCAATATCAAGTATCATTTGTTTAATGCCTATTTGGTTGGCTTGTTCTATTTTTTCTGTAAAAAAATCTTTTACTTCTGTTACCA
>JBBQAH010000240.1:0-2287 GCA_038316145.1 Burkholderiales bacterium
GGTGGGTGCGCACCACCGGGTGCAGCAGCGGCAGGTGCTTGAGCCGGGCCGCCTCCCAGGACACGCGCTCGGCCGGGGTGCGGGCAAAACGGTGCGCCGGGAAGGACTTGAGGAAGTCGTGCTCGGCCTGCAGCCCGGCCAGCAAGCCTTGCCAGGGCGCTGACAGCGCCTGCCACGCCGCAATGCCGCTGGCCCACAGCGTATCGCCGCCGCTGGGCGGCAAGACCCGCGCCGACAGGATCGCGCCCATCGCCGGCTCGGGCAGAAAGGTCACGTCGGTGTGCCAGTTGTCGTTGTCCGGCGGGTTGTCGTGGCTGGTGTCGAGCACGATGATCTCGGGCACACCGGGCGCGGTCGGGTAGACCGGGTGGATGTGCAGGCTGCCAAAACGGGCGGCCAATGCACGTTGCGCAACCGGGTTGATCGGCTGGTTTTCGAAGAACAGCACCTGGTGCTTGAGCAGCGCGGCCAGCACGGCGTCGCGCTGGCCGTCATCTAAGCCGTCGGCCAGCTGCACGCCGCTGACCAGCGCGCCGATGGCCGGCCCCAGGGGTTGGATGGACAGTGGGGTGGATGGCATCGTCGCGGCTCGTCGGGGTGTGGGTGGCGGACCCGGCGGTGCTTGTCCGGGTGCCTGTTAGGGAATTTGCGGCGGAGTTTGCGGCGGACCTTGCGGCGGACCTTGCTGCAGAACTTGCTGCAGAACTTGCGGCGGGCCTTACCCGCGCGCTGTGATCGGGTGCGCAGTCGGCGCTGTCAAATTGTCGTCAGCACACCTGGCCAGTCCATCCGCAATGGCCCTGATCGGCAAGTGGCCCGCCAGGCCGATGGCGACCACCACAGCGCCGTCGCGCGGCGCCACCGCCAGGCGCCGCAGCGAGCCGTGCCGGCCGGCAAATTGCAGCTCGACCCAATCGCTTGCGGCGTCGTCGGCCGCAACGGGCAACAGCGCCTTGAGCCGCAGCACGCCAGTGGGCAACGCCCGCAGCCAAGTGCGCAGGCGTGCCCTGTCGAAACGGCCGGTGGGCCGGTCGGACCAGGCCATGAAGCGGGCATCGTGCGCCGCGGGGCTGGGTGACATGCCGCCGCGCGGCCTGTACAGCGGCGTGTGCATCAGGTCGCCCAGCAGATCAACCGGCAGGTCGGCCTGCACGGTGTGCAGCACCGGCACGCCAGGGGCCAGCCGAGCGACCCAGGCCTGTGCTGCAGCCATCTCGCCGTCTGGCTGCTTGTCGCCCGGTGGCGCCGTTCGGCCGGCCGCCGCCAGATCGGCTTTGTTCAGCACCACCAGGTCGGCGTGCACCAGCTGGCGCGCCAGGGTGTCGGCCAGCAGCGGGTCGGCGGCCTGGCTGGCCAGTGCAGCGGCATCGACCAGCACGATCACCGCCTGCAGCGACAGGCGTGGGTCGGCCAGCGCGTACTGCGCGATGCGCCAGGGGTCGGACACACCGCTGGCCTCGACCACGACGGCGTCGAACGGCGGCTGGCTGTCCAGCACCCGCAGCAGCGCCAGCGACAGGTCGTCGCCGATCGAGCAGCAGACGCAGCCGTTGCTCAGCGCAATCGTCTCGGCCCCGGTCTGGGCGATCAGCGTCGCGTCGATGTTGATGGCGCCAAAGTCGTTGACCAGCACGGCGATGCGCCGGCCGGCGGCCTGTTGCAGCCAGCGCTGCAGCAAGGTGGTCTTGCCAGCGCCGAGAAAGCCGCCGATCACGGTGAACGGGATGCGGTCGGGTGGCATGGGATCGGGCGGCAATGGGTTGGGCGTTCAAGTGGCGATGGCTTGAGCGGCAACGGCCAGGGTGGAATTCGGCGTGGGCTCAGCGGGCGGACGTCAGGCCGTGCCCGGCTGCGCTGTCAGGCCCCGGCCTCGAACACCCGGCCCGACAGCACCGTGCCCCAGACCCGCACACTCTTGAGTGCGGCCGCCGGCAGGTCCAGCGGGTCATCGTGCAGCACCGCAAAGTCGGCGCGCTTGCCACATTCGATGCTGCCGATCTCGGCGTCGAGCTTGAGCGTCCAGGCTGCGCCCAGCGTGATGGCGCGCAGCGCCTCGGGCACGGTCAACGCCTCGGCAGCGCCCAGCACCCGGCCCGACGGGGTGACGCGGTTGACAGCGCACCAGGCGGTAAACAGCGGCGCCAGCGGCGTGATCGGCGCGTCGCTGTGGATCGCCAGCGCCACGCCGGCGTCCAGCGCGCTGCGGCAGGCGTTGAGCCGGTGCGCCCGGTCCGGGCCCACCGTGATGTCGTGGTGCTGGTCGCCCCAGTACCAGAGGTGGTTGGTG
>JBBQAH010000216.1:0-3671 GCA_038316145.1 Burkholderiales bacterium
ACGCAGGTGGTTGAGCGTGCCGTCGGGCAGGCGGTGCTCGAACAAGACGTCGTCGGCCTTGAACAGCGGCGCGCGCTCCTGGTCATGGTAGAACCGGCCGGTGATCAGCGGCTGCTGGATGTCGTGGTCCAAGAAGGTCACCAGCACCAGGTCGCCCACCCGGGGCGGCGCGGCCACACCGATGTGCGGCACGGCCACCGGCACCTTGGGCAGCTCCAGGCCGTCGTGCTTCAAGCGCACATCGACCTCGTAATTGGCGCTGTCGTCGGTGCTCTCGTGGGCCACCAGCGCCGTGACAGTGGCGAGCTGCGGGCCGCGGTGGCTGGCCAGCTCCTCGCGCACGGTGCGGCGCACCAGGTCGATCAGCGGGTTCATGTTGAAGGCTCCGCCGCGATCACCAGATCGGTGACAAAACCTTCTCGTGCGCTCAGGCGGTGGCGCAGGCCGGTGATCACGCCGCGGGCATTGAGCCCGGCCTCGGGCGCGTCGCCGGCGCCCAGGTCGTCGCCCAGGTCCAGGGCCGGCATGCCCAGCACCGTCAAACGCAACTCGGCGCTGCGGGCGGCCAGCACGGCGGCATAACCGGCGGCAAAACGCCCGGCCATGTCCTTGGTGCGGGCGGCGGCGTCGGTGATCAGCCACTCGTCGCCCGAGCCGGCCGAGTCCTCGAAATCGCTGTCGGTGGCGGTGAGCCAGAAACTCTTGTCCTCGCCCTGGCCGGACATCGGGCTCTCACCGCCGACCACGATCTTGCGATTGGGCGCCGGGCGCAACAAGGCTTGGGCGGCCAGCAGGTGCTTGCCAAAGGCCAGGTCACCGCTGCCGCCGAGTGCAGCGGCGGCGCCTGCGAGTGCCCCCGAGGCAGCGCCCCCCAGGCCGCCGCCCAGCCCACCCGACCCGAGCTGCGCCGCCGGCCCCAGGCCGCGGAAATGCACCTGGCCCTGGCGGTCGGCAAACAGCGCGAAGCCCAACCGCTCGGCCAGCCGGCACAGCTGGGTGTGCGCGCCCTGGCGGCGCTCTATCGCGTAGCGCGGCAGGGTCAGGCCGTCCGAGATGTCACCGGCGTCCAGCCCGGCCTGGCCCACCAGATCCCGCACCACATCACCGGCGCTGCGGCCCTCGTAAAACGACGCCACCCGCAGCTCGACCAGGCCCAGCATCGTGCCGGTGCAAAACAGGCTGCAGCCGCTCAAGGATGGCCGCAGCTCGGCCACGGTGCCGGTGAAGACCCGCTGCAGCCCGTCCTCGTCGCCCAGGTCCAGTGTCACCGCATCACCTGCGGCCACGCCGGCGCTCTCGGCCAGCATCACCCGCAGGCTGTCGATCGGCACGGCCACGCTGCGCTCGACAACAAAGCGCACCGGGCCGCCCACGGGCGAGTCGGTATCGGCCGACAAGCTGCCGGCGGTGAATGAAAAGCGGGGGCGGTGGCCGGCCATCTAGAAGCCCCCGTGCTCGCGAGCGTCTTTTTCCAAGCTCGCGTTCTGGTAGCCGTTCAGGATCACGTCCCACTCGTAGATGCCGAACAGCGGCAGCCCGAGGTGGAAAAACGGCCCCCACCAGCCGTACTGGTTGACATGGCGCAGCTCATGCTCGTACAGCGCCTGGGCCTTGGGGAACGTGACCGGGTCGCCGGGCTGGCCCACATAAGCCGGCGGCGTGATGGTCTCGGGCAAAGCCTGGAACTCAGCGTTTTGTTCGTACTCGCCGTTGACAAAGATGACGTTGCCGAAGGTGATGCCCAGCAGGCTGTCGAACGAGCCCAGCCAGCCGCCCTTGAAGACCAGCGCAAAGGCGTTGAGCCGGCCCGACGCCGCGACGTCGAAGCCCGGTGTCTGCCAGCTGACATGGCCGAGTGAAAACGCATAGACCAGCCAGCGCACCACCTCGCCGATCAGGCAGCTGACCTCGATGGCCAGGCCGAATGCGGTGTTGGGCAGGGTCCACAACACGCCCAGCAGCGACAGCAGCACGCCGCCAAAGCTCCAGTGGCCGTTCGGGTCGAAACGGTTCACCGGGTCGTTGGCGCAATAGGCATGGCGGTTGCGCAGCCGGGGCTGGCGCAGCCAGTCCGCCAGCACCTGGGCGCGCTGCAGGCGCTGCTGCGGCCCGGAAACGAACGGGTTGACCAGCCGCGCGTCGTCGGGCGTGCCGGTGTAGCTGTCGGGCGTCAAAAATCGCCGCAGCGCCGGGTCGTACCAGCGGCAGCCGATGCGGTACAGACCCAGGTCGGCAAACCAGAGCCGGCCGCGGAAGACGGGGGGGAAGTCGGCGGCTTGTGCTCCGTCAGTGGGCAAAACCGCCGGGTCGGCCGGCAGCGGCAGGCCCCAGGGGTCGTAGACCAGCGGCCCGGTCAGGTCGGGCTTGCCGTCGCGCCCCACGAACAGCAGGTTGCCGGCGTGGTCGTGGTGCAGGCAAAGGGGTTCGCCCTGCGGCTGGTGGCGGAAGTCGATCGCAGCGATCAGGCCGGTGGGCAGGCGCAGCAGGATCAGCCGGGGCTGGCCGGCGCCGTCGGCAATGGCCAACAACGCGTCGTCGGCGCCGTAGATATAGCGCTCGGTGCCCCCCGGGCCGGACTTTTGCACCAGCCGGCCCTTGTGGTCGTAAGCCAGGTGGGCGATGCAGTCGCCGTTGTGCAGCAGCGCCGTCAGCTCACCCGCCTGGTTGTGGCGGTAAGTGCGCTCGCCCGTGCCGTCCACCACCCGCTGCACCCGGCCTTGTGTGTCGCAGTGCAGCTGCCAGGCGTCGCTGTCGGCGGCCACGTCGTCGTTGAGGTCGTGGCGGAAGCGCCAGCGGCGGCCGCTTTCGCTGCCGCCCTGCCCTGTGCCGTCCCGGGTCTCGACCAGGCGGTCGAAGGCGTCGTAGTGGTGCTGGCGTCGGCCCTCGCGCACCAGGCGGAAGGCGGCGTCACGCTCCAGCGTCTGTTCCCAGACCGGCTGGCCCCCGATGCTCAGGCACTGTTGCTGCGGCCGGCCGGCGCCGGGCTCGTGCCGGGTCTGGTTTTGCACACCGTCCAGCCCTTCGTGCCAGCTCAGGTGTTGGGCGTCGTCGGTGCCCAGGCGGGTGACCGGGGCGCCGTTCCAGGTCAGCGCACCGGGCCGGCCTTGGGCGTCCCAGGCAAAGCCGATGCGCTGCTGCCACTCGGCAAAGTGGATCTGCTCGAGCCGGCCGGCGGCGTCGAAGTCGAAGCGCAGCGACAGCGTGTGGTCGGCGACCGTTTGCACCAGCTCGACCAGCCGCCCGGCGCGGTCGTGCGCGAAGCGGCTGTGCTCGGTGTCGCTGCGGGCCTCGCTGACGCGGCTGGCCGGGTTGCCGGACAGTTGGCCGCCCGGCGCGCCGTCGGCCCAGCGGTAGACAAACGGGCTGGCATCGCCGCGCTGGGTACGCAGCAACCGGCCCTGGGCGTCGTACTGGTGCGTGAGCGGGCCATCGGCGCGGTCCACGCCGGTCAGCCGGCCGGCGGCGTCGTAGGTGTAACGGGCCCAGGCCTGGCCGTTGTGATCCACCGCCAGCAAGCGGCCATCATCGCCGTAGCGGTAGTCCAGCCGGCTGCCGTCGGGCTCGATGATTTGCGTCAGCTCGCCCGCTGTCCAGGTGTAGGCGCAAAGCCGGGCGCCCTCTTGAACCTGCAGCGGCAGCCCGTGCTCGGCGTGCAGCACGCGGGCTGCCGG
>JBBQAH010000076.1:0-13970 GCA_038316145.1 Burkholderiales bacterium
CCACCCGCATCGCGTGCCGGCTTTTCAAGCCAACGCACGCGGCAACGGTGGCGGCGGCCAAGGGCGTCGGGTGACCGGATCCCGTAAGTAAAGGAGGAGATGTCGGCCAGCTGGCCGGCATCGGGGGACATGGAGGGAGCCGGTTGCCCGACGGCCTTGGTCGCCTTTCGGCGCACCCGTCGAACGGCGGCATTCCGATCAATCGAACGACCGCAACGAGCCGAAACCTGACACTGTGGACCCCTGCCGCGACCACAGCCCTTGGGCTCAGCTGCGCAATAGATCGAGTCGAGGCAGGTGCTCGCTTCCCGGCAGCGCCGCTTGCGCCACCTGTGCCGGGCTCACGCCCAGGTGTTCGATCAGCACCGTCTTGAACACCGCGCGCAGGTCGGTGGTGATGCGCAAGTCGCGGCCTTCAAAGCGTTGCGCGGGGGCCAGGCCGGGCCAGTCGGTGACGATGCGCCCGCCCCGCACCGCACCGCCCAGCACAAGCGCCGCGCCGCCACTGCCGTGGTCGGTGCCCTGGGTGCCGTTGATCGCAACCGTGCGGCCGAACTCGGTCACCACCAGCACGATGGTGCGCCGCCAGGTGTCCCCGGCGGCCGGGGCGGTCAGGCCTTCACGCAGCGCGGCCAGGCTGGCATCGAGCAGGCGCAGGTTATTGACCAGCGGGCCGGGGTCGGCCACCTGGTTGGCATGGCTGTCCCAGCCGCCCAGGTCCAGTACGGCGGCTTGCGGTCCGTCGGGCCGGATCAGGAAGGCCGCTGCCTGCCGCGCCAGGTTCAGCGCGGCTTGCCGGGGCGCGGCCAAGGGCGCCACGCTGCCGGCAGCGTTGGTCTGACCGTTTGTCTGGCCATTCGCCTGACCGGTCACCATGCCGGGCGCCATACCGCCCGCCACCGTCGGTGCGGGCATGGTGCCGTTGTCGCGCAACTCACGCGCCCGCGCCAGCGCGCTGGCCAGCGGTACATCGTCGATGTAGAGCCGCTCCAGCCGGGCCACCAGATCGGCACCCGGATCGGGCCGGGCGGACGGTGCCCAGGTGTCGACCTCGGTGTGGCCGCGCAACACCAGCGGTACCGCCGGCTGGAAGGCCATGGCCTTGCGTGTGCTGCCGGCCAGTGCCCGGCCCAGCCAGCCGGTGTCCAGTGCAAACGGCTTGTCACCACCGGATTCGAGCACCTGCTGGGCATCGAAGTGCGAGCGCTCGCGGTAGGGCAGGCCGGTGGCGTGCAGCACGGCCAGTTCACCCTGGCCGTACATCGTGTGCAGGCTGGGCAGCGCCGGATGCAGCGCAAACAGCCCGTCCAGCGGCAGCGCTGGGCTGGCAAACCGGCCCAGCGCGCCCCGGGCGTCGGCAAACGCAGGGTCGCCCAAGGCCGGCACGGCGGACAGGCCGTCCATACCGCCGCGCAGGATCATCAGCACCAGGCGCGGTCCTCCCGGGGTGGCTGCGCCCGCCAGGCTCAGACCGGCCCAGGGTGCCAGCGCGCCCATGCCGGTGGCGCTGGCCGCGCGCAGCCAGGCGCGGCGGTCGATGCGGTGGGCAGTGTGTTGGGGCATGTGGGATTCCAGCAAGGGAGGGGACCGTCGAGTCAGGGCGGGCAACGGTGGGCGGGTTGGCTAGCGACAGGCGTGCACCGATCTAACGCCGTTGGAACTCTGGCGCCATCAGCAGCAGCGTCAGCGCTTGGGGTCCGTCGGCGGCGCGCTCCAGTTGCTGGCGGGTGGCGTTGCTCAGCAGCACGCCCAGGCTGGCCTGGGCCAGTGCCCGCGCATCGACCTGGGCACCTTGTCGGCTGGCGGCCTGGGCGGCCCATTCGACGCGTTGCCAGACTGCCTCGGGCCCCAGCCAATCGGAGGCCAGGTCGGACCAGCCCGCCGGTGATGTGGCGTAGTGCGGCCGTTGACCCAGCGCCGCCAGGCCGGCGTCCGGTGCACGCCGCGCCAGTTGCTCGCCCACGCGCAGCAGGCGGGCGCTGCTGAGCACAAACTCCTCGGGTGTCTTGAGTTTGGCGGGGGCGCTGGCCCAGGCCTCGGGCGCGTCGATCAAGGTCTGGTAGAGCGCGGGCAAGTTGCCGTCGGTATCGGTCAAGCGCTGCGCCATGCGCGCTACCAACGCCGGCGGTGGCTGGTCGGCCAACAGGTGGCGCGCCAGTTTGGTGGCGATATGCCGGTGGGTGGCAGGGTGTCGGGCCAGATCGGCCAGCACCGCACGCAGGGCCAGCGGGCCGGCGTCGTAGCGGCGGCCGAGCACGGTCTTGGGCCCGGGCTGGTGCCAGGCGGGATCGAAGTCGGGCTCGGTGCCCGCGGTAGCGTCGGCTGGGCCACCGGGCCGCGGGCCGCGCCAGCCTGTCAGCACGGCAGCCAGCGCGCTGACATCGGCCTGGCTGTAGCCACCCCAGGGTCCGTAGAGGCCACCGCCGCCGGCCACGCCCAGGGTGTGCAACTCCAGCACCTCGCGGGCCAGGTTTTCGTTCAGGCCGGTCAGGCGGGGTGCGGTGCTGGCGGGCCCGGCATCGGTGCCGGCTGCACCGGATGATGCGGCTGCTGCGGCTGCTGCGGCGGCCATCGCGCTACGCCGGCCCAGGCGCTGCACCAGCGTGGATTGCGGCCCGGCCGACAGGTGGTTGTCGAGGTAGCGCAACATGGCCGGGTGGGTCACGGCGGCGGTCAGCAGGTCGACCAGCCGCCCGGCGATGTGGGGCCGGATGGCCTCGCGCTCGTAAGCGCCCACCAGGCCCTGGGTGCTGGCCTTGCCGAGCGAGACGGTGAAGTGGTTGCACCAAAACAGCGCCAAGCGCTCGGCGAATGGCCGTGTGCTGGTGGCTGCGGTGACCAGGCGCGCCCGCATGTCGGCCTGCACCTGAGCGCGCAGGGCGTCCTTGGCGTCGCGCGCATCGGCGGGCCGAGCGGCGGTCTGGCGCGCCAGGGCCTCGGCCAGGCCGGGCAATCCGGTGCCGCGTTGGGGGTCGGCCGGCCCGATCTGTGCGCGCAGCCAGGCACGGGCGTCTTCACCCACCAGCGCCAGGTCGGGTTCACCCAGGCCAAAGCGGTGCGCGGCGATGGCGGCGGCGGCTGCGGGGTCGGGTTGTGTCAACGGGCTCATGGCTGGGGCGCTCCGAAAGTCTGCTTGTTCAACGCTGCAGTGTGGCGGCGGTTGGCGCTGCGACACGCAAAGAATTGCAAACCCGGCTCAACGCCGACGCGCGTTGGTCCGGGTCGACCCGGTGTTGGCCCGCACTGCGGCAGCCGCCGACCAGCAAAAAAGGCGCCCGCAGGCGCCTAGGGTTTGACCCGTCCGGGCTTTGCTCAGCGCGCCAGCAGCGCGTCCACCGCGTTCACGTCCTGCGGTTGCAGCTGGCCCGAGGCCTGGCGCAGCCGCACGCCATTGAAGATCACGTCGTAACGCGCCTTGGCCAGGTCACGCTGGGCCTGGAAGAGCTGGCTTTGGGCGTTCAGCACATCCAGATTGACCCGCACGCCGACCTTGTAGCCCAGCTGGGTGGCTGCCAGCGCCAGTTGGCTGGACGACTCGGCCGCCTCCAGCGCCAGCACCTGGCCGCGCAGCGACTGCACGGTGAAAAACGCGCTGCGCGTGGCCTGTGCGATGTTGCGGCGCGCCGCCTCCAGATCGCTCTGGGCCTTGTCCTCCAGCGACAAGGTTTCCTTGATGCGGTTCTGCACCGAATAGCCCGAAAACAGCGGCAGGTTGACCTGCAGTGCGACGCTGCCCTGCGGACCGCGGCCGGTGGTCGGGCCAAAGCTGCCCGACTTGCCGCCGATGTTGGTTTCGCCAGCCAGGCGGGTGTTGGACTCGGCAAGCGAAGCGCTCAGGCCTACCGTGGGCAGGTGGCCGGTGCGGGCCTTTTCGGTCTCCAGACGGGCCACTTCGCGCGCCAGACGAAGCTGGGTCAGGGCCGGGCTGGCACTGTCGGCCTGGGTCACCCAGACCTCCATTTCGGCCGGCGCGATCGGCGGGAGCACGACCGGCAGCGCCAGCGGCTTGGGCCTGACGCCCGGCCGGCCCACCACGCTGGCCAGCGCCAGGCGCTTGACGTTGAGGTCGTTCTCGGCGACCAGCTCTTGCGCGGTGCCCAGATCAAAGCGGGCCTGGGCCTCGCGCGTGTCGGTGATGGTGGCGGTGCCGACCTCGAAGTTGCGCTTGGCCGAGGCCAGTGTCTCGGAGATGGCCTTCTTGCTGGCGCGCACCGTGTCGAGCGCATCATTGGCCGCCAGCACGTCGAAATAGGCTTGCACCAGCCGCACGATCAGGTCTTGCTCGGCGGCCAGCAACTGCGAATTGGCCACCTCGATGGCGCGCTCGGCCTGGGCGATGGTCTTGTCGTTGCCACGGTTGAACAGCGATTGCTGTGCCGTCACGCCCAGCGACTGCACGCTGCTGCGGGTGCTGGTGGTGCTGGTGTAGGGCGTATCAGTCCGGCTTTCGGACCAGGTGCCGGTGGCGTTGACCAGTGGCCGCCTCAAGGCCCGGCTTTGCTCGGCCTTGAAGACCACCGAGTCAGCTTGCGACCGGGCCGATTGGTAGGGCGCGTCGTAGGCCCGTGCCGCGTCGTACAGCTCCAGCAGGCTCTGGGCCTGGGCCGGCGCCAGGGCGGACAGGGTCAGGCCCAGCGCCAGCGCCAGCACCAGTGGCAACTTCAGCGCCAGCGCCGGCGGGCGGGTACGGCTGCGCCGCAGTGGTGTCCGGAGCGGATGGGGCGGGTTCAAACTGGGCATGAACAGGGTCCTTGAAGAGGTGACTGGTCGAAAAACGGCGGGCGATGGCGGCGGCAACAGATGGATCGAGCAGCAAACGGCACGGCAGCACCACCGGCAGTCAGTAGCGCGGCACCCTGCCGTCCACCTCGCGCGACCAGGCGTCGATGCCACCCGCGACGTTGTACGCGGACGCAAAGCCCTGGCGCTGCAGAAATGTGACGCACTGCAGGCTGCGGGCGCCGTGGTGACACAAAACCAGGATGGGCTGCAGCCGGTCCAGCTCATGCATACGTGCTGGCAGCGTGCCCATCGGGATGTGCAGGCTGCGCGCGCCCGGCAGGTCGAAGCGGGCGGTTTGCAGCTCCCAGGCCTCGCGCACGTCCAGCAGCACCGGGCCTTTTTTGGCGGGCACGGCAGTACCGGCGGGCAGGTCGTGCGATGGAGCCAGCACCCGGTCCTGCACAAAGGCAATCAAGTCCCGTACCGGCAATTGCACCGGCCAGGACGTGGCAGGCGTCGGCGGTGTCGGTGTCATGCGGCGTCAGACGAGGTCGGCAACACGGCGGCGGCGATCAATCAGAACACGAAGCTGCTGGGCTCTTTGATGCCGGTCAGGCGCGGCGCCACGGTGTCGAACAGTTGTTCTGATCGCAGCGCAGTGGCCGACAACCGGGTGATGCGCACGGCATGCATCACCGGCTCAAAGCCGACGATGGCCAGCAGCCGGCCGCCGATCTTGAGCTGGTCCAGCAGCACCTGCGGCACCTCGGGCACCGATCCCGACAGCATGATGACGTCGAACGGCGCCTCGCCGACCAGGCCACGTGCACCGTCCATCTCGCGCACGCTGGCGTTGAGCACGCCGGCACGCCGCAGGTTGGCAGCGGCCATCGCCGCCAGCGCCGGCACCCGCTCCAGCGAGATCACCGACTGCGCGCGGTGCGCCAGCAGCGCGGCCATGAAGCCCGAGCCCGCGCCCACCTCCAGCACCCGCTCGTGGCGCTGCACATGGGCCTCTTGCAGCAGCCGGGCTTCGACCCGGGGCGCCAGCATGCAGGGGCCGTTGTGGCCACCACGACCCTCTGGGTCATCTTGGCCATCTGGGCCATCTTGGCCGCCACCCGTCAGCGGCACTTCACAATCTACAAAGGCCAGGGCCTTGTAGGCCGCGGGCACAAAGTCCTCGCGCCGCACCATCGCCAGCAGGGACAGCACGCCCCCGTCGAGCACATCCCAAGGGCGGATCTGTTGCTCGATCATGTTGAAACGGGCCTGTTCGATGTTCATGGCGCGGGTCCTGGGCTGTCTTGCGATAGAGGGTTTGGCGGGCATTCGGGTAACTGCGGATTCTATTTCGGCAACTCGGTGCCGACCTGACCCGCCGCTTGCAGCGCGGCGGGCGCCGGCAAGATGCCAAACACCCGGCGCTTGACCCACAGCCCCAAGTCGTCCATCCAGCAGTAGACCACCGGCACCACCACCAGCGTCAGCAGCGACGAGGTGATCACGCCGCCGATCACGGCCTGGCCCATCGGCGCGCGCTGCTCCGAGCCTTCGGTCAGCGCCAGCGCCAGCGGCAGCATGCCGAAGATCATCGCCAGCGTGGTCATCAGGATCGGTCGCAGCCGCACCTTGGCGGCCAGCAGCAGGGCGTCGTTGCGCGGCAGGCCGGGCACGGTGTTGCCATGACCGTCGAGCGACGGCTCGCGCGACCGGATCGCAAAGTCCACCAGCAGGATCGCGTTTTTGGTCACCAGGCCCATCAGCATGATCACGCCGATGACCGAGAACATGTTGAGGGTGCTGCGCCACAGCAGCAGCGCGCCGACCACGCCGATCAAGGTGAGCGGCAGCGAGCTCATCAGCGCCAGCGGCTGCAAGAAGCTGCGGAACTGCGACGCCAGGATCATGTAGATGAACACCACGCCCAGCGCCAGCGCCGATACGGCGTAGCCGAAGCTCTCCTGCATGTCCTTGGTCGAGCCACCGAAGCGGTAGGTGTAGCCGGGCGGCAGCGCCACCGTTTCAAGCACCTTGCGAACGTCGGCCGCCACCTCGCCCTGGGCCCGGCCAGCGGTGTTGGCGGTGACCTCGCTTTCGCGGTTCTGGTCGCGCCGGTTGACCTGGGTGGCGCCAAAGCCGGCGCGCACATCCGCCACCTGGGACAGGCGCACGCTGCGGGTCGAGCCGTCGGCATTGCTGCCCAGTACCAGGCCGAGCTGGCCCAGGTCGGCCGGGTTGTCGCGGGATTCGGGCGCCAGCCGCACCTTGACGTCGTAGGTCTGGTCGTTGCCAGCCCGCCAGTCGCCCACCGTCTGGCCGGCCACCAGCGCCCGCAAGGTGCTGGTGATGCTGCCCACCGAGAGGCCCAGGTCGTTGGCGGCGTCGCGCCGCACGTCGATGATCACCGTAGGTTTGGGTGGTTTCATGCTGGTGTCCAGGTCGACCAGGCCGGGCACGGTCGCCAGCTTGGCCAGCGTGGACGTGGTCAGGCGCTGCAGCTCGACCAGGTCGCTGCCCTGGATCGAGAACTGGATCGGCTTGCCGCCGCCCACCGAATCGAGCAGGCCGACATGCGTGACGGTGATGCCCGCCACCTGCGCCAGCCGGGCGCGCAAAGGCACCGACATTTCGTCCACGCTGCGTGTGCGCTGCTTGCGGTCGACCAGCCGCACAAACACCGAGACGTAATTGCGGCCGGCGGCCTGACCGGTGTTGATGGTGGAGAAGGTGTAGTTGACCTCGGGCATCTCGCGCAGGATGGCGTCGACCTGGCGGGCGCGCGCCTCGGTGCTGGCCAGCGACGAGCCCACCGGGGTGTAGAAGCTGACGTTGGTCTCCGAGAAATCGGCCTTGGGTACAAATTCGGTGCCCAGCCTGGGCACCAGCAGCACCGCGCCGACCAGGGTGGACAGCGCAATCGCGACTGTCGCCCCCTTGTGCTTCAGCGACCAGCCCAGCGTAGCCACATAGACCTCGCCCAGCCGGTGCGAGGCGCGGTCCACCCAGTGCGTCAGCCGGCCCAGCGTGTGGTCGTAGAAGCCCTTGGGCTTGAACGGCTGACCTTCCCGATCGATCGCCGGGTCGTGCCAGATCGAGCTGAGCATCGGGTCGAGCGTGAAGCTGACAAACATCGAGATCAGCACCGCCGCGACGATGGTCAGGCCGAACTCATGGAAGAACTTGCCGATGATGCCGCTCATGAAGCCGATCGGCAAAAACACCGCCACGATCGACAGCGTGGTGGCCAGTACCGCCAGGCCGATCTCGTTGGTGCCGGCCAGTGCGGCGGCGTGTGCGCTCTTGCCCATCTGCACATGGCGCACGATGTTCTCGCGCACGACGATCGCATCGTCGATCAGCAGGCCCACGCACAAGCTCATCGCCATCAGCGTGATCATGTTGATCGTGAAGCCGAACATGTCCATGAACAAAAACGTGCCGATCAGCGCAATCGGCAGCGTCAGCCCGGTGATCACGGTGGAGCGCCAGGAGTTCAAGAACAAAAAGACGATGGCAATCGTCAGCAGCGCGCCCTCGAACAGCGTGCGCTTGACGTTGGCCACCGACACCCGGATCGAGCGTGAGCCGTCGCGCACCACCTCCAGCGACATGCCGGTGGGCAACTGCGGTTTGAGCTGCGCGATGGTGCCGAGCAGGCCGTCCACCACGTCGATGGTGTTTTCGCCCTGGCTCTTCTTGACCTCCAGCGCCAGCATGCGTTTGCCGTTGTAGAGCGCCAGCGATTCCAGCTCCTCCGGGCCGTCCACCACCGTGGCCACCTGCGACAGGCGCACCGCTTGGCCGTTGGTGGCCGCCGCGGTGCCAGTGCCGGTGCTGCCGCGCCGAGCGACGATCAGGCCGTTCAGGTCCTCCGGGCGTTTGAATCGTCCCTCGATCTGCACCGTGCGCGCGGCCTCGCGCGAGCGCAGGCTGCCGGCCGGCAAGTCCTGGTTTTCGGTGCGCACCGCGCCGATCACCGCGTCCACGCCCACCCCCAGGGCCTCCATCGCCTGCGGTTTGAGGTAGACATTGATCTCGCGTTTGATGCCGCCCACCAGCGCGATCGAGCCCACGCCACGCACGTTTTCCAGGCGCTTGCGCACGGTCTGGTCGGCGTAGGTGGTCAGCTCCTGCACGCTGCGGCTGCCGTCGGGCGAGGTCAGGGCCAGCGAGAAGATCGGCGTGCTGGCCGGGTCGAACCGCGAGACCCGCGGCTCCTTGACCTCGTCGCGGAACGCGGCCTTGATCATCGCCAGCTTCTCGCGCACGTCGTCGGCGGCGCGGCGCCCGTTGACATCGAGGTTGAACTGCACGATCACGACCGAGGTGCCCTCGTAGCTGCGCGAAAACAGCTGGTTGATGCCGGCAATCGTGTTGACCGACTCCTCGATCTTCTTGGTGACCTCGCTCTCGACCACCTCGGGTGCGGCGCCGGGGTAGTCGGTCTGCACAACGACGGTGGGGAAGTCGATCTCAGGAAACTGGTCGATGCGCAGGCGCTGGTACGAAAACAGCCCCAGCACGACAAATGCCAGCATGACCATCACGGCCATGACCGGGTTGCCGATAGACATGCGGGTGAACCACATGGCGGATCAGCCCGCGGCGCTGGCGGCGCTGGCGTTGAAGGGCGCTGCCGACGGCGCAGTGCCAGGCGCAGACCCTGGGGAGACAGCCGCGGCAGGACGGCCGGAGGCCGCAGGTGGTGCCGGCGCTGCAGGCTGGCCAGCCGTGGCCGACGGCAGTTTGAGCCGCACGCCGCCCGGCACCAGGCCGGCACTGGCGGCCAGCACCCGGTCGCCTTCGGCCAGGCCTTGCAAGATCTCCACCGCTGCTACGCCCCCGGCCTGGCCACGCGCACCCAGCGTCAACGGGCGCAACTCGGACCGGCCGTCGCTGATGCGGATGGCGTAGGGCTGGGCCTGGTCGGTGCGCACCGCCGACAACGGCAACGTCAGCACGGTGCGCTGGTCCAGGTCGATCCAGCCGCGTGCAAACAAGCCGTTGCGCAGGCTGGGCTGGCCCGCTACCGCCAGGTAGGCCGTGACCGTGCGTGAGCCGGCTTGTGCACTGGGGTTGATGCGCACCACGGTGGCGGGCACCGCCGCGCTGCTGCCGTCCAGCGTCAACCGGGCCTGGGCGCCGATCTTGAGCGAGCCCAGGTCTTGTGGCGCGATGGCGGCCTCCAGCTCCAGCCGGCTCAGGTCGACGATCTCCAGGATGCGGGTATCCACCGCCACCCGCTCACCGGGCTGGGCCAGCCGCTGGGCGACCAGGCCGCCGATCGGCGCGATCAGCAGCGCATCGCCGCGCGATTTGCGCGCCAGCTCCACACCGGCCTGCGCCGCCATCAAGGTGGCCTGGGCACCGGCCTGGCTGGATATCGAGGTCTCCAGCGCGGTGGGCGAGATGAAGCCCTGGGCCACCAGCGCCTTGTTGTTGGTGAGCTGGCGCTGGGCGATCTCCAGCTGTGCGCGGGCGGCTGCGGCCTGCTGTTCGGCCTGGCGCAACCGCCACTCGAACTCGGTGGCGTCCAGCTCGCCCAGCACCTGGCCGGGCCGCACGCTGTCGCCCTCGCGCACATCCAGGCGCTTGATCTCGGACCCGACCCGGGCCTTGACAAAGGCGCTGCTGACCGCCTTCAGGCTGCCCGACACCTCCAGCCCGCGGGTCAGCTGTTGCGGCTGCACGGTGAGCAGGTCTTGCGCCGCCAGCTCCAGTGTCGGTACTGCAGCACTGGCTGCGGCGGCTGCAGCGGCGGGCGTGCCGTCAGCGACTTTGCGGCCCTTCAGCCATTTGGCGCCGATACCGACGACGATCAAAAGCGCCACAACGGGCAGCAACCAGCGGAGCCGGGATTTCATGGGCTTGGGGTTCAGGCTAAGGGTCGGGTGGGAAATTGGGCAAGTTCAGGCATTGCACAGGGTTGGCGCGGGGTCCAGTCCATCAGATGGGCGCACCCGAAGTGATCGGCAAGTCGGCTGTGCCGGGTGGAGCCGCCACGCTCAAGCCGTCGAGCACCAGATTGATGTGCTGCTGGATGAACGACCGGCCGTCCAGATGCCAGTCCATCGGGCAGGCGCCCAGCGAATGCCGGTGCAGGCAGATCATCACCAGCGGCAGCACCAGCGAGTGCACCGCATTGTCCACGTTGACCTCGCGGAACTCGCCTTGGGCGATGCCACGGCGCACGATGCCGCCCACCAGCTGGTGCGCCGGCTCGATGACCTCACGGGCGTAATACACGGCGATGTCCGGAAAATTGCGCACCTCGGTGATCACCAGCTTGAACACGCCGGCCGCCGGGCTGTCGTAGAGGTCACCCCACCAATCGGCCAGGATGCCGCGCAACAGCGCGCCGGCGCTGCCCTGATGGCCTGCAGCACGCAGGCTGCCCTCGGCAATGCGGGCCGACAGGTTGTGGCTGATGACGGCCTTGAGCAGCTCTTCCTTGCTGGGGTAGTAGAGGTAGAGCGTGCCCTTGGACACCCCTGCTCGCGACGCCACCTCTTCGGCGCGGGTGGCGGCAAAGCCCTTTTCGACGAACAAGGCGAGTGCCGCGGCCAGCAATTCCTGGGGTCGGGCCTCTTTGCGGCGGCGGTGGCTGGGTTCGATGCTGCTCATGCTAATTAGTGACTGACCGGTCAGTAATATAGCGCTGGCCGGGCGCGGTGGTCAAGTTCCCGCTGACCGCGACAATCTGGCATGAACCGCCGATTTGCCTTGACCTCGCTGACTGTGGCCGCAGCCCCGCTGGGCCTGCTGGTGGCGTGCTCGGGCCTGACCGGCCCCACCGTCATCACGCTGACCGAAGCCGAGCTGGCCGCTCTGATTGCGCGGTCGTTCCCCATCACACGCCGGGTGCTGGAGGTGATCGACGTGCAGATGATGGCACCCCGCCTGCGGCTGTTGCCGGCGCAGAACCGGCTGGCGGTGGACCTGACAGTGGCCTCGCAGGAGCGCATCTTCGGCAAGACTGGCCGTGGACAACTGGTGTTCGACAGCGCGCTGCGCTTCGAGCCCCGCGACGCCAGCGTGCGCCTGACTCAGGTGCGGGTGCAGCAGTTCAACCTGGACACGGGCGGCGCGCTGCCGGCTGGGCTGGGTGCGCCTGCCGTGCCGGTTGTCCCTGTTGCGCCATCGGCCCAGCCGGGCGCAGCTGGCGCATCACAGGCCGGCCCGACCGGACCGGGCGCCCGGCTTGGCACGGCCTTGGCCGAGCGTGCGTTGGAGGATTTGTCGATCTACCGGGTGCCGGCCGACCGTCTGGCCAGCCTGCGCCAACTGGGCCTGCAGCCGGGCGCGGTGACGATCACCGCGCGTGGGCTGGAGATCACGCTGGCGCGGGCTGGCAACTGAGGCCTGTGCGCCGCGGCGTCTGCCGCCAGGCCGTCAAGGCCCGCGGCTATCATCCGCGGCTTTGACCGGGGAGCGCGTGTGGATCTGATGTTGCTGGGCAAGGCTGCGGTCATGGGCATCGTCGAGGGCTTGACCGAGTTCCTGCCCGTCTCGTCTACCGGCCACCTGATCCTGGCGGGCTCGCTGCTGGACTTCAAGGGTGGCAGCCTGACACCCGAGAAGGTCAAGGCTTTCGAGATCTCGATCCAGACCGGCGCCATCCTGGCCATCGTGCTGGTGTACTGGCAGCGGCTGACCGGGGTGGTGCAAAACTTCGGGCAGGACCGCAACGCGCGCCGGTTTGTGCTGAACGTGCTGATCGGCTTCCTGCCGGCGGTGCTGGTGGGCCTGAGTTTTGGCAAGGCAGTACAGGCCGCGCTGTTCACCCCGATGGTGGTGGCCAGCACCTTCATCCTGGGCGGCGTGATCATCCTGTGGGCCGAGAGCCGCAAGAACGTGGTGGTGCGCGTGGCCGAGGTCGAGGACATGACGCCGCTGGACGCGCTCAAGATCGGCCTGGTGCAGTGCCTGGCGTTTGTGCCGGGCACCAGCCGATCGGGCGCAACCATCATCGGCGGCATGCTGTTCGGCCTGTCGCGCAAGGCGGCCACCGAGTTCACGTTTTTTCTGGCCATCCCCACGCTGATCGGTGCCGGCGCCTACAGCCTGCTCAAGGTCAGGCACAGCCTGGTGGCGGCCGATCTGCCGTTGTTCGGCATCGGCTTTGTGTTTTCGTTCCTGGCGGCCTGGGCCTGTGTGCGCTGGCTGCTGCGCTATGTGGCCACCCACAACTTCAACGCCTTTGCCTGGTACCGCATCGGCTTTGGCCTGCTGATCCTGGCCACCGCCTACTTTGGGGTGGTGAACTGGACCGACAGCTGAGCGTGGCAGCGCTTCAGCGCCGGTTGAACAGCAGGTCCCAGACGCCGTGGCCGAGCTTCAGGCCCCGGTTTTCAAACTTGGTCAGCGGCCGCCAGTCCGGCCTGGGCGCATAGCCCAGCGCGGAATTGACCAGCTCGGGCTCGGCGCTCAACACCGCCAGCATCTGTTCGGCGTAGGGCTGCCAGTCGGTGGCGCAGTGCAGGTAGCCGCCGGGCGCCAGGCGGGTGAGCAAGCCGGCGACGAAGTCCGGCTGGATCAGCCTGCGTTTGTTGTGGCGCTTCTTGTGCCAGGGGTCAGGAAAGTAGATGTGCACACCGGCCAGGCTGGCCGGCGCCATCATGTTCGCCAGCACCTCGACGGCGTCGTGCTGTACCAGGCGCAAGTTGTCCAGTCGGCGCTCACCGATCTCGCGCAGCAGCGCGCCCACGCCGGGCTCGTGCACCTCGATGCCGAGAAAGTTGGTGCCGGGCCAGGCCGCCGCGATCTCGGCCGTGGCCTGGCCCATGCCGAAGCCGATCTCCAGCACACAGGGCGCGCTGCGGCCAAAAGCGGCCGCCCAGTCCAGCGGCTGCGCCTGGTAGGGCAGCAAAAACTGCGGACCCAGGTCGGCCAGCGCCCGCACCTGGCCGCTGCCCATGCGGCCCGCCCGCAGCACAAAGCTGCGGATCGGCCGCGGGGCGGTGCCGGGTGGGTGCGGGTCGGCAAGCAGAGGAGTGGCCGTCGCTGTGGGCAGGGGCGGGAAGTCGGGCGAGCTTGTCATGGGCAAGTTGGCGGCCAGGGCAGCGCACCATCAAAAAAGGCCCCGCATCGGGGCCTTTGGCGACAAAAAATCTGGAGCGGGTGAGGGGAATCGAACCCCTGTATGAAGCTTGGGAAGCTGCCGTTCTACCATTGAACTACACCCGCAGCAGGCAGGATTCTAGCGTGGCCGTGTGGGCGCTGCGGCAATGGCGTCACCTGGGTAG